>JBAUYV010000116.1:0-35173 GCA_049584975.1 Xanthobacteraceae bacterium | reverse complement strand
CGACTCGTTGGTGTCTTCGGATCAACAAACTAAACCTCACTCGGTTATCCCCACCCCTAACAGTCAGTCTTCAGGGAAGCCTCATAATTGAGGGGTGAAGCGGTCAATAGTCGGGGCGATACTGACGGTCGGCCTACTGGCTGCGCCCCTTGCCCACGCCGACTCGGTGGCGGTGCCAATCAACGATCCAGTAACAGATACTCTCCAGCTCTGGACCACTGTAGCGAATTCAATCGCCTCGCTCGCGCAGGACTTCGCACTCTTGTTTGAAGGCCATCAATTCGCAGCAGCGAAGGCGCCGAATTATAAGCATGCGCCAAAGCAACTTCCCGCTGCAATGGCGGCGTCAGCCGCGTTAGGCGTCGCGTCGCTTCCCGTCTCCACTACCCTCGCGGCAAATGAGGAATCCGCTGCGACAGCGACAACGTCGCCGCAGTCAAGAAGTCCGCCGACCGCTGATCCTTCGCCAGTCATCTATCAAGTGGTACAGGCGCCCGCCTTCAATGCGAGCGCCTTCGTCACGCGCAATCAGTTCAATGCCGCGATGACGGCACTCGGCTCATCAGTAGAACAGCTGCTCGCCGTGAGCCATAGCACTCCCTTGCCGCAATACGTCGCGGCAGACGGCAACCCCATGGTTCCATACGCTGGAGCGAATGCGGGCGTGAACTTTTCCGACCTCACGGCCGCCGAAATTCCCGCGCTAAACTACTTTCCCTCTACCAGCACGATCTCAACCGCTTATGGCGGCACCGGAATCTCAAACTCGCCGACGTTCGGGCAATTGCTTCTTGGAAATGGAAGCGGTGGCTACAATCTCGTCTCGACCTCATCGCTTGGCATCGCCTCGGGTGGTGGTGGCGGATCAAGCAACGTTTCAACCTCATCGCAAAACATCTGGAGCGCGCTGCAGATCTTCGCGGCAGGAGCATCGACGACGCAGCTTTCCGTATTCAACGTCGCATCATTCGGCGCCACCGCAACGTCTAGCTTTAACAGCGTGGGCCAGCTCACGCTCGCCAACCTCACCAGCGCGCTCCTTAGCGTGAACGCCTCGGGCCAGGTCGTATCGACTAGCTCGATAGGCGCCGGCCTTCTCACCGGCTCGCTCGGCACCATCAACGGCACCTTACTCTCGGCAGGCGGCACCGTCACCATCACCGCAGCTTCTTCAACTCTGCTGGGCAACAACAACACCTTCTCAGGCGCCAACACCTTCTCCTCACTCCTCACCCTCACCAATGGTCTGATATCAAATGCGTCATCAACCTTCACCTCCACACTGAACGCCAACACCCTGAACCTCACCAACGCGCTCGGCGTCGGAAGCGGCGGCACGGGTATCTTCTCGACGCCGTCATACGGCCAGCTCTTGGTCGGCAACGGCACGAACTACACTCTCACCGCGACCTCATCTCTTGGCCTCCCGACCTTCGCCAACCTCTCCGCCTCCATCCGTGCAGCGTACCCCTTCGCCCTCACCGGCAACGCCACAAGTACACTCACGCAATTCAACGGCGGCCTGACCGCCTACGCATCCTCCACGATCGGCAACGGCACGCCGACTGGAGGCCTCACCATCTTCGGCGGTGCGACCTCGACAAGTCTCTTCGCGACAACGGCTGTTTTTACGTCCGCACTCTCGCAAATCGATGATGGCTGCTATAACGCGAGCCAATATTCGTCCATACAAAACGCAATCACCGCCGCCAGCTCGACATCCGGCTGTGTGGTAATCTCTCCGCTCACGACCGACACGACCAGCTGGTACAATCCGACGGGCCTCCCCATCATCGACGAGCGCCCTACGACACGCGTCGTCGAGTTTCTTGGCGGCGCGAGTGTTACTCCAAAGCTCGCGAACTTCGCCGCCAGCAATGTTGCCAGCGATACAATCGTTTATTTCGGCAATTCGACTGTATGGGCGGCCACCAATTGGTACACGACCATGGCCCGGCAAGACATAGCCGGTGGCATTCTCGCTGGCATGAATATCCACCAAGACCTGCAGAGCCTCTCCGCAGACAGCAACGGAGACGTGACGGTTGTTCTAGGCTCTCCTTCGGGCTTTACCGTCGGTCAGTTCGTCACGGTCGAACCGAACGCCGGCACTTTGCCCCAGTGTATCGGGTCGGGCATCGTCACTGCCGTCTCCGGCGACCAATTCACGTTTACCGCTGAGGGCACTGATACCCAGTGCACGAACGTCTCGACGACATCAACCGGAGGGATCGCCTCCCAACAATTGCTCAACTTCGGCAACAATGGCGCGACGCTCTCCTCCATGCTCGCGAACACATCCGCTACAAGCACCGGCATTGGCGGAATTTGCGCCGTCAAGCCCAACCTGTTGATCATTCGCGGCCCGCTTATCAATGACGTGCGCACCGGAAACACCAACCTCGCACAAGCGGAGGCCATGGAGCGGCAGCTGCTCGACACTGTGCGGTCCTGTTCTCCGAATACCGATATCCTATTGAAAACGGAAAATTCGCTGCTCACGACGAATGTCAACGGCGACAATTACGTCACACCAAATTCTGCCGCGCAGGCCTATAGCACCATCCTCAAACAAGCAGTGGATGCCTTCACGAATGTCTATCCAAACGTCTTCGTTCTCGACACCCAACAGAGCCTCTATGGGACCACCTCGCCTGCGACCAGCGCCTATATGTCGGATCAACTCCATCCGAGCGCGGCGGGATACACAGCTGAGGCACAGGAGGACATCCAGGTTCTGACGCAGTTGATGAACAACGGTTTTCAGAGTGTCGGAGCCGTCGATCCCAACAACCCCAATCCGGTGCCGCTCGCTCCATACTTGGTGGGAAATGCGCAGGCCAACAACTACACTCAGCCATGGACCTTCTATTCACAGGCGTGCGCTGACCCCGACTACTACACGCTAGTCGCACAAGGCACCTCTCTTGAGAGTACGGCGGCCGGACAGACCTACCTCGATCTTTCATGGCCAACTGCCACGGGAGGCGTCATTCAGGACTTCGATGTCGTGCAACAACAGAGCTCCGGATCTTGGCAACTCACAAATCAGGTCTTGCGTAAGAACCCCGTGGACGCATCAGTTTTTTGGCCGCCTCGCTAGCGAAGCAACGGAAGACCTAGGCCGCGTCCTTCCGTGTCGGCCTGATCAACACTTCCGCCGGAATGCCAAGGCGTTCGTGCAGGCGGCGGATCATTCCGATCGAAAGTCCGCGCTTCCGGTTCAGGACCTCGGCGATCCGCGTGCGCGTACCGATGATTTCTTCCAGGTCCCGTCGCGTAAGCCCTTGCTGTTCCATGCGGAACTTGATGGCCTCTATGGGATCGGGAGGGTCTATCGGATAGTGCCCCTCCTCATATGCGTCGATGAGCGTCGCCAGGACATCCAATCGGTCACCGTCTCGCGTTCCCGACTTTGTGCCCCACAGACGCTCGACCTCCTTGAGCGCCGATTCGTAATCGCGTTTCGAGCGGATTGGCTTTACTTCACCCACCATGCTGCACCTGTTTCACGTCGATCCCGTCATAGTCCTTATGCGTACCGAGCCACTTGATCCACACGATGCTTTTTGCAAAGTCCACAGCCACCACCAAACGATAATCGTTTCCCTTTATGTTAAACACGATTCGATCGGACGACACGATGCTGGCGGTCGCGTATTGGCGCTTCACATCGGCCGCACTCGACCATCTTGCTTTTTTCGCTTCATGGAACCAAGCATCCAATGCACTCTTCAGCGCCGCTTGATCCTTGTACCCTCTGCGCGCCCCAACGAAATCCCGCAAGGTGCGCCGGGCGATGATCCGCATAGCCACAACTAACATGCGCCCAATTTGGGTGCAAGACCGCAACGCACGTGCTATCATTTCACCGCGTAACAAATGGGAGACAATCTTGCCCGTGATGTCTGGAAAACGCGCCTTCCTCGATCTGCTCAGGCAGGAAGGCGTCAGGGTCATGTTCGGCAATCCGGGCACGACTGAATTGCCGCTCATGGACGCCTTCGCGGTCGAGAATGACATCCGCTACATTCTGGGCCTCCAGGAGGCGGCGCTGATGGCGATGGCTGACGGTTATGCCCAGGCCTCCGGCGAACTCGCGGTACTCAATCTTCACGTCGCGCCCGGTCTCGGCAACGCCATGGGCATGCTCTACGACGCCATGAAGGCCAACGCGCCGGTGCTGGTCACCGCCGGCCAGCAGGATCTGGAATACGTGGTCGCCGAGCCGGTGCTCACCGCCGACCTGCCGACGCTGGCGCGGCCCTTCGTCAAATGGGCCGCCGAAGTTCATCGCGTCGAGGATTTGCCGATCTACGTGCACCGCGCCGTGAAAACCGCGCTGGCGCCGCCGACCGGTCCGGTTTTCCTGGCGCTGCCCGGCGACATCCTCAAAAACGACGCTGACATCGATCTGCTCGAGCCGACCCGGGTCGCACCGCGCATTCGCGGCGACGCCGACGCCGTCGCGGCCGCCGCCGACATGCTCGCCAAGGCCGAGCGGCCGGTCATTATCGCCGGCGACGCCGTGGCACAGAGCCGCGCCCACAAGGAACTCGTTGCGCTTGCGGAAGCGATCGCCGCGCCGGTCTATGTCGAGTTCATCCCCAGCACCGCTTCGTTTCCGGCGTCGCATCCGCTTTATCGCGGAATGATGACACGCTCGCAGGCCGGCGTGCGCGACGTGCTCGACAAGCATGACCTCGTGTTCTCGGTCGGCGGCGATTTGTTCACCTGGTCGTTGCCGTCGAACATCAATCCGTGGCCGGCCGGACTGCCGCTCATCCATCTCGACACCGATCCATGGCAGATCGGCAAGAACTATCCGGCCAAGGTTGCGATCCTGGGCGATCCGAAAGCGACGCTGCCCGACATCACCGCGGCAGTCGCTGCGCGCATGACGGCGAGCGCCAAGAGCGCCGCCAGCGCGCGGCTGAAATCCGCGAGCGAAACCATCAAGAAAGACCTCGAGGCATTTCGCGCCAAAGCCCGCGCCATGGCGGGCAAGACGCCGGTGCAGCCGCTCGCGCTGCTTGAAGCCATCGGCGCCATGTTGCCGAAGGATGCCGTTGTGATCGAGGAGGCCCTGTCATCCGCGCCCGGCATCCGTATGCTGATCAACAGCGACGACGAGCAGAGCTTCTACGGGCTGCGCGGCGGCGGCATCGGCTGGGGATTGCCGGCGGCGATCGGCGCAAAGATCGCTCTCCCCGACCGGCCGGTGGTGGCGCTCATCGGCGACGGCAGCGCCATGTACACCATACAGGCGCTGTGGACCGCAGCGCATTATCGGCTGCCGGTGATCTGGGTGATCTTCAACAACACCAGCTACCGCATCCTCAAGCAGCGCCTCGTCATGCTACGCGGACTTGCCGAACAGGCCGACAAGTTTGTCGGCATGGAACTCACCGACCCGGCGATCGATTTTATTGGGCTCGCGCGCTCGCTCGGCATCGAGGCGCAGCGCGCCAAAACCGTGAAGGACACCACTGACCTGATCGGCAAGGCGCTCAAGGACGGCACACCGATGCTCATCGATGTCGATATGGAGCGCGGCTACAAGCCACTGTAATGTCGATCATTCCAGGGTGCCGCGTAGCGCGCATCGCCACAGCTGTCATATACGCGTGTCGCTGCCCTCATGCTGGTTTCCAAAAGAAGACCGTGCAAAGCTAGGTCCCGAATAGGCATGCTCGAAAGTTCCGCATTATACGATCGGGATGACACTTGGCTCAAAAACCGAAATAACTTGATCCAAACAGGAGGCCATAGATGAGCGTTCTCGGCGACATCATTTCAAAGATTTTCAGTCACGCTTCGGCGGCTCCAGCGGCACCGGCGGCCACGCCTGCGGCTGCACCGGCTGGCGCATCTGCACCCGCGAGCCAGCCGGCAGCCGCCACGCCAGTCGACGTCACGGCCATCCTCGATAAGCTCGCCGCCCAGTCAAAGGAAAAGCTCGACTGGCGTCATTCGATCGTCGACCTGATGAAGCTTCTCAACCTCGACAGCAGCCTCGGGGAGCGCAAACATCTCGCCGAGGAGTTGCATTACACCGGCAACATGAACGACTCGGCTTCGATGAATGTCTGGCTGCACGGCCAGGTTATGACCAAGCTCGCCGAAAATGGCGGCAAAGTTCCTGACGACTTGAAAGCCTGATCGCTGCTCATAGAGGCCCGCGACGCCGCTACCTCAGAATGACGGCGAAGTGAGCGGCATGTCGGCAAAAATCTTGTACTGCTGTGACTTCGGCTTCGCCTTGTCCTCCTCGTTCAAATACTCGACCGAGCTTTTGCCAAGATAGGCGAGCGGGAGGGCCATGACGCGGATGAAGCGCGTCGGCCGGTCCGCAGCCTGGGCGAACACGCCGTCCGGCCCGGTCTCGTACCAGGCACAACCGGGTCCATACGACGTCGAGCGGCCGTGGGTGTCGATGCGGATTGCGCCTTCAAACAAACAACGGATGCCGGGGCCCTGATGCCGGTGCAAATAGGCGCAGCCGCCCGCCGGGAACGCGACGCTGTCGCCGCGCAGAAGGAGCGGCCCCTTGGGTAATGTTTCGAGCGAAGCGATAAGTTTTTCCCGGCAGGCGACGGCGCGGCCTGCCAAGGTGCCGGCGGCAGCATCGCCCGCCGCCATCTCCCAGCGCCAGAGCGTGGCGCCGGCGCCGCCAACCTTGGGCGCAACGGCGCCTTCGCCGCTCCACGCCTCACCATCGCGCAAGGTGCGATCCGCGATCGTCACCGAGCCGTGGGCCACGAAGATCATGCGCGGGAGTGCCGGCAAACTGACCTCGGCTGAATCACTCGACAACACGTCTTCGTAAAGCCGGAGCACGGGGGGCATGATCTTCTCCTGCAGCGCTATGCGCCAGATGAGTGTCTGTGCGGACGGCGCCACACGCAACGGCATTTACACCTCTGCGCGGGCATTGCTAAATCGCTTTCGACTTGACCTTGGTCATAAGACGCCGTTGGGAGGCCGCCCATGCCCGCAATTGATACCGAGCGCTTCCGGCTACGGAACTTCGTCGACAAGCTCGTCGAGCTCGGCGAATGCGAGGTGCACAAAGAGCCGATCGATCTGCTCGACGTAGCCGCGCATCTCGATGGCAATCCGCGCGCGGTGCTCTTCAAGGCGGCGGGACCCGAAAAGGCTGAGCTGGTCGGCAACGTCATGGGCTCGCGCAAGCGCCTGGCGTGCGCGCTCGATACCGATGAGCACGGCCTCTTGGCCACCCTCAACCAGCGGCTTAACCGCCTGCAGCCGCCCATGAAGGTGTCGTCACAGCAGGCGCCGGTGCAGCAGGTTGTCCTGAAAGAAGACGATGCCGATCTCACCGCGCTGCCAGTGCACCTGCAACACGGCGACGACGGCGCGCCTTATATTTCCGCCGGCATCGATTACGCGCTGTTTCCCGGCACCGGCTTCACCAATGTGGGCTGCCGCCGCATCATGCTGCGCGGGCCGCGGCAAGCCGGCGTCGATTTGATCGCGCCGAGCGATATGCGCGCTATTTATCTGGAAGGCGCAAAACGCAAGGAACCGGTGCCGGTTGCCTATGCGGTTGGCTCGCATCCCGCCGATTACCTCGCCGCCATGGTGGCGCTGCCGTCAGTCGACGAACTCGCCGTGGTTGGCGCCATGCGCGGCCAGCCGGTGCCGGTGGTGAAATGCGTCACCAACGATGTCTACGTGCCGGCCGATGCCGAATACGTCATCGAAGGCTTTCTGGATCCGGCTGGCCATGTCGAGCCGGAAGGACCGTTCGGCGAGTATGTGGGCTATTACGGCGTGGTGAAGCGCAACCCGGTGCTGCGCGTCACCGCGATCACGCACCGCGAGGACGCGCTGTTCCAGACGCTGACCATCGGCGGACGCACGCTCATGTACACCGACACCACCCAGCTCTCCGCCATGAAGACCGAATCGGCGGCCTGGGCGGCGCTGATGGCGTCGGTCCGCGAGCCGCTCGCCGTGTACGCGACATCGTCGAGCGGCGGCATGTACAATGTGCGCGTGTCGCTGCGCCAGCGCGTGCCCGGTGACGCCCGCAACGCCATCGCGGCCGTACTCGGCTCGCACGCCGAAGCCAAGCACGTCTTTGTCTTCGATCCCGACATCGACGTTTTCTCCGACGCCGAAGCCGACTGGGCGTTCGCCACACGCTTTCAGGGCGATCGCGATCTCATCACCGGCTCGGGTTTCCGCGTGGTGCCGCTTGATCCGTCGCTGCAGGGCGCGCGGACCGGCGCCAAGCTCGGCTTCGATTGCACCATCCCGTTCGGCAAAGCCGACTCGTTCGAATTCTCGGTGCCGAAACCTCCGGTGGCCAAAAAGTCCACGCCGCAAAAATCCGCAGCCGATGCGCTTGCGGCCGGACCGGCAAGCTTTTTGGAGCTGATGGCTGCGCTCGGCAGCAGAGACGGGCGCGAAATCGTGCGCGAACTTGATTCTCTGTACGCGGCGCAACGTCTCGGCAGGAATGAAGACGGAAGGTACGTGCTGAAAATCAATGGAAAATAAAGGACGTCATCACCGGGCCGGCGCGCCAGCGCCGTGACCCGGTGATCCCGTTCAGGCAGGCACGGTCCGCACTGCTGAATCGGGATGGCCGGAACAAGTCCGGCCATGACGACAACGGGAGGAACCATGACTCAACGAACCACCCCGCCATTTCGCGCCGATCATGTGGGCAGCCTGTTGCGCCCCGCGCCGATCAAGGCCGCGCGCGACAAACATGCGCGGCACGAGATCACGGCGGCTCAGCTCAAAGAGATCGAAGATCGCGAGATCGAGAAAGTCATCAAAAAGCAGGAGGATGCCGGACTGAAACTCGCGACCGACGGCGAATTCCGCCGCTCCTGGTGGCATTTCGATTTCTTCAAAGGACTCGACGGCGTCACGCCCTACACCACCGAGGGCGGGATTCAGTTCCACGGCGTGCAGACCAAACACGAAGGCATCAAGATCTCCGGCAAAATGGGGTTCTCCGGTCACCCGATGCTGGAGCACTTCAAGTTCCTGAAAGCCCACACCCGGGTCACGCCGAAAATGACCATCCCGGCATCCTCGACGCTGCATTTCCGCCAGGGCCGCGCCGCGATCAGCAAAGAGCTTTATCCGACGCTCGATGGGTTCTTTGACGACCTCGCCGCCGCCTATCGCGCCGCGATCCGCGCCTTCTACGACGCCGGCTGCCGCTATCTGCAACTCGACGATACCGCCTGGGCCATGGTCTGCGATCCCAACGAGCGCACCCACTCCAAGGAGCGTGGCGACGATCCAGACGCGCTGCCTAAGCGCTATGCGCGGCTCACCAATGCGGCACTCGCGGGCAAGCCGGCCGACATGGCCATCACCATGCATTCGTGCCGCGGCAACTTCCGCTCCACCTTCATCGCCTCGGGCGGCTACGAATTCGTTGCCGCCGAGCTTCTCGGCAACACCGGCCTCGACGGCTATTTCCTCGAATACGATTCCGATCGCGCCGGCGGCTTCGAGCCGCTGCGCTTCTTCCCCAAGGGCAAGAAGCAGCTCGTGCTGGGTCTCGTTACGTCGAAGTCCGGCAAGCTGGAAAAGAAAGACGACATCAAGCGCCGCATCGACGAGGCCACCAAATACGTGGCGCTCGATCAGCTCTGCCTGTCGCCGCAATGCGGCTTCGCCTCGACCGAGGAGGGCAATGTCCTGGCCGAAGATGAGCAGTGGGCGAAGCTGCGGATGATCGTGGAATTGGCGGATGAGGTATGGGGCAGATAGGCTCCTTACTTCGTCATTGCCGGGCTTGACCCGGCAATCCATAGAGCATCGACGCCGCATGGACCCCCGGGTCGAGCCCGGGGGTGACGAGCAAAAAAGTGTGAGAACAAAAAATGCAACGCACCAAACCGCCGTTCCGTGCCGACCATGTTGGGAGTCTCCTTCGCACCGCCGCGCTCAAGGAAGCGCGCGAGAAGCGCAAACGCGGCGAAATCAGCGCGGACGCACTCAAGGACATCGAGGATCGCGAGATCGAGCAGGTTATTCGTAAGCAGGAGAACGTCGGGTTGAAGTCGATTACCGACGGCGAATACCGGCGTATCTCCTGGAACTACGACTTTCTCGAACAGCTCCACAACGTCGAATCGTATGTGGGCGAGCGTAAGATCAAGTTTGCCGCGACCGGCCCGCAACCGCGGCCGATTCTGCTGCGTGTCATCGGCAAACTCGGCGGCTACAAGCCGCACCCGATGATCGAGCATTTCAAATTTTTGCAGGCGCACACGCGGCAGACGCCGAAGGTGACCATTCCGTCGCCCTCGTCGCTGCATTTCCGTTATGGCCGCGACGCGGTGCCGGAGTCGATCTACCCGTCGATGGACGATTTCTATCGCGATCTTGGCCAAACCTACCGCAAGGTGGTGCGCGCCTTCGCCGATGCCGGCTGCCGCTATCTGCAACTCGATGAGGTGAACCTCGCCTATCTGTGCGATCCGGCGCTGCGCCAGGTCATCGCGGATCGCAGCGAGGATCCGGCGGCGCTGCCGGCGATCTATGCGGACATGATCAACGCCGCGATCTCCGACATCCCGACCGACATGACCATCACCATGCACCTGTGCCGCGGCAATTTCCGCTCGAGCTTCGTCGCCAGCGGCGGCTACGAGCCGGTGGCCGAATTGCTGTTCAACAAGATCAACGTGCACGGCTATTTCATGGAGTACGACACGGAGCGAGCCGGCGGCTTCGAGCCGCTGCGCTTCGTGCCAAAGAACAAGACCGTGGTGCTCGGGCTCGTCACCACCAAGACCGGCGCCTTGGAGAAGAAAGACGACATCAAGCGCCGGATCGAGCAGGCGGCGAAATTCGCCGATCTCGACCAGCTCTGCCTGTCACCGCAATGCGGCTTCGCCTCCACCGAAGAAGGCAACGTGTTGGCCGAGGACGAGGAATGGGCGAAGCTGCGGATGATCGTCGAAATCGCCGAGGAGGTTTGGGGCAAGTGAGTTCGTGATTGCCGGGCTTGACCCGGCAATCCACGCAGCCGTGAAGCAGCGTGGACCCGCGGGTCAAGCCCGCGGGTGACGATGGGAGAAATAGGGAGGAATATGCAATGCAGCGAACCAAACCGCCGTTCCGTGCCGATCACGTCGGCAGCCTGTTGCGGCCTGCCGCGCTCAAACAGGCGCGCGAGCGCCGCGCCAAGGGCGAGATTACGGCCGCTGAGTTGAAGTCGGTGGAGGACCGCGCCATCGAGGACATCATCAAAAAACAGGAAGCGGTCGGCCTGCGATCCATCACCGACGGCGAATTCCGCCGCTCCTGGTGGCATCTCGACTTCTTGTGGGGGCTCGACGGCGTCGAACGCCACGTCATGGATACCGGTATTGCCTTTGCGGCGGTGACGACGCGCAACGAGGGCGTCAAAGTCACCGGCAAGCTGGGCTTCTCCAACCATCCGATGATCGAGCATTTCAAATTCGTCAAAGCGCACACGACGCGCACGCCGAAAATGACGATACCAGCGCCGTCGGCGATCTACGGCCGGCCGGTAGGGACGCCGATCGACAAGTCGATCTATCCGAACCTCGACAAATTCTTCGCCGATCTCGGTCAAGCCTATAAGAAAGCGGTGCGCGCCTTCGCGGACGCCGGCTGCCGCTATCTGCAGCTCGACGAAGTGTTCATCGCCATGCTGTGCGATCCGCACTATCGCCAGCAGATGAAGGACCGCGGCGACGATCCCGATGCGCTCGGCCCGCTCTACGGCGATCTCATCAACACCGCGATCTCCGATATCCCGCCCGACATGACGGTGACCATGCACCTGTGCCGCGGCAACTATAAATCGACCTTCATGGGCACCGGTGGCTACGAAGCGGAGCAAGAGGTGCTGTTCGACAAGATCAAGGTGCACGGATATTTCATGGAGTACGACACCGAGCGCGCCGGCGGCTTCGAGCCGTTGCGTCGCCTGCAGAAGGGGAGGCTAGCGGTGCTCGGCCTGGTGACCACCAAGAGCGGTACGCTCGAATCCAAGGACGCTATCAAGCGCCGCATCGAAGAGGCCGCCAAGTTCACCGATCTCGACCAGCTCTGCCTGTCGCCGCAATGCGGCTTCGCCTCCACCGAGGAAGGCAATATTCTTGCCGAAGACGAGCAATGGGCCAAGCTGCGCATGATCGGCGACATCGCGCGCGAGGTTTGGGGATAATGTAAGCGTCATTACCGGGCTTGACCCGGTAATCCATGCGGCGGCACCGCTACATGGACCCGCGGGTCAAGCCCGCGGGTGACGAGTGAAAGAAAAGGGGGCTTTGGGAATGCCCAACATCGTTGCGGGAAAGGTCGCCATCGTCACCGGCGCAGGACGCGGCATCGGACGCGGCATCGCGCTGCTGATGGCGCAGGAGGGCGCGCGTGTCGTCGTCTGCGATATCGGCGCGAGCCTCGACGGCGCCGGTACCGACATCGGACCGGCCCAGGAAGTCGTCGACGAGATCAAAAAAACGGGCGGCGAAGCAATCGCCTCGACGCTATCGATCAGCGAGCCCGGCAACGCCGATAAGATCATAAAATCCGCGCTCGATGCCTTCGGCCGCGTCGACATTCTGGTCAACAACGCCGGCATCCTGCGCGACCGTATCTTTCATCGCATGAGCTGGTCCGATTGGTCGGATGTGATCGGCGTGCATCTGCACGGCAGCTTCAACGTGAGCCGGGCCTGCGCGGTGCATTTCCGCGAGCAGAATTCCGGCAGCTTCGTGCACATGACCTCGACCTCCGGCCTCATCGGCAATTTCGGCCAGGCCAACTACATGGCGGCAAAGCTCGGCATCGTCGGACTGTCGCGCGGCATCGCGCTCGACATGGCGCGTTTCAACGTGCGCTCGAACTGCATCGCGCCGTTCGCCTGGACGCGCATGATCGATTCGATTCCCGCCGAGACCGAGGAAGAAAAAGCGCGCGTGGCGCGCTTTCGCGAAATGACGCCGGAGAAAATCGCCCCCCTCGCCGTCTATCTCGGCTCCGACCGCGCCGCGGGCATCAGCGGGCAGATCTTCTCGGTGCGCAACAACGAGATTTATCTGTTCAACCAGAACCGTCCGATCCGCACCCTGCAGCGCTCCGACGGCTGGACGCCGGAGAAGATCGACGCCCAGCTCAAAGGCGCGTTCGCCTCCTCGTTCACTCCGCTGGAGCGATCGAGCGATGTGTTTTCCTGGGATCCTGTGTGATTTATTACCCCAACACACGTCATGCCCGGCCTTGTGCCGGGCATCCACGTCTTTAAGCTCGACGAAGATAAGACGTGGATGGCCGGGACAAGCCCGGCCATGACGAGGAAACGTGGACTGACATCATGACCATCGTCTACGAAAAACTGATGGCGCTCGACATCCCGCCGGCGGAGCAAACCTACGGGCCGAAGGATTGCATGCTCTACGCGCTCGGCGTCGGGCTCGGCCAAGACCCCATGAACGAGGACGAGCTGCCGTTCGTGTATGAAAAGAACCTGAAAGTGCTGCCGACCATGGGCGCGGTGCTCGGTCATCCCGGCTTCTGGATGCGCGATCGCGACACCGGCATCGATTGGGTGAGGATCGTCAACGGCGAGCAGGGAATACGGCTGCACCAGCCGCTCAAAGGCCAGAACACGGTCATCGGCCGCCAGCGCATCATCGAGGTCATCGACAAAGGCGCCGGCAAGGGCGCGCTGGTTCTCACCGAACGCAAGGTGAGCGACAAGGCGACTGGTGAACCGATCGCGACTGTGACGCAGACCACCTTCTGCCGCGCCGACGGCGGCTTCGGGGGTCCCCCGCGGAAGCCCCTGGAGCCGCACCCGATCCCGACGCGCGAGCCCGACGCAGTCTGGGATTTTGCAACGCGTCCGGAGACCGCGTTGATCTATCGCCTCAGTGGCGACCGCAATCCGCTGCACGCCGAACCAGCCGTCGCCAAGCAGGCCGGCTACCCACGGCCGATCATGCACGGGCTCGGCAATTTCGGCATCGCCGGCCACGCGGTGCTAAAGACCATGTGCGGATACGATCCGCAAAAGCTCGTTTCATTTGCGTGCCGCTTTTCCGCTCCGGTTTTTCCCGGCGAGACACTGCGCACGGAAATGTGGCGCGACGGCGCGGTGGTGAGCTTCCGAACCCGCGTGGTCGAGCGCGAGGTCGTTGCCGTCAACAATGGCCGGGCGGAGGTCGGATCGTGACTCCTCGACTGTCATGGCCGGGCTTGTCCCGGCCATCTCGATCCGGGCGCGCGGCGTTTCAGGAATCGGGATGCCCGGCACGAGGCCGGGCATGACGGCTGCGGCAGCCGACGACGGACTCGCACAAATCCGCGAAGCGGTCCGCGCGCTCTGCGCAGATTTTCCCGGCGAGTACTGGCGCCAACTCGATCGTGAGCGCGCCTATCCGGACAAATTCGTTGCGGCGCTGACCAAAGCCGGATTTCTCGCCGCCCTGATCCCCGAGGAGTACGGCGGCAGCGGACTCACCATGAGCGCGGCCGTTGCCATCATGGAAGAGATTCAGGCGTCCGGCTGCAATGGCGCCGCCTGCCACGCGCAGATGTACACGATGGGCACCGTGCTGCGCCACGGCAGCGCTGAACAGAAGGCGCGCTACCTGCCCGGCATCGCCAAGGGCGAACTGCGCCTGCAGGCCTTCGGCGTCACCGAGCCGACCTCCGGCACCGACACGCTCAGCCTGCGCACCACGGCGGTCCGTGACGGCGATAGCTACGTGATCAACGGCCAGAAGATCTGGACATCGCGCGCCGAGCATTCCGATCTCATGCTGCTGCTGGCGCGCACCACGCCGCGACCCCCACCCCGCCCTCCCCCGCATGCGGGGGAGGGTTGGGTGGGGGCATCGCGCACCGCGGGCCTCTCGGTCTTCCTCCTCGACATGCGCGCGGCAACAGGCAACGGCCTGACCATCCGGCCGATTCGCACCATGATGAACCACGCCACCACCGAAGTGTTTTTTGAAAACATGCGCGTGCCGGCGGAAAATCTCATCGGCAACGAAGGCGAAGGCTTCCGCTACATACTTTCTGGCATGAACGCCGAGCGCATCCTGATTGCCGCTGAATGTATCGGCGACGCCAAGTGGTTCATCAACAAGGCCGCGTCCTACGCCAAAGAGCGCGTGGTGTTCGGCCGGCCAATCGGTCAGAATCAGGGCATACAGTTTCCCATCGCGCGCGCTTATATGGGCATGCGCGCCGCCGAACTGATGGTGTGCGAAGCCGCAACCCTCTACGAGGCTGGGAAGGACTGCGGCGCCGAGGCCAACATGGCCAAACACCTTGCGGCCGAATGTTCCTGGGCGGCGGCCGACATGTGCCTGCAGACCCACGGCGGCTTCGGCTTTGCGGAGGAATTCGACATCGAGCGCAAATTTCGCGAGACCCGGCTCTATACGGTAGCGCCGATCTCGACCAATCTAGTTCTCTCCTACATTGCCGAGCACGTGCTCGGATTGCCGAGGTCGTACTAGCACGCGTCATGGCCGGGCTTGTCCCGGCCATCCGCGTCTTTAATGTTCGTTGGCCTAAGACGTGGATGCCCGGCACGAGGCCGGGCGTGACGGATCAGAGTTCGCTGAGCAAGAAATGTCCCTCCCCCTCTCAGGCCTCCTCGTCGTCTCGCTCGAACAGGCCGTGGCCGCACCCATGTGCACGTGCCGTCTGGCCGACGCCGGCGCGCGCGTCATCAAGATCGAGCGGCCCGAGGGCGACTTTGCCCGCGGCTACGACAATCTCGTGCAGGGCGAGTGCAGTTATTTCGTTTGGCTCAACCGCGGCAAGGAGTCGGTCGTCCTCGATCTCACCGAGGCCGAGGACAAATCGCTGCTCGCCGCGATGATCGCGCGCGCCGACGTGTTGGTGCAGAACCTGAAGCCGGGCGCCGTGGCGAAGCTTGGCTTTCCGACTGCGGAGCTGCGCCGCAAATATCCACGGCTGATTTGTTGTTCGATCTCCGGCTTCGGCGAAACCGGACCGCTCGCCACGCGCAAGTCCTACGACATGCTGATCCAGGCAGAGTCGGGCCTGGCATCCATCACCGGCACCGTAGAGCCGTCGCGGGTCGGCGTCTCGGTCTGCGACATCGCCTCGGGCATGAACGCCTATGAGGCGATCCTGGAGGCGGTCATCGATCGGCAGCGCACCGGCGAGGGCGCCGAGCTTTCCATTTCCATGTTCGACGCCATGGCCGACTGGATGACGGTACCGCTGTTGCAGGAGGAGGCCGGCTTCCCGCCCAAACGCATCGGCCTCGCACACATCTCGATCTCGCCCTACGGCGCATTCCGCAGCCGCGATGGCGTCGATATTCTCATCTCCATCCAGAGCGACCGCGAGTGGCGCATACTGGCCGAGAAGGTTTTGGGCGATGCCGCCCTGGCTGCCGATCCCGATTTTGCGACCAACGTCGAGCGCGTCAAACGACGCGCCGAAACCGACGGACGGGTTGCAGCCGTATTCGCGGGCCACGACGCGGACACGCTTGAACAAATGCTTGCCGCCGCCGACATCGCCTTCGCCCGCGTCAACACAGCAGCCGACCTTTCGCATCATCCTCATTTGCGCCGAATAACCATCGGCACACCGAGCGGCCCGGTGTCCTATCCGGCGCCGGCCAAGCGGCGGGCATCGTCGACGCGGCGCTATGGCCCAGTTCCTGCGCTGGGCGAGCACACGGAAAAGGCGCACGCCGAATTCATGCCCTCTGCTATCAATGCGAAATAACCGGGAGAAATACCATGGAGATCGGTTTCATCGGACTCGGCAATATGGGGGCGCACATGGCGCGCCGGCTGGTCGAGGCCGGACACAAAGTTTTCATTTACGACACGCGTCAGGAGGCGATCGGCAACATCGCGGCGCTTGGCGGCATCGCCGTGCGCTCGCCTAAGGAAATTGCCGACTCCGCCGAGACCGTGATGGTCAGCCTGCCAACGCCCGACATCGTGCTGAAAGTCGCAACCGGCCCTGGCGGTGTGATCGAAGGCAAGAAGGTGAAGCGCTTTGTGGATCTTTCCACCACCGGCTCAGTGATGGCGCAGAAGATTTTCAAGCTGCTTGCGGACAGAAACATCGTGCAGATCGATGCACCGGTGAGCGGCGGCGTCCGCGGCGCGGCCAAAGGCACAGTGGCGGTAATGGCGTCCGGACCGCTGGCCGATGTCAAGGCCGTCGAGCCCGCGCTCAAGGTGATCGGCAAGTTCTTCTACATCGGCGAAAAGCCGGGTGCCGGGCAGACGATGAAACTCTGCAACAACGTGCTGTCCGCGGCAGCGACGGTGGCAACCTCCGAATCGTTCGTCACCGGCGTCAAAGCCGGCCTCGATCCGCGCATTATGGTCGATGTGATCAACGCCAGTTCCGGACGCAGCACGGCGACCGAGCAGAAATTTCCTGAAGTCGTCATCCCGCGCACGTTCAATCAGGGCTTCACCGCCGGGCTGATGTTGAAAGACGTGAATCTGTTCATCTCCGAGGCCAAAACCCTCGGCGTTCCGGTCCAGGCCATCGAGGCCGTCGCGGCGCTCCTCAAGCTCACCTGCGACGAACTGGGATCGGAGAGCGACATCACCGAGGTGATCAAGCCGATCGAAAAGCGCGCCGGCGTCGAGGTGCGCGCCCCCAAAGCGTGATAACCAGACGGGATGCCGCTGCGACAACTCCGGACCAAAGACCATCGGTCGGCCGCGCCATGACCGCGCTCCGGCTCGACGACTTTCGCCGCATCGTCGTGAAGGTCGGTTCTTCTCTCCTGGTCGATTCGCAAGCCGGCAAGCTCAGGGAGGCCTGGCTTGCCTCGCTCGTGCACGATCTTGCGGCGCTGCACGGCGCTAAGCGCGACCTTCTGGTGGTGTCGTCGGGGGCCATCGCGCTGGGACGCGCCGTGCTCAAACTACCGCCAGGTCCGCTGAAGCTCGAAGACAGCCAGGCGGCCGCGGCGGTCGGACAAATCGCGTTGGCCCGCACCTGGACCGAAGCGCTATGGCGGCATCGAATTACCGCCGGCCAAGTGCTGGTAACGCTTGGCGATACCGAGGAGCGGCGGCGATACCTCAATGCGCGCTCGACCATCGACAAGCTTCTGGAATGGCGCGCCCTGCCGGTGATCAACGAAAACGACACGGTTGCAACCACGGAGATCCGCTACGGCGACAATGACCGGCTTGCGGCGCGCGTCGCCACCATGGTGAGCGCCGATCTTCTCGTGCTCCTCTCAGATGTCGATGGCCTTTACGACGCGCCGCCCGGCACATCGCCATCGGCCAAGCACCTGCCGCGGGTCGAACGGATTACGCCCACCATAGAGGCCATGGCCGGCACCGCGGGATCGGAGCTCTCGCGCGGCGGCATGCAGACCAAGATCGAAGCGGCCAAGATCGTCACCGGCGCCGGCACGCACATGATCATCGCCTCGGGGCGCGTCGACCATCCGTTGCGCGCCATTGAGGGGGGAGCGCGGTCCACTTGGTTTCTGGCCGCCGGCAACCCGGTCACGGCGCGGAAGAAATGGATCGCGGGATCGCTCGAACCCAAGGGCACGCTCACCATCGACGCTGGCGCCGTGGCGGCACTGCGGCGGGGCAAGAGCCTGTTGCCTGCAGGCGTGGTGCGCGTGGACGGCGGCTTCGCGCGCGGCGATGCGGTCATCATTCGCGGGCCTGACGGTGCGGAGATCGCACGCGGCCTGTGCGCCTATGACGCCGACGATGCAAAAAAGATCAGCGGCCGGTCGTCCACCGACATCGCTTCCATCCTGGGCTTCAGCGGGCGAACCGAAATGGTTCATCGCGATGATTTGGTCGTCGGCCGTGAATGAACACCAGCGCTTCCGGTGTTGTGCTAGGCATGACCAGTCATCCAAGCATGAGGTCCTCAATGTTACGTTTGTCTAAGGTCACAGCCGTGTGCCTAGCGCTGGCGGCCACGATCACGTTCGCACCCGCTAGCGCTTTTGCCCGCGGGGGTGGCCATGGGGGTGGGGGAGGCGGCCATTTTGGCGGCGGCGGCCACTTCCACGGAGGTGGTCCCGGCCTCGGGTTCGGATTCTACCCCTACTACGGATACGACCCAGGCTGCGTCTGGGTCCGCCGGCTTGTGCCAACGCCCTATGGGCTGCGCTGGCGCCGGGTGCCGGTCTGCTACTAAGAATCTGAGGTTCCGAAAAGAAGAAGGCCGGGTGCCATCCCTTAGGAAGGGTCCGCGCACCCGGCCTTCGGCCTTTTACACAGCCACGTGTAAGGCTAAGCCCTGAAGACGCTACTTGAGACGCTACTGGCCTCACGCCACGACTACCAACAGCGACCTCGCCGCTGGGTTCCGGACTAAAGCGTACGTCCGTCGAAACGCAGTTACCAAAAGATGAACCCCGGCCGCTAAAACGGCCGGGGCTCTAACGCCGGGTGATTGAGGGTGAGGGGCTGGGGGGCTTCGCCCGGCGCTCAAACAGTCAACGTCGCCCTTAGCGAGTCGTTCCGCCGACGGGCACAAATTTTTTCGGCCTCGTTCCGGTGTGGCTTTGAGCGCGATTGTTGGCCTGCGGAAGCGTACCTGGCTGCCGGCGGCGCAACCCACGGGCGCGGCTCGTGCGGCCGAGTTTAGCGGGAACATCGACACGCTGGCCGCCAAGCATGATCACATAGCGCGAAGACACGCGTAAATGTCCGTACTGGCCGCCTCGACCCTGCACTACATAACTCGACCCTGCACTACATAAACAGTGCCTATTGGAAAAGATCGCGGCAGGCGGCTCAATTGACGGTCTATTGGCGAGCGCATCGGACTCTCCGTCGGATCACGCTGGAGGTAAAATGCGACCACATTTGCCCGGTTCCCCAAATTGCGCGGTTTGGGCAGGATGACCTGTGGATAACTGTGGATAACTCTCGCCCCACCCGCGCCTCGCGGAACAGGCTCAGACATGCTAGGAACCGCGTAATATCCGATGGATCAAGGCCATGAACGCCCCGCTTAAGGCGGTTGCCGGTTCGACCAAGCTCGAAGTCACGATGCGGAACCTCGGCCGCGAGGCGCGCGCGGCCGCCCGCGTGCTTGCACTCGCGCCGGCGGCGCAAAAGAACCGTGCACTCGCGGCCATGGCCGAGGCCATTCGCAAGTCCCGCTCCTCGATCCTGGCCGCCAATGAGCAGGACATCGCGGAAGCAAAGTCCGGGGGCGCCAGCGCAGCCTTTGTCGACCGGCTCACGCTCCGTCCAGCGAGCATCGAGGCGATGGCGGCCGGCCTCGAAGTGATCCGCAAACTCAAAGACCCGGTTGGCGCCATCATGGCTTCGTGGCGGCGGCCCAACGGCATGCGCATCAAACGCGTGCGAACGCCGCTCGGCGTTGTCGGTGTGATCTACGAGAGCCGCCCCAATGTCACAGCCGACGCCGGCGCTCTGTGCCTCAAGGCCGGCAACGCCGTGATCCTGCGTGGCGGATCGGACAGTTTCCGCTCGTCGCGGGCGATCCACGCCGCCCTGGTTGAGGGTCTGGTCGAAGCTGGACTACCCGCTGCCGCCATCGCGCTGGTACCCACCCGCGATCGCGAAGCCGTCGACATGATGCTCGCCGGACTGGATGGCGCCATCGACGTGATTGTGCCGCGCGGCGGCAAAAGCCTCGTCGGTCGCGTGCAGGCCGAGGCGCGCGTGCCGGTCTTCGCGCATCTGGAAGGCGTCTGCCACGTTTACGTCGACCGCAAGGCGGACCTGAAGATGGCCAAAGCCATCGTGCTCAATGCCAAGATGCGCCGGACCGGGGTGTGCGGAGCGGCCGAGACGCTGCTGGTGGACCGCGCCGGGGCGCCGAAATTGCTCAAGCCGCTTATCATGATGCTGATCGATGCCGGTTGCGAAATTCGCGGCGACGCCGCCGTGCAGGCGATCGACAATCGCGTAAAGCCGGCGAAGGAAGCCGATTGGGGCACCGAGTATCTCGATGCCATCATCACCGCGGGCGTCGTCGACGGCGTCGATGCCGCGATCGCCCATATCGAGCGTTACGGCTCGCATCACACCGACGCGATCGTCACCGAAGACGGGAAAGCTGCCGAGAAGTTCCTGCGCGAAGTCGACTCGGCGATCGTCTTGCACAACGCGTCCACGCAGTTCGCCGATGGCGGCGAGTTCGGCTTTGGCGCTGAGATCGGCATTGCCACTGGACGGCTGCACGCGCGCGGCCCGGTCGGTGTCGAGCAACTCACCAGTTTCAAATATCGGATACGCGGCAGCGGTCAGACGCGGCCATAATTAAGTGCCTCCCCGCCGCGGCTTGCTGCGAGCGGAAGTCGGCAGGCAATGCGGGAGGGGGTCTTTCTGAAAGTCATGAAGCGGGAGCTCCCTCCTGCGCGCACTGCCGCCGCAAAATCCGGCGGCACAGGCCGCGTCGTCCTTCCCCCCTACGCACCCGGCATGCGCATCGGGCTGTTTGGCGGCACCTTCGATCCGGCTCACGCGGCGCACCGCGCGGCCTGCCTGCTCGCCATGCAGCGGCTCGGTCTCGATCGCATGTGGTGGCTGGTCACGCCCGGCAATCCGCTCAAGGACACGCGAGGCCTGGCGCCGCTCGCTAAGCGCGTCGCCGCGGCGCGAGCCCTGGCGAATCATCCGCGCATCGACGTCACTGACCTCGAAGCCAAACTGGGCACCCACTACAGCTACGAGACGATCTCTTATCTTGTCCGCCGCTGCGCCGGTGTGCATTTCGTTTGGATCATGGGCGCCGACAATTTGCGCAGCTTCCATCGCTGGCAGCGCTGGCGCGATATCGCCGAGATGGTGCCGATAGCAGTCGTCGACCGCCTCGGTCCGAGCCTTTATGCGACCGCCAGTGCGGCCGGCCACTGGCTGGCGCGCTTCCGATTGCGGGAATCGGCCGCAAGGACGCTGGCGGAACGAAAGCCGCCAGCCTGGATTTACCTCCACGGTCTCAAATCACCACTTTCCTCGACAGCACTACGGGCGGCACGGGCCTTGCAAAGCAGTTGAAACTCTTAACCGAGCGTGCCTATCTTACCGGTGAGCCCCGAACCTAAAGGGCGGGGCCGAGTAAGGAGCGAAAGGATAAGGACCCCTGTTCACCCCTGCCATTTCTCGGGCCGACAGTCGCGTGCCCGAAACGGTCTCCAGAATGCGTCTTGACGCCGAGGAGATCCTCCGACTGGTCCTCGCGCGCCTCGACGACATGAAGGCCGAAGACATCCTCACAATCGACCTGCGGGACAAATCGTCAATCAGCGACTACATGGTCGTGTCGTCCGGCCGCTCGCAACGCCATGTCGGATCGGTCGCCGACCGGGTTGTCGAGGACCTGCACAAAGCCGGCGTCAAAGCCCGAGTCGAAGGCGCACCTCATTGCGACTGGGTGCTGATCGACGCCGGCGACGTCATCGTTCACGTCTTCCGGCCGGAAGTACGCACCTTCTACAATCTTGAAAGAATGTGGATGGCCGGCCATCCAGCGCGACGCGCGAGCTGATACGCTCGCGCGCCGATGCGAGTCATCGTCATCGCGATCGGCCGTCTGAAGCAAGGGCCGGAGCGCGAGCTTGCCGAAACATATCGAAAGCGCGCACAGGCGATCGGGCGCGCGCTGGGCATGCGTGAGATCGAGATCGTCGAGATTCGCGAGAGCCGCGCGGCTGATGCGGAGCGGCGGCGAGTAGAAGAGTCGATCGCCGCCGCCAATGTCATTCCTGATCGAGCCGTAATCGTCATTCTCGACGAGCGCGGCGAAAGCCTCGACAGCGCAGCCTTGGCTGCGCTGCTGCGGGAGTGGCGCGTGGAAGACCCCCCGGCGGTCTGTTTTGTGATCGGCGGCGCCGACGGAGTGGCGGCCAGCCTGCGCGAACGCGCCAAGCTCAAGCTTGCCTTCGGGGCGGCCACTTGGCCGCATCAGCTTGTGCGGATCATGCTGCTGGAGCAACTCTACCGCGCCGCCACCATTTTGGCCGGCCACCCCTATCACCGGGGCGACCGCCCTTAATTATTCTTAATCTTGTTTCACTTCATTGTGACGCACCGAAGTACACAGCGTCCTATTCTGGTCCTATCCTTGCTTTCCCTTGTGTCGCCAACATTTGCGTCTTAAGGCTTGCGTCTAACGTGAACAGCATGATTCTCCGCCGGCCGCGCTCAACCGACCCGTGCCTTGTGATTGGCTCGGCGCTAGCTCTGGCATTGCCGCTAGGAGCGAGCTGGGCCGCGTTCGCGCAAACGTCCGCAGACCAGACTGCACCGTCGCCCGCACCTGCTGCCAATACGGCGCCGGCCGGAGATGTGCTGAAGCAGCACGACCAGGAGCTTGACGCCATCCGTGCCGAACAGCGGGAGTCGGCGGACAGTCAAGCCAAGCTGAGATCGCAGATCACGGCGCTCGGCGAAGACCGGCGCGCGCTCAACAAACAACTAATTGACACGGCCTCACGCGTTCGCGACGTCGAGGCCAAGATCGATGCCACACAGGGACGCCTGAAATCACTCGACGAACGAAAACAGATTTTTGAAAAATCACTCGAGGAGCGGCGCGAATTGATCGTTGAGATTCTCGCTGCGCTCCAGCGTGTCGGACGGCAGCCGCCGCCTGCGCTCCTGGTACGGCCGGAAGATGCGCTGCAGGCGGTGCGCACCGCCATCATGCTCGGCGCCGTTGTTCCGGACATGCGGGCCAAAGCCGACGCGATCGCCGGCGATCTCGCCGATCTGTTGCGCGTGCGCAAGGATATCGTCGCCGACCAGACAGGCCTCTCGCAGAGCCGCGACCAACTCGCAGGCGAGCGGTTGCGCCTGAACATGCTCGTCGACGAACGGCAAAAGAAGCAGGCTACGGTCGAGCAGACGCTGGCGAGCGAACAAGAGCATGCCGCCGATCTGGCGCACCGCGTCGACAATCTCAAAGACCTGATCGCCAAGCTCGAACAGAACCTTGATTCGGCGACCCGCACGTCGCGCGTCTCCGCCCGCGCCATCGAGGATGACGCCACCCGGCCCGACTTGGCCGCCCTGGGCGACCCCGGCCGCCTAGCCCCGGCTGTCGCCTTCGAGCGCACCCGTGGGCAGCTCCACCTCCCGGTCAATGGCTCTCCGATTCGTGGATTCGGCACCCCCGACGGGGCCGGCGGCACTCAGAAGGGGCTCTCGATCGCCACCCACACGGGCGCGCAGATCACGGCTCCGTGTGATGGTTGGGTTGTTTACGCGGGCCCATTTCGCAGCTATGGCCAACTCTTGATCCTCAATGCCGGCAGCGGCTATCATGTGCTGTTAGCGGGGATGGAACGGATTTCCGTCGATCTCGGGCAGTTTGTGCTGACCGGAGAGCCCGTAGCGGTGATGGGCGGCCCAGCGCAGGTCTCTGCCGCCGTAACCGCTGGATCGAAGCAGCCTGTTCTCTATGTGGAGTTCCGGAAGGACGGGACTCCCATTGATCCCAGCCCCTGGTGGGCGACAAACGAAGGCGAAAAGGTTCGCGGATGATGCGCAAGACCTCCCTGCTCTTCCTCGGTGCAATGGCCGGGGCCGCCATGACGCTTGTGGTGACCCAGCCAAACATGCTGTTCATCGGCTCCAGCGCCAAAGCCGCGGCGTCGGATACCTACCGACAACTCAACCTGTTCGGCGACGTGTTCGAGCGCGTGCGCGCCGATTACGTCGATAAGCCGGATGACAGCAAGCTCGTTGAATCGGCCATCAACGGCATGCTGGCCGGCCTCGATCCCCATTCCAGCTACATGGATCCGAAGAGCTTCCGCGACATGCAGGTGCAGACGCGCGGCGAGTTCGGCGGCCTCGGCATCGAGGTCACCATGGAAGACGGGCTGATCAAAGTGGTGGCGCCGATCGACGACACGCCCGCCGCCAAGGCCGGCGTGATGGCAAACGACATCATTACCCAGCTCGACGACGACGCGGTCCAGGGGATGACCCTCAATCAAGCCGTCGACAAAATGCGCGGGCCGGTCAACACCAAGATCAGGCTCACCATTGTCCGCAAGGGCGTCGACAAGCCGCTCGAACTGACGATTATGCGTGACATCATCCGGGTGAAATCGGTGCGCTCGCATTCGGAGGGCGAAGATGTCGGTTACATCCGCGTCACCCAGTTCAACGAGCAAACAACCGACGGTCTGAAGCAGTCGATCACCGATCTCAAGAACCAGCTCGGCGCCGAGAAGATCAAGGGTTACATCCTGGATCTGCGCAACAACCCGGGCGGGTTGCTCGACCAGGCGATCTCGGTGTCGAACGCCTTCCTCGACAAGGGCGAGATCGTCTCCACGCGCGGCCGTAACGCCGATGAAACCCAGCGCTTCAACGCGCGGCCCGGTGGCGACCTGACCGGCGGCAAGCCGCTAATCATCCTGATCAACGGCGGCTCGGCCTCGGCGTCGGAAATCGTCGCCGGCGCTTTGCAAGACCATAAGCGCGCGACGCTGGTCGGCACGCGTTCATTCGGCAAAGGCTCGGTGCAGACCATCATCCCGCTCGGCGCCGGCAACGGCGCACTGCGGCTGACGACGGCGCGCTATTACACCCCGTCCGGCCGCTCCATCCAGGCCAAGGGCATCGTGCCCGAAATCGAAGTGCTGCAGGATGTGCCCGACGAACTGAAGGCGCGGACCGACACCAAAGGCGAAGCGTCGCTGCCGGGCCATCTGAAGGCCGAGGGCAGCGAGAAGTCGGGTTCGCAATCCTACGTCCCGCCGGACGAAAAGGACGACAAGGCGCTCAAAGAGGCGCTCGACCTTCTGCGCGGCGCGACCACCAACGCGGCGTTCCCGCCGAATGCAAAGACTGCTGTACCGAACTGACGAAGCAGCATGTCTTGATCGAAATTCGGGGCGGCCTTGGGCCGCCCCGAAGCTTTTTGGCGGATCGCTGATAAGAAGAACGAGACGCCACTGTTGACGCACACCGGCCCCTGGCTTCTCATTGCCAGAGCCTCTGACAGCCGATCCGCCAATGGCCTACGAAGATCTTCCCTATCGTCCCTGCGTCGGCTTGATGGTGCTCAACCGCGCCGGCCTGGCCTTTATCGGCCGCCGCATTGACGGTCCGGAGCACGTCGATCTGACCCATGCGTGGCAGATGCCGCAGGGCGGCATCGATCCCGGCGAAGAGCCATGGCCGGCAGCGTTGCGCGAACTGCGCGAGGAAACCAACATTCGTTCCGTGGAACGGCTCGGCGAAATCGGCGAGTGGCTCAAATACGACATTCCGCGCGATCTCGTTGGGGAAGCCTGGAACGGCAAGTATCGCGGCCAGATGCAGAAGTGGTTCGCCCTGCGCTTCACCGGGCCGGAAAGCGAAATCGACATCGCCCATCCCGACGGCACCGCGCACGCCGAATTTTCAGCTTGGCGCTGGGAGCCGATGCAAAACGTGCCGGACCTGGTGGTGCCGTTCAAGCGCCAGGTCTACGAGCGCGTCGTCGCGGAATTCGCCAAATACTCTTCTTGAGGCGTGCTGCTACTGCGCCAGCGCCGCTTGCAGCGACTTTAGTTGGTCGAGGCGGCGCGCGAGCTTGTCGCGTTGCGCTTCGTCGGTGGCGTCGGCAACGTCTTCTTCGGTGTCCTTGATCTCGCCGGCCAGCATCGCCGTATCGAAATTTTCCCGCGGCATCGCCCGGTCGGCGAGCACGGTCAGGCCCGAGGGACTTACTTCCGCGAAGCCGCCGACCACCACGATCGGCTCCCGCGTGCTGCCGCTGTAGATGGTCACGATGCCCGGCCGCAGCGCCGTCACCAACGGCGCGTGTCCGGCCAGAATGCCCATGTCGCCTTCGGCGCCGGGCAAATCGACCTGATCCACGTCACCGGAGAACAGCACGCGCTCTGGCGAGACAAATTCGAAGTGAAGCTGAGCCATCGTTGTTTCCTTGTCCTCCCCTCGCGAGAGGGGAGGAAAATCGCTTAAGCCGCTTCAGCCGCGAGCTTCTTGCCCTTCTCGATGGCCTCTTCGATGGTGCCGACCATGTAGAAGGCCGCCTCCGGCAGATGGTCGTATTTGCCTTCGACCAGACCCTTGAAGCCGCTGATGGTGTCTCGCAGGTCGACGAGCTTGCCCGGCGAGCCGGTGAATACTTCGGCGACGTGGAACGGCTGCGACAGGAAACGCTCGATCTTGCGTGCCCGCGCCACCGTCAGCTTGTCCTCTTCGGACAGCTCGTCCATGCCCAGGATGGCGATGATGTCCTGCAGCGCCTTGTAGCGTTGCAGCACCTGCTGCACGCGCCGCGCAACGGCGTAGTGTTCCTCGCCGACGACCGTCGGCGACAACATGCGCGAGGTGGAGTCGAGCGGATCGACCGCCGGATAAATGCCCTTGGCGGCGATGTCGCGCGACAGCACCGTGGTCGCGTCGAGATGCGCGAACGATGTAGCCGGCGCCGGGTCGGTGAGGTCGTCGGCCGGCACGTAGATCGCCTGCACCGACGTAACCGAGCCTTTGGTCGTCGTGGTGATGCGTTCCTGCAGTGCGCCCATGTCAGTCGCCAGCGTCGGCTGATAACCGACCGCCGAAGGAATCCGTCCGAGCAACGCGGACACTTCCGAGCCGGCCTGCGTGAAGCGGAAGATGTTGTCGACGAAGAACAGCACGTCCTGGCCCTGGTCGCGGAAATATTCGGCGACGGTCAGACCGGTGAGGCCGACGCGGGCGCGGGCGCCGGGCGGCTCGTTCATCTGCCCGTACACCAGCGCGCACTTGGAACCTTCGACCGAGCCTTCCTTGGGGTCCTTGTTGACCTTGGACTCGATCATCTCGTGATAGAGATCGTTGCCCTCTCGGGTGCGCTCGCCGACGCCGGCGAATACCGAGTAACCGCCGTGCGCCTTGGCGACGTTGTTGATGAGCTCCATGATCAGCACGGTCTTGCCCACGCCGGCGCCGCCAAACAGGCCGATCTTGCCGCCTTTGGCATAAGGCGCCAGCAGATCGACAACCTTGATGCCGGTGACGAGAATCGCCGCCTCGGTCGATTGGTCCGTATAGGCCGGCGCATCCTGATGGATCGCGCGCGTGGCTTCGGCCTTGACCGGGCCGGCTTCATCGACCGGATCGCCGATGACGTTGATGATACGGCCGAGCAGGCCGGCGCCAACCGGCACCGAGATCGGCGCGCCGGTGTCGCGCACTTCCTGCCCACGCACCAGCCCTTCGCTGGTGTCCATGGCGACGGTGCGCACGGTGTTCTCGCCGAGCTGCTGCGCCACTTCGAGCACGAGGCGGTTACCCTGGTTAGATGTTTCCAGCGCGTTGAGGATCGGCGGCAAGTCGTCGTCGAAATGCACGTCGACGACCGCGCCGATGACTTGGGTGATGTGTCCGACTGCTTTAGCCATGCAATGCTCCTGAAACCTCTTAGACGACCGTCAACGTGACCGGCACGTTGCCGCGGGTCGCCCTGGAATACGGGCAAATCCGGTGCGCGTCCTCGACCAGGGCTTGAACCTTGGCCTTGTCAGCGCCCGGAATGGAAACCTTCATCTCGACCTTGAAGCCGAAGCTGACCTCGTCCTTGTCCATCGCCACCGTGCAGGTCACACGCGCGTCCTGACCGTCGAGGCCATGTTTGCGGGCCAGCGCCAAGATCGCCTGGCCGAAACACGCCGACCAGCCGAGGGAGAAAAGCTGTTCGGGATTGTGGCCCTCGCCGGAACCGCCGAATTCCTTCTGCAGACCCATGGCCAGAGCGAGGCCGTTGTTCTCAAGAATAGCGCGGCCGTTGCGTCCGCCTTTGGTGGTTGCCGCTGTCGTGTACGCCATGCTTGCCTCCTCGATTTCCCTACAGCGCCTCGGCCCCGGAGATAATTTCGATCAGCTCTTTGGTGATCTGCGCCTGGCGCGTGCGGTTATACCGCAGCGTCTGCTTGCGGATCATATCGCCAGCATTGCGCGTCGCGTTGTCCATCGCCGACATCTGCGCGCCGTAGAACGAGGCGGCGTTTTCCAAAAGCGCCCGGAAGATCTGCACCGCGAGATTGCGCGGCAAGAGCTCGTGCAGAATGTCCTCGGCCTCCGGCTCGAACTCGTAAACCGCGCCGCCGAGTGCATCGGCCGTCTTGGTATCGAACACCGGCGGGATGATCTGCTGCGCGGTCGGGATTTGCGCGATCACCGAGCGGAACCGCGAGTAGAGCAGGGTACAGACGTCGAACTCGAAATTGTTGAACCGCGCGATGACCTTTTCGGCGATCATCTCAGCATGCTCGAAACGCAGCGTGCGCGCCGCACGCAGGTCGACCATTTCGATGATCTGCCTGTCGTAGAGACGCCGCAGCTGATCGTAACCCTTGCGGCCGACGCAGAAGAACTTGACCTCCTTGCCCTCGCCTGCCAGCGCATTCGCGCGCTCGCGGGCGAGCCGCACAATCGAGGTGTTGAACGGGCCGCACAGGCCGCGCTCGGCGGTGCAGACCAGAAGCAGATGCACGTTGTTGCTACCGGTGCCTCGCAGCAGCCGCGGCGCGGTGTCGAGGCTACCGACCGACGCGGCGATATTGCCCAGCACCTTGTCCATGCTGGAAGCGTAAGGACGCGCGGCCTCAGCGGCCGCCTGCGCGCGTCGCAGCTTCGAGGCCGCGACCATCTGCATGGCCTTGGTGATCTTCTGCGTCGCCTTGGTGGCGGCGATGCGGTTGCGCAGGTCTTTGAGGCTGGGCATTTAGCGTCGCTCTTGCGGCTCGACCGAGCCGTTTATCGTCACGCGAACGTCTTGGCGTAGCTGTCGACCACGCCCTTGAGCTTGCCCGCGGTGGCATCATCGAGATCACGCGAGTCGCGGATGGTGTTCAGAATGTCGGCGTGCTGACCGCGCAGCGTGCCGAGCAGACCGTCCTCGAAAGCGCGCACGCGGTCGACCGCCAGTGGATCGAGATAGCCGTTGACGCCCGCATAGATGACGCAAACTTGCTCCTCCATCTTCAGCGGCGAGAATTGTGGCTGCTTGAGCAGCTCGGTCAGCCGCGAACCGCGATTGAGGAGGCGCTGCGTGGTGGCGTCGAGATCGGAACCGAACTGTGCGAACGCCGCCATCTCGCGGTATTGCGCGAGCTCGCCCTTGATGCGGCCGGCGACTTTCTTCATGGCCTTGGTCTGCGCCGCCGAGCCGACGCGCGACACGGAGAGGCCGACGTTCACCGCCGGCCGGATGCCCTGATAGAATAAGTCTGTCTCCAGAAAGATCTGGCCGTCGGTGATGGAGATCACGTTGGTCGGAATATAGGCCGACACGTCGTTGGCCTGAGTCTCGATCACCGGCAATGCGGTGAGCGAGCCAGCCCCGTGGTCGTCGTTCATCTTTGCCGCGCGCTCGAGAAGCCGCGAATGCAGATAGAACACGTCGCCCGGATAGGCTTCGCGCCCCGGCGGCCGGCGCAGGAGCAGCGACATCTGCCGATAGGCGACGGCCTGCTTGGAGAGATCGTCGTAGATGATCACCGCGTGCATGCCGTTGTCGCGGAAATATTCGCCCATGGCACAGCCGGAAAACGGCGCCAGAAACTGCATCGGCGCCGGGTCGGAAGCCGTCGCGGCGACGACGATCGAATAATCCAGCGCGCCGTTCTCTTCCAAAACCTTGACGAACTGCGCGACGGTCGAGCGCTTTTGGCCGATGGCCACATACACGCAATAGAGCTTGATCTTCTCGTCGCCCGAAGCGTTCAGCGACTTCTGGTTTAGAATCGTGTCGAGCGCGATCGCGGTCTTACCGGTCTGGCGGTCGCCGATGATCAGCTCACGCTGACCGCGGCCGATCGGGATCAGCGCATCGATCGCTTTGAGCCCCGTCGCCATCGGTTCGTGCACCGATTTGCGCGGAATGATGCCGGGCGCCTTCACGTCGACGCGCGAGCGCTTATCCGCCTTGACGGGCCCCTTGCCGTCGATCGGTTCGCCGAGCGCGTCGACGACGCGGCCCAGCAAACCCTTGCCGACCGGGACCTCGACGATGGCGCGCGTGCGCTTGACGGTCTGGCCTTCCGCGATCTCGCGGTCGCTGCCGAAGATCACGATGCCGACATTGTCGCTTTCGAGGTTGAGCGCCATGCCTTTAACGCCGCTCTCGAACTCGACCATCTCGCCGGACTGCACGTTGTCGAGGCCGTAGACGCGAGCGATGCCGTCACCGACCGACAGCACCTGGCCGACTTCGGAAACTTCGGCTTCCTGGCCGAAATTCTTGATCTGCTCTTTGAGAATGGCGGAGATTTCCGCGGCGCGGATATCCATTATCGGGCCTCTCTCATCGCGTGCCTGATTGCATTGAGCCGGGTGCGCAGCGAGGTGTCGACCATGCGGCTGCCGAGCTTGACCACGAGTCCGCCGATGATGGCGGGATCGATCCTGATATCGAGGTCGACGTCCTTGCCGCTGACCGCTTTGAGCGCGCTGCGCAGCGCGGCGACATGCTCGTCTTTGAGCCGCTCGGCGACGGTGACCTCGGCCGTCGCCTCGCCTTTGTGCTCGGCCACGAGCTGGCGATAGGCCTTGGCCATATCGCGTACCGCGAACAGGCGGCGGTTGGTGGTGACGAGCTTGAGGAATTTCGCCGCCAGACCGCCGATCTCCGCGCGCTCGAGCACGGCGGAAAGCGCCTGCAGCTGCTCATCGGCGGAAAAGACCGGACTGCGCACCAGGCGGGTGAGATCGGGACTTTCGGCGACCAGCCCGTTGAAGCGTTCGAGATCGGCCTTCACTGCGTCGATCGCGTTCGTCTCCCGCGCGAGATCGAACAGCGCGGTCGCGTAACGGCCGGCCATGCCGGATACGATGGGTTCTGCGGCTGCCAAGTGAGGTGCTCTTGCGCGGGCTCGTTCCGGGTTTCTTCTGGCGCGTCTCCGCAAGGCGCGCAACCGGTGCGAAAGACGGCGCAAGCCTCGGGGATTCAGGCGGGATTGGGGATGTGGAGGCGGCGAAATGCCCCGCGAACCCGCGAAAATCGCGCGTTGCTAACATACCGGTCACTGCGGTGCAATAACGCGAAAACGACGACGAATCCGGGGTCTGCGGGGCGTCGATCGGCTTCGGCCATCACGCCGCGCGCGCCACATGCTCGCGGACGACCGCAAGGAAAATATCGCCGTATTGCTTGAGCTTGGCCTCGCCGACGCCGTGCACCGCGCCCATCTCGGCGGCTGTGCGCGGCTTACGCCGCGCCATGTCGATCAACGTCTTGTCGGCGAAGACCACATAGGCGGCCACACGCTGCGCCTTGGCGAGTTCGGACCGGCGCCGCCGCAGCGCCTCGAACAGCGCCGCGTCTTCCTCCCCGCCGTCGGCGAGCGCGGCGGCAGTGGCGGCGGCTCGGGCCGCCTTGCGTCCCGGCTTGAGCGTATCCTTGCGCAGCGGGACCTTGGCGTAGCCGCGGAGCACCTGCCAGCCGGCATCGGTGATGGTCCAGGTGCCATAGCCGGTGATGTCGAGCGCGATAATGCCGGCGCCGTGGAGCTGACGGAAGATCGAGCGCCATTCCTGCTTGCCGTATTCCTTACCGACGCCGAAGGTCGGCAGGCAATCGTGGCCGAATTTCAGGATCGCATCGGAGTCCTCGCCGACGAGCAGGTTGGTGACGTGCTCGGTGCCGAAGCGCTCACCGGTGCGCACGATGGCGGAGAGCGCCTTCTGCGCCGCGATCGTGCCGTCGATCACTTGCGCTCCGTCGCAGCAGAAATCGCAATTGCCGCACGGCGCGACCGTTTCGCCGAAATAGGCAAGCAGCGTCTGCCGGCGGCAGCGCGGCGATTCGCAAAGCGAAACGAGCGCATTGAGCCGCTGACGGTCGACCCGCTTCTGCTCGTTCGCGGCCTCGCCGTCGTCGATCTGCAAACGGCGCAGGCGGATATCACCCATGCCGTAGAGCGTCAGGGTGTCGGCGGCGAGCCCGTCGCGGCCGGCGCGGCCGATCTCCTGATAGTAGCTTTCAATATTGGCCGGCATATCGGCATGGACCACGAAGCGAACGTCCGGCTTGTCGATGCCCATGCCGAAGGCCACGGTCGCGACCATGACCACGCCATCCTCCTGCAGGAAAACATCCTGGTTGCGCGAGCGCGCATGCGGCTCCATGCCGGCGTGATAGGGGAGCGCGTTGATGCCGTCCTGGCCGAGATATTCGGCCAGCTTCTCGGTCTTGCGCCGCGAGGCGCAATAGACGATGCCGCTCTGCCGGCGATGATCCTTGATGAAATCCGCCACCTGATTGCGGCTGCCGATCTTTGCCTGCATGGCGAGCCGCAAATTCGGCCGATCGAAGCCGTGCACGAACACCACCGGCGGCCGGCCGAACAGCTTTTCAACGATGTCTGAGCGCGTGGCGGCATCGGCGGTGGCCGTGAACGCCACCGTCTGCACGTCGCCGAGCTCCGCCTGTACCGCACCGAGCGCCGCGTATTCGGGACGAAAATCGTGGCCCCATTGCGAGATGCAGTGGGCCTCGTCGACCGCCAGCATCGCGACCTTGGCGCGCTTGAGCAGATCGAGCGTGTCGGTGCGCACCAGGCGCTCGGGCGCAACGTAGAGGAGGCGTAGTTCGCCGCGCGTAAGGCGATCGATCACCGACCAATTCTGGTCCGGATCGTTCGCGGAATTGAGCGCGGCCGCGGCGACGCCGTAGCCGCAAAGTTGCGCCACCTGATTGCGCATCAGCGCGATCAACGGCGACACCACGACGGTAAGACCGTCACGCAGGAGCGCGGGAAGCTGGTAGCAGAGCGACTTGCCGCTCCCGGTCGGCATGACCGCCAGCACATCGCGGCCATCGAGAATGGCGGTGACGATTTCCGCCTGGCCGGGGCGGAAAGCATCGAAACCGAAGGTTGCGCGCAAGACTTGCTGGGCCGCAGAGAGGTCCGACATATCTGCCTCTTGGACGGTGATGTTCTATCTTTGTTCTAGCCATCGCGCAAGCTGGCGAAGTCGCGGCGGCGGACCGGCCATCCTGCTTGCGCGGCGGCTCCCGTTCCGGCAGGCATAACCCGGCAATGACGATTCGAACACGCGCCGACACCGAGGGCGCCCTTACAGCTCACAAGCGGGAATATCAGGCCAGCGCCGCGCCGGGTGTCGAGGACACCCGCGCGCGGCTGCTGCTCGTCGTTCTTTGCCTGGTGTGGGGCATCACCTGGCCGGTGATGAAGATCGCGCTCGATGAGATCCCGCCGCTCTCGATGCGCGCGACGACCGCCGGCATTTCCGCGCTGACGATGTTCATCATCTGCCTGGTGATGCGCCGCAGCTTCCGCATTCCGAACGCCAGAACCTGGGCGCATGTCTTCATCATGTCGCTCCTCAATATCGTCGGCTTCAGTCTGCTCAGCGCGTTCGCGCAAATCACCGCCGATACGTCGCGGGTCGCCATTCTCACCTACACCATGCCGGTGTGGACGGTGTTGCTGGCGTGGATGACGCTGGGCGAACGCCCGACCCGGATTCAGGCGATCGCCGTCTCGCTCAGCATCGCCGGACTGGCCATCCTGATCTATCCGCTGACGCGGAACGGCCTGCCGTTCGGCGCCCTCTTCGCTATTGCCGGCGGCCTGAGCTGGGCAGCCGGCACGGTCTATGTGAAATGGGCGCGCGTCGATGCCGACCCGCTCGGCGTCACCAGCTGGCAGCTGACGCTCGCGTTCGTGGTCATCGCGGCATTTCTCTTCGTGTTCGAGGGCCGACTTGATCTCGACAACGCGCACGCCGACGCGCTGTTGGCCACGGCGTTCACCGGCATCGCCGGCAGCGCGCTCGCTTACGCCATGTGGTTCGAGATCGTGCGCCGGCTCCCGGCGGCGACGGCATCGCTCGGCGCTCTCGGCAGTCCGGCAATCGGCGTCATCAGCTCGATCCTGATCCTCGGCGAGCGGCCAACCGCCGCCGACGTGGTCGGTTTCGCCTTGATCCTGTCGGCATCGGCCTGCGTCGTGCTCGGCCCGGCGGCGCGCCGGCCTATCGCTTGAGGCGCCGCGCCAATTCCGCGACCCGCGCGACCATCGCGCTCGCCGGATCGGCGAGCGGGGCGAGGACTGTGAAGTGGTTGCCGGGAAGCTCTTCGTAGCGAGTCTCCGCCCCGGCCTCCTGCCATTTCTGCGCCGCGGTCCGGCTTTGCCGCTTGAACTCGTCGGATTCGCCGTCGCCGACCGTCGCATCCAAGA
>JBAUYV010000115.1:0-16598 GCA_049584975.1 Xanthobacteraceae bacterium | reverse complement strand
ACGTTCTTGGCGATATCCAAACCGATCGTGGTAATTTGCATATGGACAGCTCCTGATGTGATTCGTTGACAGCGATCACCCTATCGGAACTCGCTGCCGGGAGCGGCCACCGTCCACCACATCATTTTCGACCGATTGGGCGCGCCCCGCTGCATGTCCGATGTACCCCCGATTGCGTCCGAAATTGCAGACGTCGCCGGCACACGAGTTGACTTGTCAGTCACTCCTCGAACGGCAGCCCGATATACTGCTCCGCCAGCGACGCCTGGGCATGCTCGGAGGCTTGCAGATAGTCGAACTGATTAAGCCGCATCTGCTGCTCGAACGGTGTCTCGTCGGGGAAGCGGTGCAGCAGCATCGTCAGCCACCATGATACCCGCGCGGCGCCCCAGACGCGGCGCAGCGCCATATCGGAATAGCAGTCGACATAGTGTGTCTTCCCGGTGCGGTAGGCCTCGGTCAGCGCGCGTGACAGATAGAAAACGTCGGACACCGCGAGGTTAAGGCCTTTGGCTCCCGTCGGCGGCACGATGTGGGCGGCGTCGCCAGCGAGAAACAGCTGGCCGTAACGCATCGGCTCGGCGACGAAACTGCGCAACGGCGCGATGGAGTTTTCGATCGAAGGACCGGTGACGATGCTGTCGGCCATGTCCTGCGGACACCGCGCCTTGAATTCGCTCCAGAAGCGTTCGTCGGGCCAGTCTTCCAGCTTGGCGTCGAGGTCGCACTGGATGTAGTAGCGGCTCAGCATCGGATTGCGCATGGACGCCAGCGCAAAACCGCGATGGTGATAGCAGTAGCAAAGATCGGGGTACGGCGGCGTCTGCGACATGATGCCGAGCCAGCCGAACGGATAACTCTTTTCGTAGGTCTTCAGCACAGAAGCCGGGATCGAGGCCCGGCTCACGCCGTGATAGCCGTCACACCCGGCGACGTAATCGCAGTCGATGCGATGCATCGCTCCTTGCTTCTCGTAGGTCACATGGGGCCGACGCGACGTCAGTTCATGCAACCGCACGTCCGCGGCCTCATCGATTAATTGTCCGCCGGACGCATCGCGCGCCGCATAGAGGTCCTCGGTGATTGCGGTCTGGCCATAAGCCATCATCGCCTTGCCGGTGTATTTCCTGGTGTCGATGAAAAACCGTGGCCGGCCTTCCCAGGCGATCGCCGAACCGTCATGCGGATGCCCTTCGCGATCCATGCGCGCGCTTAAGCCGACCTCGCGCAACAGCGCCACGGTGCCCGCTTCGAGCACGCCGGCGCGAATCCGCTCCAGCACGTGGCCGCGGGTCTGCCGCTCCAGCACGATGCTCTCGATGCCGTTGCGGTGGAGAATATGCGACAGCAGCAAACCCGCCGGGCCGCCGCCGATGATCGCCACTTGCGTTCGCGTCGCCGTCGCCACTTTGGTTGACGCCAGATGGGAAAAGGGGGCGTAGAAAAGGCGCAATCGTGGAACTTGGCAAGCGGATTTGAGTGCGCGGGGCCCGTATCCGGCGAGGCCAAGATAAATCCGCCAAATTGCCTGGGGTGGAGGAGAAATATATAATCGACGCGATGGATGACGTGACAGCCGGTTCGGCCGCAGCGCGCGAGTACGTGCATTCCTTTCGCCGGAATTTCCTGTGCCGCGAGCGAACCTACCGGCTGCGGCCTGACGGCCTCGAATGGCGCGACGACAAGGCCGTGCATCTCGTCCGCTACGGCGACATCGTCGAAATCCACGAGTACAAGGGCAAGGTGCGCGGGGTGCTTTCGGCCCAATTGCCGCGCAGCTTCGATTATGTACTGCGCTGCCGCGACGGCGAGAAGCTCGTCCTCAATTCCATTCACCACCCGCGCTTTGGTGTCGCCGAAAGCAGGGCCTCAAGCTGCACCGTCCTGGTGGATGAACTGCGACGGCGGGTGGCCGCCGCCAATCCGGGCGTGCAGTCGTTCAACGACCTGCGCTGGTCCTACAAGCTCGGCAATGCCGCCACCCGGCTATGGTATCGGGCCGGCCTTTTGCTGTTCCTGCTGATCCGGCGCACCGACCTCGACCGCACCGCGAATTTCGTGGGCCGGGTGGCGCGATGGATCGGGCCGTACTTGCGCGGCCATCGCACCGCGCGCGCCAACCTGGTGGCGGCCTATCCGCAGATGTCCGCCACCGAGATCGAGCACATTCTCTCCAGCATGTGGGAGAACCTCGGCCGGCTACTGATCGAATACGTCAACCTCGACCGACTGGTGGACGATGCCAATCCCAACGGCGGCCGCATCGTGGTCACGCCAGGGACGCTGGACATACTCCGGCGCCTGCGCGACGACGGCAAGCCGGCGGTCCTGTTCACCTCGCACCTGGCGAGCTACGAGCTTGGCGCCATCTGGGTGAAATCCAACAACCTCGACCTCGCCATATTCTACAACCCGTCGAACTTTGGCCCACTGTCCGAGCAGTTGGCGGCGATGCAGGCGAAGACCATGGGGCGTCTGGTGCCATCGGGGGCGGACGCGGTCTGGAAGCTGCGGGAGGCCATGAAGGACGGCTTGCACCTGGCGCTGTTTGCCGATCAGCATTTTGCCCGCGGTGTGGACGTGACGTTCTTTGGCCGTCCCTGCAAGGCCAACCCGATGGCGGCGCGGTTTGCGCAATTTTTCGATTGCCCGGTGCATGGCTTCCGCTCGATCCGGCTGCCGGGGAACCGGGTGCAAGTCGAGTTCACCGACGAGGTTGCGATGCCGCGCGATGCTGCCGGCAAGATCGACATCCAGGCCGCCATGGAGAAGATCACCGGCATCGTCGAAGGCTGGGTGCGCGAGCGGCCCGAACAATGGCTCTGGCTGCAACGCCGCTGGCGCTGACCCCGCCCGCGTGGCGCGCAATCAGGCGCGGAGATTTCAGCACGCAAGCGCGATAGTATTTTCGCGTGCCACTCGAAGGATAAAACAATGGCCGACACAAAAAACTCCCGCGGCATGATCGCGGTCGACAAGATGGGCGGGAAAGTGCTGTTTCTCAATCCCGTCACCTACGAGACCGAGGTGGTGATCGACGGATTTCCGCGCACCGTGCATGAGCTGCTGGTGATGCCGGAAACCGGCCTCGCCTATGTGCCGATCTTCGGCGACGGTGTGCACGGCCGCAACCCCAATCCCCAGCATCTTGTTTGCGTGTTCGATCTGCACAAGCGCACGCACGTCGCCACCATCGATCTTCGTCCCTATATCGCGCCGCATACGCTCAAGCTCGGCCCCGACGGCCTTATTTACATCACCTGTGAGAACAGCGCCGTGGTCGCCGTGATCGACCCGAAGACCAACAAGGTTGTGGCGGCCATCGATTCCGGATCGACCAATGGCCACCGGCTGATCATCGCGCCCGACGGACAGCGCCTCTACACCGAGAACGAAGAAGACGGCACGGTTTCGGTCATCGACCTGCCGAAGCGAAAACTGCTCGGCAAGATCAACACGCCGCGTCCGCTGGCCGGCATCGCCATCTCGGCTGACGGCCGCACGGTCGTTGCGGTGGACGACGCGCAGCCGACGCTGTTTCTGATCGACGCCGAAGCCGGCAAGGTCCGCGACGAAGTGGTGCTCAAGGATGTGCCGAAAGCGGCGCAGATCGCTCGCTACGCGCCCGACAACAGCCTCATCGGCGTCACCAGCCTGAACAGCAATACGGTGAGCCTGATCGATCCGTCATTCCACGAGCAAACAGCCATCGCCGTCGGCAGCCAGCCCATGGACATGGCGTTTCACGGCGACGAACTGTTCGTCGCCTGCCAGGGCGACGGCTCGGTGCACGTCATCGACATTCCCAATCGGCGCCACAAGCAAAGCTTCCACGCCGGCACGGGCTGCGAGTCTCTGGGCTTCTTTTAGGGCGTGATCCGGAAAAAGCCTGCCCTCGGACTTGATTCGGGGGTGGATACCGGCCGCGATTTTTACTTGAGCATCGCGCCGATCTTCGCGGTGATCTCAGGGCTGGTCGTCCGATAGACATCTTCGATCAGCGACTGAATGCGCTCGCCTGACACGGGCGTAATCTCGAGATTGAGTCTTTCGGCCTCCGCCAGAAACTCGTTGTCGTGCAAAGTTTCGTCGAATGCCCTCCGCAAGGCGACGATCCGTTCCGCGGGAACGCCGGGTGGCGCGGCGAAAGGCCAGGCCATCACTTGTCGCGCGAGAGCGACCTTGAAGATTTGCCGACCTTCGTCAGTCTTTACGAAGTCCATAATCAACGGCGTATCGGGCAAATCCGGGTGCTTGTGGAACGACAGCTGGACGAGAATCGATATGCTCTTGTCCTTTAGCCATTCGCCCTCGGTAGCCTTCACACTCGACCACGACCAACCGCAACGACCGCTGACTTCACCCCGCTGCATGGCCAGTTTAATCTCGGCGCCGCCAGGAAAGCCGGAGACCGTGCGCAACTTCGTTCCGAGAACGCCGTCGATGATCCTAGGCAGTTGCTCGTCATCGCCACTGCCGCCAGTCGAGCCAACGATGAGCTCATGTTCGTAAAGCTGCTCAAATTTGGTGATGCCGCTCTCGCGCCGCGCCGCACAGATTGAGACCTCGTCGTTAGTGCTGCCCAGCCAGTTGAATTTTGTCGCCTCGATCGGCCCTTCGGTCTGACCGAGCAAGGGGTTGAATGCGATGCCGCGCGCAAACGTGCCGAAGACGGATCCGTCTTTCGGGGCGACTTGGTAGAGCCAGTTTGCCAAGCGAAGGCCTGCCGCGCCCGTCATGTTACGGGGAACAAGGGTCGGATTTCCGGGAATGTGCCGGCCCATGAAACGCGACAGCAGGCGCGCATTGAGGTCATAGACGCCGCCGGCGCTGAGACCGATGTAAACGTCGATGCTCTTGTTCCTGTAGAAATCCGCGACCGACGTCTCGGCTCTGGCGGAAGTGGCGGCGATCACGATGGCCGTCAGGCCAAGCAGGGCCCCTCTGAACATCGATCGCTCCCCGCGCCGCACCCTCAGGTGTGAGTGTGCCACGCCTGTGGGTTCTGTTCTGTTGGTCACGTCGACACCTTGCTCGGCTGCGATCGTGAGATAATCGCTACGGCGCGGTCACCGCGCCGGCCGCGCGATCAGAGTTCGAGGCCGAACAACTCGACGGCGTTGTCGTGCGTCAGGCGCTGCCGTTTCTCGTCCGATAAGCCACTGAGATGATACTCGACCACCTGTCGTGAATGCGGGAACGTCATGTTGAAGTGTGGATAATCGTTGGACCACATGCAGTTCTTCTCGCCCCACCACGGGAAGAAGCGCGTTCCGACGTAATCCTCGAGGAACGTGCCGTAGACATGTTCGCTAAAAATTTCGCTCGGCTTTCGCTTGATCGGCATCGGGCGATCGCGACGGAAGCGGTCGAAGTAGTAATCCCACTGCTGCAATAGGAAAGGCAGCCAGCCGATCTCGCTTTCGGCCATCAGCAGACGAAGCTTGGGATGGCGATCGAACGCGCCGGAGAAGATGAAATCAAACAGCGTGTTCGCGGAATCGTTCGTTTTCGTGTTCGTTGCATCCTTGAGACCTTGAATGCCGCCCTTCTGGCCGGTTTTAACGTAGGAATGACCTGTAAGAATATGACAGATCACGGGTGCACCCGCTTCGGCGCAGGCCGCCCACAGCGGTTCGTAGTGCTCGGATGTGAAGGGCAGACGCGGGTCGGGCACTTGCCAGACCATGGCTCCCTTTAAACCCATGTCATGACCGCGCTGCATTTCCTTAATGCCGGCCTGGATGTCGTAAACGGAAACGAGAGGTGCGCCGTATAGCCGCTTGGGATCAGTCGAGCAGAACTCGTGGATCCAGTCGTTGTACAGCTTAAAGGACTCCTGCTGCGTCTCAATATCGTCGATGCCAAACAGCGCCATGCCGTAATTCGGGAACAGGATTTCGGCCGCAACGCCATCGGTATCCTGGTCGCGCAGGCGCAAGCGCGGATCGCTCGCGCCAGGTGGACAGTTACGGAAGGGCACTTTCGGGAGTTGCTCGCGTAGACGCGGCGTCAATTCCTGCCAAAGCGCGTCGGGCTCCATGACATGCGCGTCGGTCGAGACCATCCTCGGCATGGCGGCTATTTGCGCGTCGGACAGCTCCATACCGACCACATTGCGGCGCGGAAAGGTGCGAGCCTGCTCCTCTGACATGCCGGCGAATTTCGAGGCGTCAACGGGTAATTCTGGCATCGTGATCTCCCGAAGTGTCAAAACTCATCCGCAAGTCACGCTGATGACCGCGCTCCGAGCGCAGTCAATCCGGCGCGAAATATTTTCCTTTGGCGTAGATGCGCGGCTTCGCGGTTTCGCCGTTCTTGACCGACGTACCTTCCTTGACAGAGCCGTCGGCGAATGCCGTTTGCTGCAGAATGTCCTTGGGCGTCCCGAAATGAGTCAAATCATTCAGACCGGTGACTTTCCTTGCGCCGCCGCCGACGCGCAACAGAACGAGATTTTCGCCTTTGTGAGCTTCGAACTTGTAGAGTGCATTCTTCGGGATTATCACGCCTTCGTACTTACCGACGACGGACGTTCGCCCATCGCCAAAGGTAAAAGTTGCCTTGCCCTGCAACACGATGAAGGCGTGATCCTCGCCGCCGTGGGCGTGTAGCGCATTCTCGCCGCCACTGGCGTATACCTTGATGTTGATCCAAAGATTTTCGGCTGTCGCCAGCGGATCATAGGTCGTTCCCTGTTCGAGCAGTGGCAAATTGCGCATCGAAAAAAGTACAGCCTCGTCGATCGCGACATTCGGCTGCCGATCGATAATGTTCTGCGGGCGATCGATCGTTGTCGTATCGTGCATAAGGCGAGCCTCCTATGTCCTCGACTGAATAATGAACCCGCACGAAAGTCTGTCAAGCGGAGCGAGATCGACGGGACCTCGAGGCGTCGATTCACAACTTTTGCCGCGGCGACCAATGAGCTAGGCTGCGTAACAAGCCGACGCTTCGCCGGCCGACCGATATGGCGGATAATCAAGATCGCGATGGCAACACGGCAAGAGCGCATTGCTGCTTTCACTCATGAAGGCGCACCACCGGTGGATCAGGCTCTCGAGCTCCTTTGCGAGGACCACAACGGCACGTACGTCATTCCTTTCCTGTGCCGATGGAGCAACGGCGCTTGGCTGAGTGTGGATACGAGCAGCCAAATTGAAGCAAGAGTTGTTGGCTGGCGCGTGCGTTGATGTGGCTTGATCTGTAAGTGGGCACCGAAGTTTGACCCCTCCAATCAGGGCCAGGAGCGCATGTTCGATACCGAGAACGCGACGCTCAGCTCTGAAAGATCAAACACGTCGTCGTTCCGTGGGCGAGCAAGCGCCCTTGGTGATCCGTGATCCGTCCTTCGGCTGTCCCGATACGGCGGCCGCAGCTCAAGACGACGCCCTCTGCCTTGATCAGACCCGTTTCCGGCGTGATTGGCCGCAGAAGTGAAATCTTGAATTCGAGCGTCGTCGAACCGAAACCCTTCCCCAGCATTGACTGGATGGCGAGGCCCATGCAGCTATCGAGCATCGTGGCGGCGAGGCCACCGTGCACAGTGCCCGCAGGATTGAGGTGAGTGCCATTCGGTTCTGCTGTGACGACGACGCGCCCGCTCACCACCTCGGTCACATCGTAGCTCAAGGTCTTGGCTATCGTATTCAGGGGCAGCGTCCCGTCGACGAGCCCTTGGACGAACTCCAAGCCGCTCATCTCTTTCCGCCTGTCGGCGCTGACGGTCCCGTAAGTCTTGCTGGTCATTCGGCTCGGCATCAACGGCCATTTTCCCCTGCGTAGCGGCAGCGCGCCACCCGATTTCTGACAACGCCTGCAATCATGTCCGCGATGACTGCGCTCCGGCTAACAGCGCGGATGCATTGCGGATGTCCAGTCCGGGTCAAACACGAAGGTTTGGGCGCGTCCGGGCCAGGTGTGCTATGCCCGCGAGAGCGACCCGATCGATGCGTTGCGGCAAATGATGGTAGATGTCATCGAACGAACGACGCAAATGGAATTGATATAGTACCTGCATGAGACCCCGCATTATTTTTATTCACGGCAACCAATCATCACACTGGTCTGGGTCATGGGCACCGTGGCTCAAACAAGAACTCGAAATAAATGGCTACCGGACTTTCTTTGAGACTTTCCCGGACTCAATCATTGCCCGTGCGAAGTACTGGCTTCCGTTCTTAGAAGAACACATCAAGGCTGGGGAAAATGACGTCATTGTGGGTTGGTCATCGGGCGCAGTCGCCGCAATGCGTTATGTAGAGACTCACAAGCTCTGCGGCTCGGTGCTTGTAGGGCCCTGTTCCTCCGATTTGGGGGACGAATTAGAGAAGCAGAGCGGCTATTTTGACAATCCTTGGGATTGGAACAGCATAAAAGCGAACCAGCAGCATGTTGTGATCGTGCATAGTGACAGCGATCCATTTATTCCTCAGGAGGAATTCAAGATAATAGAGAAAGCCCTGGATCCGGATATCATTCTGATTCCCAACGCGAAGCACTTTATTGAATGGGCCACCTTTCCCCAGATCTTAGAGTACATCCTCCGTACCTACCCGACCCAGCCTTGAACATTGAGGCCGGTATTCGGGCGGCGACAGAGAAAATGCGGCATCGGGCACTAGATTCACGATCACTTCGATTTCATCGGGCCGAGCGGATGGATAAGGGCGTCCGCTAGTTTCAGCCATTCCGCCGCCATCTCGCGTTGAATGGCGCGGTATTCCTGATCTGGCACCTTAGGGTCCATTGGTCTTGGGAATTGCCACGATTTCCCCCCGCTGGCGTCGCCACGCCGACTGCGGGCGCCGCTCGGCGAGGAGTCTGAGCAAAATTGACCACTCTCAAAACCGGACAATGGGTTATAGTCGGCCCGATGGCAAAAGATCGCGTAACTTTCATAATGAAGCGGCTCGCAGAGGACGATTGGCAAATCGAGGCCCACTATCCGGGGGCCGAAATTCGTTACATTAAGGGCCTAAAGAGCAAGGCCGATGTCGATGAATGGCTTCAAGGGACGCGCCGTATCGACTGGCTCAGATCGCAGGGCTATGCGAAATGACCACCCCAAGCCCGAATTGGCCATGACCTTTTGGAGGTCATATTCAGTTGTAATTGCACTACCATGCAGCTTGGATAGTGTATGCACCGTTCGGCGCGACCCGGACAAGGGGGATAACTCAACGTCCGTCGCGTGATCGTCACAGAGACTATCTTACGCTTCTTGCGCGTGTCCTATTATCGTGCTTCCTCTTAGCCTTGACCCGACAGCTTTGATCGGGGCCTTTTTGGCTGTAGTTCATGACCTTGGCCTGCATCAGCTACAACCAAGTTCATCTCGCTAGATTCCGTTACATGAAAGGTTGCAAGAGTTGACGACGTACAGCCGTGTCAGTTGGCGGCGTTGATTCTGCTTGTGAAGCAACCAAATGCACGAGTTCTCAGATGCCGTTCTTCGTGAGGCCGACCGAATCGCCGGCGAAATAAGATTGAAGATGATGGCGAAGATATCCGGCGAAGTTGCAGCCATCCCCGTTGCAGCCATCCCCACTGGCTCGAACGCGGCGTTACCAATGCCTCTCACGATAGATGGGCCAATACAGGCGATACCGAGTCCGACGGGAGCCAGAATAGCCGTACGCGAGCAAAAGAATCGCTGGGGGACCATCATCTTCCTTGGCGTCATCGCCGCGGCAACGCTTGTGTCTTGCCCCATTTATCTCTGGCGCAGTGATGGCCTCACTGAAGGCGAGGTTGCGTTCTTCGCGTTCTATGCGCTGGCTAGCTTGTTCTCTATCACACTTGGTTATCATCGCCTTTTTTCGCATGCGTCTTTTAGAGCGGCTTGGCCGATTCGCCTGTTGGTTCTTATTTTCGGTGGAGCGGCGTTCGAGCAGTCCGCAATGCGCTGGTCCGCGCTTCATCGCCGGCATCATCGCTACACCGACACTGACCGCGATCCATACAATATTAAGCGCGGATTTTTTTACGCGCACGTTGGATGGATCCTCTTTGAAAAGCCGGTTGTCGATTATTCAACCGTCCGTGATCTCGCCAGGGATCCGATGATCTTGCACCAGCACCGGCACTACAAACTCTGGTCGTATCTATTCGGGTTTGTCGTTCCGCTTCTTGTCGGGGCCTGGATTGGGGGCTGGACGTACGCGATTTTATTTCCGGTGGCGGCCCGGATTTTTTTCGTCTTGAATAGTGCATTCTTCATCAATTCGGTTGCGCACACGTTCGGCGAGCAACCGTTTGATGCGAGCACTTCCGCACGCGACCATTGGCTTGCCGTGATTCTCACCAATGGCGAAGGCTTTCACAACTTTCATCATCGCTTCCCAAGGGACTACCGGAACGGAGTTCTCTGGTACCACTGGGACCCGACGAAGTGGCTGATCTGGCTTCTTTCGCGTGTCAGATTGACTTCGGAGCTCAATCGAACGCCCGCCGAGATGATAGCCCGGACGATGAACCGCGAGCATCTGTGAAACGGCAGAGCTGCTGCCCCGGTCTGCGCCCCGGCGATTGTTGCAGTGCAAATTGAAAGCCACCGCGACGACCGCCTAGGGCGTGATTGTGTTGCAAAATGCTCTAAGGCGCTCGGCCTTACCCTACCGCAAGCCGTACTCGCGACCGCCGGCGAGGTGATCGAGTGCCATGGCGCGCGCTTCTCTTCCGTTCACTCATCGAGCCGCAGCGGTCGTGGCGGGACCCGGGCCGCCGACGACCCGCACCCTGTCCCCTGAGGCTATTCCGTCTGGCGGGCTATCGATGACACGATCGTCCGCAGAGAGACCCGATGCGATTTCGATTACTTTTCCGAGGTCGCGCGAGATCGTGACCGGCTTGAGAACAAGGCGGGTGTCGTTGTCCAGGACAGCGACGCGCAGACCGCCTTGATCGAAGATCAAGGCGCTCGCCGGTACGTTGACTGCGACTTCAGGATGCGGCAGGTCGAAGCTCACATTGGCGAAGTCGCCCGTCATCAGTTCGCCGCTCGAATTATCGACGACCAGCAGCATCCGCGTCGTACCGGATGAAACGTCGACTGCCTGCGCCGAGGCCTCGACCGTCGCAGAGAACTTTTTGCCAGGATATTCTGGAACCGACATTTTTGCCTGTGTACCGATACGGATACTCGGCACATAGCTCTGCGGGACGTTGACGTAGACGCGCAGCCTCGCGGTATCGGAGAGCACGAACAAGGGCGGCCCCCCGCCACCGGCGTTGATCAGCGCACCTACGTCGGTGTTGCGCGCGGTAACGAGCCCGTCGAATGGTGCAGTGATTTGCTTATACTGCGCTAGCACGCGCAGGCGGTCCAGATTGGCTTGCGCCGACTTGACCAACCCGTCCTTGTTGGAGGCATCGGCCGCCCTGGTGTCGAGATCCGACTTTGATATGGCGCCCGAGGAAATCAAGGTTTGACCACGCTGAAATGTTGCTTGGGCCAGCGTGAAGTTTGCTTGCGCGCTTGCGAGATCCGCTGTGGCCTGCATGATCTGCTGATCGAGATCAGGTGCGTCGATTTCGGCGAGGAGATCGCCGGCTTTGACTTTCGTTCCGATATCGGACTTCCATTCCTTTAGGTAGCCGCTGACGCGCGCATACATTTGCGCCTGCGTGTAGGCCTCGAGCCGTCCGGGCAGATCCAATGTCGAAACTCTTCCGTGCGTGTCCGGAGCGGCGACAGCGACGGCCGGCACTGCCTGGGTCTCGGTCCATTCGCTCAACTTCGCGTTGGCCATTTTGCGCGTCGTGATTCCGACGATGATCACGGCGGCAACCACGGCTACCGCCAACATGCCGGCCAAGTACAGCCCACGACGCGACACGATCGACGAAACAGGTTCAAGCGGCATGTGGTTCTCCGATGACCGGGGTTATGACTTTATCACGGCGTCCGTGCAGCAGACTGAACACGACGGGGACGAACATCAGCGTGGCGATCGTCGCGAAAATCAGGCCGCCGACGACAGCGCGGCCGAGGGGCGCATTCTGTTCGCCGCCCTCGCCCAATCCGAGCGCCATCGGCAGCATCCCGATGACCATTGCCAGCGCTGTCATCAACACCGGACGAAAGCGCACAAAACCCGCTTCCATCGCGGCGGCGACCGGGTCACCGAGTTCATCCAAGCGCTCGCGGGCGAAACTGATGACAAGCACGCTGTTGGCGGTGGCGACGCCCATGCACATGATGGCGCCGGTGAGCACGGGCACCGACAAGGTCGTTCCAGTGGCGAAGAGAATCCAGACAATGCCGGCAAGCGCCGCCGGCAGCGCGGTGATGATAACGAACGGATCAGTCCAAGACTGGAAATTGACCACGATCAAGAGATAGATCAGCACGATCGCTCCAAGCAGACCGAACAGCAGTCCTGAGAAGGCGCCATTCATTGTTCGAACCTGACCAAGCATCACCACTCTCACGCCCCGGGGAAGATCCTTGGCGCTTTCATCGACGACCTTCTGGATGTCGTCGGCGACCGCACCGAGATCGCGGCCCTGTGTGGTGCCGTAGATCTGGACCAATGGTTGGATGTCGTATTGCGAGTAGACCGCAGGCGTGTTGACTCGATTTAAATTGGCGATGGCGCCAAGCGTTTGCGATATTCCTCCTGGCGCGGTGATGGGAAGATTTCTCAACTGGTTCAGCGAATCCATTTGATACTGCGGCGTTTGCATCGCGATCGCATAGGACACGCCGTTCTCGGGATTGAGCCAAAAGGTCGGCGCGACCTGGCTGCTGCCGGCCAGATTGACGACCATGCTGTTGGTCACGTCGCGTTCGGTGACGCCGACATATTGAGCGCGCGTTCGGTCGACATCGACATCGAAGGCAGGACCGTCGAGCGACTGCTGGATGCGCGCATCTGCCAGGCCCGGGATATGGCGAAGTCGGCGCAGCAGCACTTCCGCATAAGCATAATCCGCGTCGATTTTAGGTCCGCGAATTTGCAAATCGATCGGCGCCGGAGCGCCGAAGTTCAGGATTTGACTGATGATATCGGCCGGCAGGAATGAAAACGTCGTGCCTGGAAATCGAGTCGGCAGTTCTTCGCGCATCGTTTGAATATATTTTGCCGTCGGCCGGTGATTCTCGTTGAGCTTGATTTGGATCTCGCCGTCCTGAGCGCCGATGGTGCCGGTGTTGTTGTAGGTCATGTTGATGCCGGAGACCGGAAAGCCGATATTGTCGACCATCGTCGCAAGCTCTTCGGGCGGAATGATCTGGCCGATCGCCTTCTCGATTTCGGCAAATTGCCGGGCGCTTTCCTCCACCCGGTTGCCGACGCGAGTGCGCACATGCAGCAAGATCTGGCCGGCATCGACCGACGGAAAGAAGTCGCGGCCGAGATAGGGCGTGAGCGCGAACGAGCCGAACACGAAGCCAAGAAAGCAGGTCACGAATGCCGCGCGACGCTTGAACGCCATGCCCAAGAGTTCGCAATAGGCGGCGCGGAATTGCTCGAAGCCGGCCTCAAATCGGCGTTGCAAGCGGACCAGGGGATTGCGCGATGGCGGCAGCGGGCCGTCGAGGCCGTGCTCATCCGTGTGCGGCGCATGCGTGCGCAGCAAATAATTGGCCATGGTCGGAACCAGCGTGCGCGACAGGATGAACGACCAGACCATCGCCGACATCACCGCTTCGGCCATCGGCACAAACAGGAATCGCGACACGCCGGTTAGCAGGAACATCGGAATGAACACGATGCAGATGCACAGCATCGAGACGAACGCCGGCACCACAATCTGCGCGGCGCCGTCCATGATGGCGGTTTCGACCTCTTTGCCCTGTTCGAGATGCCAGTTGATGTTTTCGATCGTCACCGTGGCTTCGTCGACGAGAATGCCGACGGCGAGTGCAAGTCCGCCCAGCGTCATGATGTTGAGCGTCTCGCCCAGCGCCGATAAGGTCGCGATCGATCCGAGCACCGAAAGGGGGATAGACGTGGCAATGATGAGAGTCGAGCGCACGCTGCCGAGAAAGAGCAGAATCATCAGGCTCGTGAGCGCTGCGGCAATGACGCCTTCGCGGATGACCCCGCCGATCGCGGCCTTGATGAAAATCGACTGATCGCCGAGCAACGCAATGTTGAGATTCTCCGGCAAGATCGTTTTGATTTCCTGCGCTTTTTTCTTGATGCCGTCGATGATCGCCAGTGTTGATACCGCACCGTTCTTCAATACCTGCATCAGGACGGAGCGATTGCCGTCGACGTGCACGATGTTGGTCTGCGGCGGATAACCGTCGCGGACCTGTGCCACGTCACGGATATAAACTATCGCGCCATTGGCGGTTTTTATGGGCAGGTTGCCCAAATCGTCAATTACGGAAGGCGCGTTATTAAGCTGGATGGCATATTCGAAATTGCCGATCTTTTCCGTGCCAACCGGCGTGATGAGGTTCTGGGCCGCCAGCGCATTAGCGACGTCCTGGGCGGAGAGGCCGCGCGCCTGCATCGCCGCCGAATCGAGGTCGATCTGAACCTGCCGCGACTTGCCACCATAGGGGAGAGGAATTGCCGCTCCCGCCACCGTGACCAAAGATGGCCGTATGGTATTTAGCCCGAGGTCGGCTAAGCGTTGTTCGGACAGCCCTTTCCCGGAAAGCGCAATTTGGATGATCGGCACGGTCGAGGCGTTGTAGTTCAGGATCAGCGGAGGCGTCGTGCCCGGCGGCATATTTTTGAGTACCGTCTGGGACACCGCCGTGACTTGCGCATTCGCCATGCGAATGTCGACGCCCGGCTGGAAGAATACCTTTACGATGCCGGTGCCGTTATAAGAGTTCGCCTCGATGTGCTCGATGTCATTAACTGTCGTCGTCAGGACGCGCTGATAACTCGAGACTATGCGTCCGGCCATCTGTTTCGGCGGCAGTCCGATGTATTGCCAGACCGCCGCGATGATGGGGATGCGGATTTCCGGAAAGATGTCGACGGGCGTGCGCGCGGCCGCGAGTGGACCAACGATGAGGATGAGCAGCGCGAGGACCACAAAGGTGTAGGGCCGCCGCAGTGCGACGCGCACGATGGCAATCATGCCAGAGGGAGTCCTCAATTATCGCCCGGATTGCGCCAAGCCTGGCTCACTTGCGCCAAGCCTGGCTCGCCTACCGGACAGTCAACGTCACCCCGCAGAACAGCTCTCGCTGCAGTGCACAAAATAGCGCAGTCTAGTCGCGTGACAACTCACAAATTCGTTTTGATGCGGCTTTATTGTCCCGTAAAATCAATCAGTTTGTTTATACGCTTTTTACGCGGAGCGCTCTTCGGAGAATTGCTGCCATGCAAAATAACTGGCAGTTTTTTAGGCTGTTTTAGGAGAAATAATCGCCGCCTGCCTTCGAGCGGCGCCCTTCAGGCGCCCGGCACTACGACGCCACGCAAATTCTTGCCGGCTTGGAGGTCGGCATAGCCGCGGTTAATTCCGTCGAGGGGGTAAGTATTGGTGATCAGTTCGCGCAATTTCAATTCGCCTTTCCGATAGAGCGCGAGAAGCTCGGGGATTTGCAGGCGCGGGCTGGCAAAACCGTAAACCGCCCCCATCACCGCCTTCTGCGTTACGAATAATTCGAGCGGCGGGATTTTTATCTCGCTGATCGTGTCGGGCGTGAGCGCTGTAACGATCACGTTGCCGGCCTTAGCCGTTGCACGAAAGGCCGGCAGCAGCGTTGCTGGAGGGTCGATACAGACAAACGCGTGATTGACGCCTATTCCGTCGGTCAATTGCAGAACAGCTTGAGTCAGCGCTTCGCCCTGCGCGTCAACGCCGTGAGTCGCGCCGAACTCCCGGGCCAAAGCAAGCTTTGCCGGCACGATATCGGCGGCAATGATTTGCGCGGCACCGCAAAGACGGGCGCCCTGCACCACATTCATGCCGTCCCCGCCGCACCCAACCACAAGAACGCTGTCGCCCGGCTTCACCCGCGCGCGGTGACGCACTGCGCCGACACCGGCTGGTACGCCGCAGGCGACAAGGCTGGCAACATCCAGCGGGATGTCGCGGTCAATCACGATGACCGAGGCCTGATCGACCACCGCGCGCTCGGCGAAGCCGCCAATCATGCAGAAGGCTCCGACCGCAACGCCGTCGGAGTCGCGACGCCGATATGTGCCGTCGAGCTGCGGCCCCTGGGTGATGCGAACTCCTTCCGCACAAAGATGATGCAGGCCTTGCCGGCACCACCGGCAACTTCCGCAGCTGGGAATGAAGGTGAGAATCACGTGGTCGCCGGACTTTATCGAGGCGACCGCAGCACCAACGTCTTCAACGACGCCAGCCGCCTCGTGCCCGAGCACCATCGGTCGCATTGCAACGCGGCGTTCGCCACGCATCACGTGATAGTCGGTACGGCACAGGCCAACCGCGGCGATGCGTACCAGCACCTCGGTGGGGTTTGGCGGATCGAGCGTGATGCGCTCAAGCGATAGCGGCTCTCCAACTTCGCGAAACAAGGCAGCGATCGAATGCATGATCACAACCTAACTGGAGGGATGGCGCATGCCCTGGAGACTCTGCTGGGTACTGCCGTCTCTAGTTTGATCATTCCGCCTTGAGGCCTGAAGCCTTGATGATCGGCCACCACT
>JBAUYV010000114.1:0-2898 GCA_049584975.1 Xanthobacteraceae bacterium | reverse complement strand
GGATGAGGGTGATGAGCCGACAACGGACAAGCGATCCGCACGCGACCTTGTCAGGCCCTTGGAGACATATTGCGAGGCGGGCGTCGCCTTGCCTTCCTCGACGCCCTTGCCGAGCGCATCGAAGCCTTCGCCCGACGGATCGACATGAGCGAGATCGAAGCGCGACAGGTAGCTCACCGCCAGTTCCCGGAACACGTAGTCGATGATCGAGGTGGCGTATTTGATCGAGTCGTTGCCCTGGACCGGGCCTTGCGGCTCGAAGCGGGTGAAGGTGAAGGCATCGACATATTCGTCGAGCGGCACGCCGTATTGCAGACCGAGCGACACCGCGATGGCGAAGTTGTTGAGGAGCGAGCGGAGCGCCGCGCCCTCCTTGTGCATGTCGATGAAGATCTCGCCGAGCTTGCCGTCGTCGTATTCGCCGGTGCGCAGATAAATCTTGTGGCCGCCGACCACGGCTTTCTGGGTGTAGCCCTTGCGCCGGTCGGGCATGCGCTCGCGCTCGCGCATGATCACGATGCGCTCGACGACTTTCTCGACCACTTTTTCGGCGAGGCCCGCGACGCGCGCCGCCGCCGGCTTGTCGAGGAACGCTTCGATGACGTCGTCGTCCTCGGTCTCGTCGGCGATGAGCTGGGACTGCAGCGGCTGCGAGAGCTTGGAGCCGTCGCGGTAGAGCGCGTTGGCCTTCAGCCCCAGCCGCCACGACAGCAGATAGGCCTGCTTGCAGTCGTCCACCGTCGCCTCGTTGGGCATGTTGATGGTCTTGGAAATGGCGCCGGAGATGAACGGCTGCGCCGCGGCCAGCATGCGGATGTGGCTGTCGACCGAGAGGAAGCGCTTGCCGGTGCGGCCGCACGGATTGGCGCAGTCGAATACGGCGTAGTGCTCGGGCTTCAGGTGCGGCGCGCCCTCGACCGTCATGGCGCCGCAGACGTAAATGTTGGCCGCCTCGATCTCGCGCTTGGTGAAGCCGAGATGCGAGAGCAGGTCGAACGTGGGCGAAGCGAGATCGGCCACATCGACGCCGAGCTCGTCGCGCAGGAATTCGGCGCCCAGCGTCCATTTGTTGAAGACGAACTTGATGTCGAAGGCTGTCGGCAGCGCCTTTTCGACCTTCTCGATCGTCTCGTCGTCAAAGCTCTTGGCCTTGAGCGTGCCGTGATTGATCCCCGGCGCGCCGGTGAGCGAGCCGTGACCGACTGCGTAAGTAATAATGTCGGCGATCTCGTTCTCGCCGTAGCCGAGCACGCGCAGCGCCTCGGGCACGGCGCGATTGATGATCTTGAAGTAGCCGCCGCCGGCAAGCTTCTTGAACTTCACCAGAGCGAAGTCGGGCTCGATGCCGGTGGTGTCGCAATCCATGACCAGACCGATCGTGCCGGTCGGCGCCACCACGGTCGACTGCGCGTTGCGGTAGCCGTGCTGTTCGCCGAGCGCGACCGCGCGGTTCCAGGCGCGCTTGGCGTGCTCGGCAAGGCGCTTGTCGGGATTGGCCTTATGGTCGAGCGGCACCGGCGGCGTGGTCATCTGCTCGTAGCCGGTGCGCTCGCCGTAAGCGGCGCGGCAATGGTTGCGCATGACGCGCAGCATCGGCTCGCGATTTTGCTCATAGAGCGGGAAGGGGCCGAGCTCGGCGGCCATTTCCGCCGAAGTGGCGTAGGCGACGCCGGTCATGATCGCCGACAGCGAGCCGCAAATGGCGCGGCCGGCATCGGAATCGTAAGGAATGCCCGACGACATCAGAAGCCCGCCGACATTGGCGTAGCCCAGACCCAGCGTGCGGAAATCGTATGAGCGCTGCGCGATCTCCTTGGAGGGGAATTGCGCCATCAGCACCGAGATTTCGAGCACGATGGTCCACAGCCGCACCGCGTGCTCGTAGCCCTCGACGTCATAGAGTTCGCTGCCGAGCTTTTCTCCGGTCGCCTCCGCGGCAGCGGCAGGGGTGTGAAAGGCCAAGAGATTGAGGGACGCGAGATTGCACGCCGTGTCGTCGAGGAACATGTATTCCGAGCACGGATTGGACGCGATGATCGGCCCCGACGCCGCGCAGGTGTGCCAGTCGTTGATGGTGGTGTGGAATTGCAGGCCGGGATCGGCGCTGGCCCAGGCGGCGTAGCCGATCTTCTCCCACAGGTCGCGGGCTTTCACGGTCTTGCAGATTTTTCCGGGCTTGGTGCGCCAGAACAAATCCCAGTCGCGGTCGGCTTCGACGGCCTTGAGGAACTCGTCGGTCACCCGCACCGTGTTGTTGGAGTTCTGGCCGGAGACCGTCAGATAGGCTTCCGAATCCCAATCGGTGTCGTAGATCGGGAATTCGATGTCCTTGTAGCCCTGCTTGGCAAACTGAATGACGCGGCGGATGTAATTGTCCGGCACGTGATTACGCCGCGCCGCCTTGATCTCGCGGCGCAGGACCGGATTTTTCTCCGCATCGAAGCAATCGTCGCCCGAGCCTTCGCAGTTCACGCATGCTTTGAAGACCGCGCGCAGGTGGCGCTGGTTGATCTTGGAGCCGGTGACGAGGCTCGCGACCTTCTGCTCCTCGGCCACCTTCCAGTTGATGAATTGCTCGACATCGGGATGGTCGGCATCGAGGATCACCATCTTGGCGGCGCGGCGCGTGGTGCCGCCGGACTTGATGGCGCCGGCGGCGCGGTCGCCGATCTTCAAAAAGCTCATCAGGCCGGACGACTTGCCGCCGCCGGACAGCCTTTCGCCTTCGCCGCGCAGCTTTGAGAAGTTCGAGCCGGTGCCGGAGCCGTATTTGAAGAGCCGCGACTCGCGCACCCACAAATCCATGATGCCGCCCTCGTTGACGAGGTCGTCGGCGATCGACTGGATGAAGCAGGCGTGCGGCTGCGGATGCTCGTAGGCGCTGGCCGATTGCACGAG
>JBAUYV010000113.1:0-2976 GCA_049584975.1 Xanthobacteraceae bacterium | reverse complement strand
ACGTTCTTGGCGATATCCAAACCGATCTTGGTAATTTGCATATGGACAGCTCCCTGATGTGATTCGTTGACAGCGATCACCCTATCGGAACTCGCTGCCGGGAGCGGCCACCGTCCACCACATCATTCGCTCCCGCCACAATTCTCGTCCTGACCGACCCAATGGCAGCTCGGCCCAAAAGCGGACTTCAAATGAAGGCCCGACTTCGCAACTGTTCCAGGTCGCGCCCTGTCGCGACCGACCTCGATATGTCGCGACATCTTTACAGAACGATTTTTATCATCACCGCACCGTCAAAACGGGGATAAGCAGCGGATTGCGCATTACGCATCACGTATAATGGCAGCAATGGAGTACCGCTCGGAACGACACATCGGAGATATTCTCAAGGAGAAAGAGCGCAACATCGAAATCATCGGCGCCGATCTTGCAACCCGGCACGGGTTCACCCAGGTTCCGAATTTCATTCTTACCAACAAGGATATTTCTGTTGGCGCAAAGCTCGCTTACGCGATGCTGCTCAAATATGCATGGAGTAACGACGCTTGCTTTCCCGGACAGGTCACACTAGCGGAGGACATGGGCGCCACCGATCGCAGCGTCCGCACATATCTCAAAGAGCTTGAGAGTGCACAGCTGCTGGAGATCACCCAGCGCGGATTGGGGAAGACCAATCTCTACCGGCTGCACCTGACCATAAAGCCAAAAAATGGTTCTCAAGGCCGCCGGTCCTGACCGGAAAATATTTCCGGGCAGGACCGGAAACGATTTCCGTTCTTGACCGGCAGCGTCTTCCGCTCTCTCTATATAAGAATACGCATTTAAGAATACCCAATATAAAAATACCCAGTATGCAAAATGCATTTCTCAAATAAGGAAAGTCCCGTGACTGGGTGTGTTCAGCACGGTGCGGCGACGGTGGGGGATAGGGCGTGACTTAAGCGTTCAAAAGGAGTATTCGTCGGTCCCCGGAGTTTGTATAACCCAGGGTACACATAAGCACGCAACCCGATCGACGCCTTTCAAAATTGGCGGTTGTTGAAATTGAAATCAGGCTTGCGCTGGACAATGTGCCGGAGCGAATGGGGCTCAACATCACCGAAGCTACCGAGATGTTTTATCGCCGAATTATCATCGATCAGCGGATACCGTTCGAGGTCAAGGCGATCGATCCCGCGACACATACCAACTACTTTTGGACTGGAAGCAGGACTCTCGGGAGACCAAGAAATCGTACCGGCGACGCTCGGCCGTGCGTGTTCGATCAAAAGTGCATCCGAAGCGGGAGTAGCTAGAAAAATAATTTAAAGAGCTTTTTCTCGCGTCTGCGAGCGGGTTCGAGATTGGATATCGAAAACGAAGGTATTTTCGCTTCAGATCGCGGGCTTTTGCCGAAGGGAAGACAAAACAGCTTGAATTCTCGGCCTGCGTTTGTTGCAGTTCAGGCTAGAATCCGCCAACGATCGTTACCGACAGGCGTAGCCGCCGCTCCAGATACTCGATGGTGCGCAAAAGTAATCTTATGCGTAGTAGAAGATATGGCTCTGTTGATCCGTATTCCCTGATTGGGCTTGCGGCATTCAAACCAACGTGTTGCAATCGTGTGCGCGCGATGACAAAGACTAAGAGCCAGAAACTCTCGGAGAAATTTACAGATCAGTGGCAGCGATGCCGCGACTGGCTGTTGCCATACATGCAAAACAACCAGCCGAAGTTCTTGACAAAAGACGAGTTGCGTAGTGCGGCGATGCTTGAACTCAAGGTGTCGAAGAACGCATTCGACTTCGCGTGGATGGCTGCTATCGAGGATACCGGCCGTCACGATTGGTACGAGCCACTACGCAAACGACCGCGCGTCGCAAGCTGATTACTTCCCTATTCACGGCAACAGTCCGTCGCAACAGTCTCGCAGACTCGCGCCGCTTGGATAGGTGGACAAGGTGCCGAGCCGTAAGAACAGAAAACACAGCAGTCGCCAGGCTTGGGCCGTAATACGAGCCCGCAGCTCGTGCACTCGTAAAGAATTTGGCACGCATCGGTCGGCATACGTTCGGTCTTGGCAGCGCCGCAGCCAGGGCAGGTGATAACGGACTGTTCGATCATGCCACTTCCCTCCCGCGTAGCGGGTTAGTGCAATATCTGTTTTACGAAACGAAACGGGGGAGTTGTCAATGTCTGATCGCCCCAATTCATATGTTATGCTTTGTGCATGACCAAATTGCTTGATGAAGCGATCGATCGACTCCGCCAATTACCGGAGGGCATGCAGGACGCCGCTGCGCGCGCTTTGATAACGCAGCTGGAAGAAGAACCGGAACCCGGTGATGCCGCAGCCATCGCCGAGGGCCGTCGCGATTTCGAGCGCGGCGATTTCGTTACGCTTGAACAATGGCGACATGAAATGGGGCTTACTGATCGGTAATCGGGCCAGGCGTCAACTTCGCCGCCTCTCCTCCGGCGAGCGCGACAAGATCGACGAGGCTTTCTCGGATATGTGTGAGAACCCCTATGAGGGCGACGTAAAGGTTCTGCGCGGTCGCAACTCGCTGCGGCGCAGGGTAGGCGATTGGCGAATCCTTTTCGAGCTCGATCAAGCAACTCGCGTAATTCACGTCACTGCAGTCGAACGCCGGGGATCAACAACGTATTGACGCTGTGTCCGTCTGTCGCTTTGGCGGCCCGGCCTCTGGCCGTCACGCCCTAACGCACGGCAACATTTGCCGCGCGTCCGAGCCCCTTGCAGGTCTCGGCCCTTTCGGGTGACGGTCGTTGCCGCTTACTCCCCTTCCGATCCCAGCCCAACAAAAGCACCGGCGAAAGTGGGGGATACACTGGGGGTATCATCATTTCCCCCGGTGCCCGTCGAGCTAAAGGCTTGATACGACTCAACATCTCAAGTCGCCGCACGTCGGCCGTACCGCCCGACCCGCCCCTCTGGCAGCAGGTACGACTGTTCAAAAACAAACGACACTGCTC
>JBAUYV010000112.1:0-28445 GCA_049584975.1 Xanthobacteraceae bacterium | reverse complement strand
GGTCGGGGTGAGGGGGTTCGGATGGTCGAGAAATATCTCTGCGTCCGAACCCCCTCACCCTCGCTCGCCCCGATCAAGTCGGGGCTTGCTCGACCTCTCCCCAACGGGGAGAGGTGAATCAGAAAATTCCCATCCGGTGCATTGACCGAGCTGCGCGCATGAGCTTCACCGACATCTTCATCCGCCGGCCGGTGCTGGCCTCGGTCGTCAGCCTGTTGATCCTGGTGCTGGGGCTGCGCGCTTACTCGGTGCTGCCGATCCTGCAGTATCCGCGGACGGAAAACGCGGTCGTCACCATCACCACGATCTATTACGGCGCCGATCCCGACGTGGTCGCCGGATTCATCTCCACGCCGCTGGAAAACGCCGTCGCCCAGGCCAACGGCATCGATTACATGACCTCGGTCAGCCAGAGCGGCACGAGCACGATCACCGTCTACCTGCGGCTCAACTATGATGCCGACAAAGCGCTGACCGAGATCAACACCAAGGTCAATTCGGTCCTCAATCAGCTGCCAAGTGGCACGCTGCAGCCGATCCTGACGGTCAAGATCGGCCAGTCCATCGACGCCATGTATATCGGCTTCAACAGCGATACCTTGGCGCCCAATCAGATCACCGATTATTTGGTGCGCGTGGTGCAGCCGAAGCTGCAGGCGGTGGTGGGCGTGCAGACCGCCGAACTGCTCGGGCAGAAGATTTTTGCCCTGCGCGCCTGGCTCGATCCGAAAAAACTCGCGGCGTTCGGGTTGACCGCCGCCGATGTCAGTCAGGCGCTGAGCGCCAACGACTACATTTCCGGCATCGGCAACACCAAAGGCCAGATGGTGCAGGTCAATTTGACGGCCTCCACCAGCCTGCATTCGGCCGAAGAGTTCCGCAATCTCGTGCTCAAGCAGACCGGCGGCGCCGTGGTCCGTCTGAAGGACGTCGCCAACGTCGTGCTGGGCGCCGAGGATTATGAGTCGGAGGTCGGGTTCGACGGCAAGCGGGCGGTCTATATCGGCATTCAGGTGGCGCCCACCGCCAACCTGCTCGACGTGATCGCCGGCGTGCACAAGGTCTTTCCCGAAATCCAGGCGCTGCTGCCGCAGGGCCTGCACGGCGAGATCATCTACGATTCCACCGAGTTCGTGAACAGCTCGATCCGCGAAGTGATCCGCAGCCTCGCCGAAGCGCTGGCCATCGTCACCGTCGTGGTGTTCTTGTTCCTCGGTTCGGTGCGCTCCTCCATCATCCCGACCGTGGCCATTCCGCTGTCGCTGGTCGGCACGCTCATTGTGCTGTTGGCGCTCGGCTATTCCATCAACCTGCTGACGCTCCTGGCGCTGGTGCTGGCCATCGGACTCGTGGTCGACGACGCCATCATCGTGGTCGAGAACGTGAACCGCCACCTCGAAGAGGGCGTGGCGCCGGTCCCGGCCGCGATCATGGCGGCGCGCGAACTCGGCGGGCCGATCATTGCCATGACCGTGGTGTTGGCGGCGGTCTACGTGCCGATTGCCTTTCAAAGCGGCCTGACCGGTGCGCTGTTTTCCGAATTCGCCTTCGCGCTGGTCGGCGCCGTCACCGTGTCGGGCATCGTCGCGCTGACGCTGTCGCCCATGCTGTGCTCGCGGCTGCTCAAGCCTCATGACACCACGCGCGGCGGCTGGGAAAGCAAGCTCACGCTGTTCATCGACCGAAGCTTTGCGCGGTTGCGCGGCGGTTACGAGCGGATGATGCATGGCAGCCTGAACTATCTGCCGGTGACGCTGGTCTTCGCCCTGATCGTGCTGTCGAGCATCTATTTCCTGTTCACCAGCGCCAAGACCGAGCTGGCGCCGACCGAAGACCAGGGCGTCATCATTACGCAATCGATCGCCGCGCCGAATTCCACCTTGCAGCAGCGGCAGCTCTATTCGCGCCAGGTCTACAAGATCTTCGCCAGCCACCCGGAAAACGACCACGTGTTTCAGCTCGACGTGCCTGGACAGTCCATCGCCGGCATGGTGTTCAAGCCTTGGGATGTGCGGGCGAAGACGACCAACGATCTGCAGCCGGTGCTGCAGCAGGAGCTGAACAAAATCGCCGGCGTTCGCGTCGCCGCCTTCCAGCCGCCGGCGCTGCCAGGCAGCTTCGGCCTGCCGGTGCAGTTCGTGATCACGACGACCGATCCGTTCGCACGCCTCAACGACGTGTCGCAACAGTTCCTGCAGCAGGCGCTGGCGAGCGGAATGTTCATCTTCCTCGATTGCGACCTGAAAATCGACAATCCGCAATCCACCATCGTCATCGATCGCGACAAGACCGCGCAACTGGGTTTGCGGATGAGCGACGTCGGCGGCTCGCTCGCCTCCATGCTTGGCGGCGGCTATGTCAACTATTTCGGCATCAGCGGACGTTCCTACAAAGTGATCCCGCAGGTGCAGCAGCGCTTCCGCCTGAACTCGCAGCAACTGCTCGACTATTACATCAAAACCTCCGACGGGACGCTGGTGCCGCTGTCGACGATCGCCTCGATCGAGACCAAGACGGTGCCGGAATCGCTCAATCATTTTCAACAGCTCAACAGCGCCACGATACAAGGCGTGGCCATGCCGGGCGTGGCGCAGGGCGACGCCCTGGCGTTTCTGCAGAATCTATCGACGCGCTTGCTGCCTCAGGGCTACACCATCGATTACGGCGGCTTGAGCCGGCAATACGTGCAGGAGACCAGCGGCTTCCTCACCACCTTCGGCTTCGCGTTGATCATTATTTTCCTCTCGCTCGCCGCTCTGTTCGAAAGCTTCCGCGATCCGGTGATCATCCTGGTGTCGGTGCCGATGTCGATCGCCGGCGCCTTGATCTTCGTCAGTCTCGGCTTCGGCGGGATGTCGCTCAACATTTACACCGAAGTCGGGCTCGTCACCCTGATGGGGCTGATCAGCAAGCACGGCATTCTCATCGTGCAGTTCGCCAATCACCTGCAGCAGGAGGGACGCACCAAGCGCGAGGCCATCGAGCAGGCCGCGGGCATAAGACTGCGCCCGATCCTGATGACCACCGCCGCCATGGTGCTGGGCGTGGTGCCGCTGATGACGGCGAGCGGCGCCGGCGCCGTGTCGCGCTTCCAGATGGGCATCGTCATCGCCTCCGGCCTCTCCATCGGCACGCTGTTCACGCTGTTCGTGGTGCCGGCCGTGTATCTGGTGTTCGCCGCCGACCATCATGCCGACGCAGCCGCGGCTGGCGAGGCGAGCCTCCCCGATCCACACGCCGCCGGCGCTTAAACTTCGAAGAAGCGCTGGCCGGACGGGGCCGCTTGACAGGCCTGAGCTTGTGCCCTTAAACTTAACCAATTGGTTTACTGTTTGCGCCGGCATCGTTGCCGCGCGTGCCGATCTTGGCAATTCAAAATTCAATCGTGGAGGCAAAGGTGGCCAACGTGGAAATTATTGGCTTTGCGCCGTCGACCTACGTGCGGGCGGTCCGCATGGTCTGTGAGGAGAAGGGCATCCCCTACGATCTCAAGCCGGCGGCGCCGCACGCGCCGGATGTGACGGCCATTCACCCGTTCGGCAAAATCCCGGTGATGCGCCATGGCGATTTCGAATTGTGCGAATCCAAGGCGATTGCGACTTACCTCGATCTGGCCTTCCCGGGGCCAAAGCTGATCCCCACAGATCCGCGCCATGCCGCGCTCACTGAACTAATGGGTCTCGCTGGTCAACACCAAGATGGATTCGACCATGGTGCGCACCTACCTGTTCGCGTACATCTTTCCGAAGACCGACGACGGACAGCCCGATCGCAAGATGATCGACAGTGTGGTTCCAGCGCTGAAGGAAGAGATCAGTCTTCTTGATCACGCCGTCGCCAAGAGCGGCTACCTTGCCGGCGACGGCCTGACCTTCGCCGACCTCAACCTGATGCCCATCCTTTATTACTTGCAGAAATTCCCGGAAGCGTCCGCGGCAATCGCGGGCGCGAAGCCGCTCGCATCGTATTACGACCGCATCGCCGCGCGGCCGAGTTTTCAGAAAACGACGCCTCCGCCACCGCCGCCGCGGTAGGCAAAGGCTCAGGCCGAATACTTCGCTCACATCGAACGCCGGCGCGATCCTGTCGCGCCAGGTTCTCGGCGGTTTCGGATTCCATCAGCTTACGCGTTGACACCTGGCGCGCCCGCGGTGCTATGGAAAGCATCCGAACCGGACGCATGAGGGTTGGGCGCGATGGAAGACTGGAGCGCACGTCAGTATCTCAAATTCGAAGACGAACGCACGCGGCCGCCGCGCGATCTCGTGGCGCAAGTGCCGCTGACGCAGCCGCGCCTGGTCGTCGACCTCGGCTGCGGGCCGGGCAACTCGACTGAGCTTCTGGTCGAGCGCTATCCGCAAGCGGAAATCGTCGGGCTCGACTCCTCGCCCGACATGCTGCGCAAGGCGCGCGAGCGGCTGCCGAAGTACAAATTCATCGAAGCCGACATCGCCACCTGGTCGCCGCAGCCGGGCACCGATTTGCTGTTCTCGAACGCGGTGCTGCAATGGCTGCCCTATCATCCGGCCGTGATGCGGCGGCTGTTGGAGGCGCTGGCGCCGGGCGGTGTGCTAGCGGTGCAGATGCCGGACAACACGCGCGAACCGGGGCTCGTGGCCCAAGCCGAGGTCGCCCGCAGCGGCCCGTGGGCGGACCACCCCGAGGTCAAAGCGGCGCCGCGCGGCGATCTGCCCACCATCGAGCAGTATTACGATCTGCTCACGCCGGTCAGCTCCCACATCGACATTTGGCATACTAACTACAATCACGTGATGGCGTCGCCGCAGGCCATTGTCGAATGGTTCAAGGGCTCCTCGCTGCAGCCGTTCCTGTCGCCGCTCAGCGCCGCCGACCGCGAAAAATTTCTTGCCGCCTATTCGCAGAAAATCGCCGCCGCCTATAAGCCGCGCGTCGACGGCAAGGTGCTGTTGAAGTTTCCGCGTCTCTTCATCGTGGCGGTGCGATGAGTATTGCGTTCCGGCCAGGGGCGGCCACGAGGGCCGCCCCTACGTCCGGCCTGCATGGCGCCGTAGGGGCGCCCCTTGTGGGCGCCCGCAGCGTGATCAAGGCTCGGGCGGCCGCAAAATATTTTTTCATTGTATTTGTTCTGATGTTTCCGTTCACGTCGTCGTCTGCCCGCGCCGACGCGGCGTTCCAGGCCTTCCTGCAATCGTTGTGGCCGCAGGCGCAGGCGCTCGGCGTATCGCGGGCGACGTTCGACCTGGCGACGCGCGGGCTCGAGCCTGATTTGTCGCTGCCGGACCTGATCCTGCCGAACCGGCCGCAAAAGCCGGCGCAGGGACAAGCCGAATTCGTCCAGACGCCGGCCGATTATCTGAAAGAGCCGATGATCGCGAGCCTCGCCGCGCACGGCCGCAAGCTCTACGACCAGTATCGCCCGACGCTCACCGCCATCGAGCGCGAGTTCGGCGTCGATCCCACCATCGTACTGGCGATTTTTGGCCGCGAGACCGACTACGGCCGCTCGCGCGACACGCGCAACGCCATCCGAGTGCTGGCGACCCAAGCCTATCTGGGCAAGCGCAAGGAAAAATTCCGCGAGGAATTTGTCGATGCGCTGAAAATCCTCGACGAGGGCAAGGTCAAGCTCGACGACATGCGCAGCTCCTGGGCCGGCGCCATGGGGCTGACGCAATTCCTGCCGTCGGATTATCTGAAATACGCCGTCGATTTCGACGGCGATGGCCGCGCCGACATCTGGAACTCGGTGCCCGATGCGCTCGCCTCCGCCGCCAAGCAGTTGGTCGGCGAAGGCTGGCAGCGCGGCGTGCACTGGGCCTACGAGGTGCACCCGCCGGCGAATGTCGATTGCACCATCGGGGTCTCCGAACACACGCTGCCGATCGGCGAGTGGCTCAAGCGCGGTTTCGCTCTGGCCTATGGCCGCAAGCTTTCGCCCGCGGAGCTTGCCGAGACCGCCTCGCTGCTGCAGCCGGCCGGCCTTTACGGTCCGTCGTTCCTGACCACGAAGAATTATTTCGCCATCAAGGAATACAATTTCTCCGATCTGTACGTCCTGTTTGTCGGCCATCTGGCCGACCGCATTCTCGATCCGCGGCCGTTCGAAACGCTGTGGGGCAAGGTCGCGCAGCTTCCCACCGCCGATCTCGACCACATGCAGCGCATCCTCACGGCGCGCGGCTACTATCACGACAAGATCGACGGCAAGGCCGGGATGCTGACCCGTGCGGCGCTCGGCGAATATCAGAAGCGCAACGGGCTGAAGCTGGATTGCTGGCCGACCGCGGCCGTGCTGGCGCAGATGCAGGCGACCGGCGGCAATTGAACGCTGGCGCAGGGGAATGATCATGGGAGTGATCACGGAGCCCGACCATGCAGATCAAGGCGGCTGTCGTTCGTGAAAGATCGGCTCCCTTCGTCATCGAGACGCTGGAGCTTTGCGAGCCGCGCGCCGATGAGGTGATCGTCCGCGTCGTGGCGAGCGGCATGTGCCAGACCGACCTGCACGTTCGCGACGGCTATTACGACAGTCCGTACCCCGCCGTGTACGGACACGAGGGCGCCGGCATCGTCCACGCGGCCGGCAGCGGCGTCCGCGGCTTTGCGCCCGGCGATCACGTGGTCATGTCATATCCGTGGTGCGGTGAGTGCGATAATTGCCGGCAGCGCATGCCGAACTATTGCATGCACAGCCGCGGCCTGAAATCGAACGGAACGCGCGCCGACGGCTCGACGCTGATGTCGCAGAACGGCGCGCCGGTCTACAGCGCGTTCTTTCAGCAATCCTCGTTCGGCACCTTTGCGCTGACGCAGGAGCGCTATGCCGTGAAGGTGCGCGGCGACGCACCGCTCGAATTGCTCGGGCCGCTCGCCTGCAGCGGGCAAACGGGCGCCGGCGCGGTGCTCAACGTGATGAGGCCGAACGCGGGCGAGAGCTTTGCGGTGTTCGGCGTCGGCGCGGTCGGCTTGTGCGGGCTGATGGCGGCAAGAATTGCCGGTTGCGATCCGATCATAGCCGTGGACGTTCACGAGCGGCGGCTGGCACTTGCGCGCGAGCTCGGCGCCACGCACACGATCAATCATGCAGCCTGCGGCGACGTCGTCGGCGAGATCCGCCGGATCACCGGCGGCGGGGCGCGTTACGCGCTGGAAACGTCGGCGGTGCCCGCGGTGTTTCGCGAGGCGGCCGAATGCCTGATGCCTGCGGGCACTTGCGTGCTGCTCGGCAGCGCCCGCAAGGGCAGCGAAGTGTCGTTCGAAATGCCGTTCCTGCAGCAAGGCCGCGTGGTGCGCGGCGTGGTGCAAGGCGACAGCATCCCGCAGGAGTTCATCCCGAAACTCGTCGACCTGATCATGGACGGCAAGTTTCCCATGGAGAAGATGGTCAAGTTCTACGACTTCGCCGACATCAACAAGGCGGCGCAAGAATCCTCGGCCGGACTTGCCATCAAACCGGTGCTGCGGATGCGCGGAGTCTGAACCCTCCCACCCGCAATCGTGACAAACCCTCTCCGCGCCCTTACGCTTGGATTGAGGGTAAAGCTTCTTTGGGTGGGTTTGAGTGTCGCGCATCTTTCTGAGCCATTCGAGCAGCAACAATGCCGAGGCGGTCGCTGTGCGCGACTGGCTCGCCGATAACGGCTGGAAAAACGAAATCTTCCTCGATCTCGACCCGCACCGCGGCATTGCGGCGGGCGAGAAATGGGAACGCGCGCTCAACGAGGCGGCCAATCGTTGTGAAGCGGTGCTGTTCGTCGTCTCGAAGGCTTGGCTTGGGTCGGTCTGGTGCCGGCGCGAGCTGAATTTGGCGCACCACCTCAACAAGCGCCTCTTCGGTGTGCTGATAGAGGATCTGTCCGTCGACGATCTTCCGGAAGACCTTACCGGCTCTTGGCAAATCGTGCGGCTCGCTTCCGGGCGCGATCATGTCATGCTGCGCGCGGTGCTGCCGATCACCCACGAAGAAGTGCATGTGCACTTTTCGGCCGAGGGTCTGCAGCGTCTCAAACACGGATTGGAGGAGGCCGGGCTCGATCCCAAGTTTTTTGCCTGGCCGCCGGCGAGCGATCCGAACCGGCCGCCTTACCGCGGCCTGCGCCCGCTCGAAGCCGAAGACGCCGGCATCTTCTTCGGCCGCGACGGACCGATCGTGGAAGCGCTCGACCGGCTGCGTGGCTTGCGCGAGACCACGGCGCCGCGGCTCTTGGTTATTCTCGGCGCTTCCGGCGCCGGCAAATCGTCATTCCTGCGTGCGGGTCTGGTGCCGCGGCTGGCGCGCGACGACCGCAATTTTCTGCCGCTGCCGATCATCCGGCCGGAGCGGGCGGCGATCTCTGGCGAAACCGGTTTGCTTGCGGCGCTCGAAGCCGCCTTCGCCGCGGCGGCGATACCCGTAGCGCGCGCCGACTTGCGCGCGGCCATCAAAGCCGGCGCCATGAAACTCAAGCCGCTGCTGCAAGCGCTCGCCCAAAAGGCGGCGCCGCCGGTCCTCGATGACGGCGTTGAGTCCGGGCTGCCGACCCTGGTGCTGTCCATCGACCAGGGCGAGGAATTGTTTCTCGCCGAGGCGCAGGAAGAAGCGCAGCCTTTCCTTGCGCTGCTGCGCGACCTGCTCAAGGACGACCCGCCTGCGGTCATGGCGGTGTTCACCATCCGCTCGGATCAATACGAACGGCTGCAACTCGCGCCGGAGCTGGAGGGCCTGCGCCAGTACATGCACAGTTTGCCGCCGATGCCGAAGGGCTCCTACGCGGAGGTGATCAAAGGGCCGGCGCGGCGGCTGGACGCAACGGCGCGCGCTCTCGAAATCGAGGAAGCCCTCGTCGATGCGCTGCTCGCCGACACCGAGGCGGGCGGCGCCAAGGATGCGCTGCCGCTGCTCGCCTTCACGTTGGAGCGGCTCTACGGCGAGTACCACGCGGGCGGCAGTCTCAAGCTCTCCCATTACGATGCTCTCGGCCGGGTGAAGGGCTCGATCGAGGCGGCGGTCGAGCGCGCGTTGAAAGCAGCCGATGCCGATCCGGCAATCCCGAAGGATCGCGTCGAGAGACTTGGGCTCTTGCGCCGCGGGCTTATTCCGTGGCTGGCGGGCATCGATCCCGACACCGGTGAGCCGCGCCGCCGTGTCGCGCGGCTTTCGGAAATCCCGGCCGCAGCGCGGCCGCTCATTCAGAATCTCGTCGAGCAGCGCCTGCTCGCCACAGACATCAGCAAGGACACCGGCGAGGCCACCATCGAGCCGGCGCACGAAGCGCTGCTGCGGCAGTGGAGCCTTCTGGACAGCTGGCTCACCGAAGATTCCGCGCTGCTCGCCGTGTTGGAGGGCGTCAAGCGCGCCAGCCGCGACTGGGTGGCAAATAATCGCAATCGCGCCTGGCTGGTGCACCAGACCTATCGACTGAGAGCGGCCGAGTTGCTCTCGGCGCGGCCCGATCTTGCGGCGAGCCTCCATCAGATCGATCGGGACTATATAGCCGCGTGCCGCAAGGCCGAGGCGGATGTCAAACGCCGCACGCGGATTCTGCAGCTTGCGACTTACTTATCGCTCATTGCCGTCATCATCGGCCTGATCGGCTGGATGAATCAGGCAACGATCGCGGAGCAATGGCGCTGGTGGACGGCCAACCGCCCGTTCGTGGCGGCGAACGTCTGGCCTTACACGCTCAACCCAGAGCGCGAGCAGGCGCTCAAACCTGGCGATAGCTTCTGGGAATGCGCCCACGGCGAAGGCAAAGACTTTTGCCCGGAGATGGTCGTCATACCGGCCGGCACGTTCACCATGGGTGCGTCGCCCGCCGACAAGAAACCGTCCGCCACTGCCGGCCCCGAGCATCAGGACACGATCAGCCCCACGCCCGCGCATCAGGTTACGATCGCCAAGCCGATCGCGGTTGCAAGAGACGAACTGACATTCGATGAATGGGACACCTGCGTCGCCTACGGGGATTGCCCGCGCACCAACGACTCCGGCTGGGGCCGCGGCGCGCGGCCGGTGATCAACGTGACGTGGGAGGAAGCGCGGATTTACGTGGCTTGGCTGTCAAAGATGACGGGCAAGACCTATCGACTGCTGTCCGAAGCCGAATACGAATACGCAGCGCGCGGCGGTGAGCCGACGCTTTATCCATGGGGAGACGATATCCGGCTGAACGGTAAGACCATGGCCGATTGCGCCGATTGCGGCAGCGAATGGGACGGAAAGGAGACTGCGCCGGTCGCCAAATTCCCGGCCAACGATTTTGGTTTGTTTGATATGGTCGGCAATGTCTGGGAATGGGTGGATGATTGCTCCCATCCCGACTATGCCGGCGCGCCGGCCGACGGCTCGGTCTGGACCAGCGCGGATTGCCACCGCCGCGTCATGCGTGGCGGCTCCTGGTACAGACCCTCGGACAATCTGCGCGTGGCGCACCGCGACGCAACGACCATTGACGATCGCTACGATGATCTCGGTTTCCGCATCGCGCGCACGCTTTCGATAACCGCGCCGCCTGCACGCTGAGCGCCAGCGGCTCAAGCCCAATCAATCGTCGCCGGGCTCGGCCTCCGGCAGGCGATCGTCATCGCCGCGCGAGTAGGTCGGCGAAGGTCGCGACAGCCTGGATTTGATCGAGCCGGTGACGCCGGGATAGTGGTGTTGGGCGGCATATTGCGCCCGCGCGCGGGCAGCGGCGACTTCGCCCGGAATGGCGCCCGGCTCGCAGATAAAGCGGCGGCTCGTGCGCCGCATCAGATCCACGTGGATGTGATTGTAGTGATAGACGTTGGCGCCCGGCGCCAGCACGGTGGTGAATTCCTGGCACGCCGCCCCCTGCACGTCGTGCAGGAAACCCTGCTCCTCCGGCGTTCCGTGCCAGCCATATTGCACGCTGATCCTGTGCCCGTCGGCCAGATCGAATTCGGCGATGTCGAGCGCGTTGCCGAATGCATGCTCGGAAATGTGCGCGTTGGGATTGCCGTTCATGCCGCGGCAGGAATACCCGCCGAGTTGTTTGATCTCCACGACCGGCTGGCGAAACCACTTCAGCGCCGCGGGCTGCACCGCCTCGCTGATCCATTTGTCCAGCGCCGAGACGATCGGGCAGGCGAGCGTCGCCGGCGGCTTCACTTCGACGGGGCCGGCTGCCGCGGTCACCACGGGCGCCGGCGGCCCGAGCGGCGGCATGGACTGCGGCACAGACGGCGGCGCCAGTGAAAGCGGCGGCCCCGGCTGCGCGAGCGTAACCGATTGCCGCTGACTGTATGGCGGAGAGCCATATTGCGGCTGGGCGTACTGTGGTTGGCCATAGGCGGGCGAGCCGTATTGTGGCGCTCCGTATTGCGGCGGCCGGTATTGCGGCTGACTGTATTGTGGTTGGCCATAAGGTGGCGGCGGCCCGTAAGGCGAAGTGCCGCCTTGCGGCGGCGGCAGCGGGCTCGACTGAACGCTTGGCCATTGCTGCGGCATGTCGCCGTTGGGAATTGAGCTTGGCGGACGCAGCGGCGCGTCGTCGTAGCTAAGTGGTCCGCTGCTGAGCGGCTCACGTTCTCCCAACACGGAAACGCGCAGCGGATAATCAATTCCGCATGCGCCCGGCCCCTCGACCGACGAGATGCGCACGCGTCCCGGCACACTCTCCACGACACCGGAATTGAGGCACGCCACTTCGGCCTCACGCCGCCATGGCTCGCGTTCGGCAAACAAATAATGGCTACAACCGGCGACAGCGATCAGTGCGGCGAGGACGACGGAGCCGACAAGAAACTTACGAACTCCACCCGTCATGAAAGAGAGAATGCGGGGAATTCCGTTAAGGACTCTTCAATGCTGCGCGCGCGACATGTGGTCATCGTGTTAACCATGACGGGTGTTGGGGATCAGACGTCAGGCCCATCATTTCGCTGTCGTCATTGCGAGGAGCGAAAGCGACGAAGCAATCCAGAACGGCGCCGCAGCACTCGATTGCTTCGCTCCCGCTCGCAATGACGGTGTGAGTTGCTCCCGATCCCCGATGCCTGATACGTGATGTGCGCAGGGGAGGCGCTGTCATGGAAGAACGAACGGTTCGCGCGCACCCGATGCTGTCCGCGCTCGATCTTGTGCGGCGCATCGAGGATGGCGAATTGACGCCGCGCGCGGTCATCGAGCTGTGCGCCGAGGCGATCGCGGCGCGCGAGAACGAAGTCGGCGCCTTCGTTGCGCTCGATCTCGATGCGGCGCGGCGCGCAGCCGTCGAGCCGCACCTTGCGGCAACGCCGCTGCGCGGTCTGCCGCTCGCATTCAAGGACATTTACGACAGCGCCGATTTCCCCACGCAATACGGCTCGCCGATTTACGCTGGCTATCGGCCGCGCGCCGACGCCACCGCCGTGGCGCTCGCCAGGCGCGCCGGCGGCGTCGTCATCGGCAAGACCGTGACCACCGAATTTGCCTCGCTGGTTCCCTCGCCGACGCGCAATCCGCACAACAGCGCGCATACGCCGGGCGGCTCGTCGTCGGGCTCGGCCGCCGCCGTCGCCGCCGCCATGGTGCCGATCGCGTTCGGCACGCAGACCGCGGGTTCGGTGATCCGCCCAGCCGCGTTCTGCGGCGTCGCCGGCTTCAAGCCATCGTACCGGCTGATCCCGCTGGTCGGCGTGAAGGCCGTTTCCTGGCATCTCGACACCGGCGGCCTGTTCGGCGCCGGCGTCGCCGATGTCGCGTTTGCGGCGGCGGCGATCTTCGAGCGCGACTTGCGCGTGGATCGCATCGCGCTGTCGGCGCCGCGCATGGCGGTGGTGCGTTCGCATTTGTGGCCGCAGGCGAGCGCCGCCATGGGCGACGCGTTGGAAGCTGCGGCGCGCATTGCCGAGGCGGCCGGTGCGAAGGTCACCGAAGTGACGCTGCCGCCGCTTCTGCAAAATGCGTGGTCGGCGCAGTTCGCCATTCAGGACTACGAAACGTTTCGCTCGACAGCGTTCGAGTACGATCGCCACCGCGACATGATCGGCAAACAATTGCGCGAGCAGCTCGATCGCGCCGCGGCCATCACCGCGGACGAGTATGACGCGGCGCGCCGCATCGCCAGCCGCGCGCGTCAGGTGCTCGCCGACACCATGGCGGACCACGACGTCATCCTCACGCCGTCGGCGCCCGGCGCCGCGCCGCATGGGCTCGGCGCGACCGGCGATCCGGCCTTCAACCGATTGTGGACGCTGATGGGCGCGCCGTGCGTGAACGTGCCGGGGCTTTATGAGAACGAGTTGCCGCTCGGCGTACAGATCGTCGGCCGCTTCGGCCGCGACCGCACCGCCCTCGAAGCGGCGCTGTTTCTGGAACGCGCGATTGCGCGCAAGGCCGGCGCGTGAAGCGTCGAGGAACAGCGAACTCAGCCTTTGGAGATGGCCGGAGCACATCCCGACCGCATAAGTTGAGGGCAAAAGCGGCCCGCTTATTTGGCCGTTTCAGGTGTTACTTACAGACATTGTGCCGTAATCTGAAAGTCGCTAAAGCTGATTCGTTCGATCTGGGTTCAAATTCAACGCGCTGCCCATGAGTAAAAAGAGTGGCGGCGAAACTGGGGGTTCCATGAGAATTCACGCCGTGCTTACGCTGACCGTGCTTGGTGTTGCTCTTAGTCTTGGGATGTCGTCGCTCGCCGCCAAGGCCGATGCGCAGCAGGATCAGCAGGCGTGCATGCAAGACGCCCAGGTCGTTTGCGGGCAATTCATTCCCGATCGCGAGCGGGTCGCCCATTGCCTGATTGCCAACCGGCGCAAGGTATCGCCGGCTTGCCGCGCGGCGTTGAAACACTTCAAATGATCGGAACTGCCGTTCCAACCACCTTGCCACATTTTGCAATGCAACAGAGTTTTTAGAGCATGATCCGGAAAAGTGGATACCGGTTTTCCGAAAAGATCATGCTCCAGCGAAGAATCTAGACCATGATCCGATTCAACCGGATCGGATCATGGTCTAGGCGTCGTCGGCTTTGCGGACGAGCCGCTGCAAAAGCGCTGAGACTTTCCCCGCGAGCGTGTCAGGCGCGGGCCGGGACGCATTTCGGCCATAAAACCGCTCGCCCCACGCTTCCAGGCGTTTGATGACTTCGCGCTTATCGTCGTCGCTTTTATCCATTAGAGTCTGAATGATACCGCCGGTCGGCGTAGTCAAGGCGGCCGGTTTCTTAATACCGCGGACGTAGGTCATTTCCTCGCCGTATTTACCGGAGTTAATTCGCCTCGGGTCGGGTGTGTTTGTAGGGGGGTATGATGGCGTATCGTCGCCAACGCGAGACGTTTGAGCCGGCCATTAACTGGCGCGAATTGTTTGTTTGGATCTTTCTGATCAGCGGAATTTGCGCCGGGATGACATTTTTCCTCCGCTAGATCCCATTTCTCCACTAAATCTGGTGTCTGTTCGCCCAAGCTCCTACTAGGCGGCGGTGCTTAGTCTGTTTTCAGGGTCAGGCGCCCTGAGTTTGCGGCTCGATCCCCAGCGGAGGAATCCCTTTGTTGACGGGCTTTTTGGGCCTGCCGCAGGCGAGGCCTTGTTGCGCTGCAGGCTGCTCAGCCAGGCGCGGACGATGCCGACGATCCCGGGGTCGAGGGTCAGCAGAAAAACCCATCCGATCCAGCACCAGCCGGCGGCCCACCATGAAAATAAGCCCGGCGCTTCGAAAGCGCCGGCCGCGCACAGCACGGCGCTCAGGACCGTGGCGCCCGCGGCATTGGCGGCGATTTCGCCGCCAACGAGCCGCTGCAGCGATTTTTTGTTGAGCCACCGCAGCAGCCACAGCAGCGGCGACAAGATCGGATAGATCGCGAAGACAAAGACAAAAGCGGCCGGGAGCGCGAACACCAACAAAAGCACCAGCGCGGTCGCGACGTTGCCGGATCCGGAAAAGCGCATCCAAAGGACGAAATAGGCGGCGCTGGCGGCCAATAAGAGTGCTGATATAACAAAATGGAAGGCGGCGCTTCGCTTCGGCCTTGCGCGCGCGTTATCTGATCCCGCGGCTTCTTTCTTGTCTTTGATTTCGTATCGTTTGCTCCAGGCCTCGCTTTCGACCTTTGCGATCGCGTCTTCCAATGCAGAAAGTTCGACGCGAATGCTGTCGCTGGGTACAGGCGGGGTTTTCAAGCACAATTGTTTGGCGAGGCCCGCGCGCGCGCGTTCGTAAAGCGCCTGCCGCGCGGCCTCCGTATCGGGATCAAGCGCCGCAACGGAGCGCGCAACGATCTTGTAGTAATCGACCATCCCAGACGCTCTCGTGCCGCTTCGAGCATGATCCGGAAAAGTGGATACCGGTTTTCCGAAAAGATCATGCTCCAGCGAAAAATCTAGACCATGATCCGACCGGATCATGGTCTAGCGGGCGGGGTTACCCCACGACGTCTCCCGGTACGATGGTAAGCGATTTTCGCGACCGGTTGAAATCGTCACTGCGGGCGCAACTATTGTCTTGACAAATGTCTCTGTTATAGGTACGAAGAAATCCGGCGATTATCTGCCACTTGACAAAGGTAGAAAGTCACCGCCATAGTGGTGCTCTACCTGGGCCGCTCATGGCGAGGCCGTTATGAGCGGCTCGCGCAATGTGAGATTTTGGCGGCCCCTATTCATGTCGGACGCTCTGATCCCTGACCGCTTCATGCCCGCGATCCGGTGGGTCATAGCTGGCATAGCCTTATTTGTGTTTTTTCTTGAGGCGGCCGACAGTTTCCGTGAAGGCGAATTGGCGTCTGGTTTTGTTTTCGTTGGCCTGTTCGTCGTCACGTTGCCCATCGCAATATGGTGGAATGCTATCGGTCAATATTTTGGAGGCCGCAAAAAGGCGTCAGCAGCTCCGAAAGCAACGGCCGACAGGTTCTATGATGTTCCATTCCAACACTTAGAGAATTTAGGGTGGTCGTCGCTGATAGATGTTGCCAACAAAGCTCGCGCTGAGAATGCGGAGACGCCCTTCGGCCGTTCGCTGAGCGGGGTGCCCATTCAAGAGAAGACCAGCATTTATGCAGGAAAAATCGGCGGCTACGTGCAGTTATACGGGTGCCCACCGCTTTGGCACGCTCCTAGCGAGCCGATAAAAGAACGCGGAGACCAAATTAGATTTAGGTTGAACGGCGGCCAGATGGATTCAACGGATGCCAACGGGAAATCACTTTATCGCAATATCTGGTTGCATACCGTTGACGTTCCTAAGGCTCTTCAGTTGGTCAGGGTAATGGCAACGGAATACAAGGACAAAACCCTATGAGCCGTTTCCCGACTACGGAAACGGAAGTTCCAATTGTAGAGGCTCGCTGGCGTCGTTTGTCTCTAGCTGAGACGGATGCCAGTGACCACGCCTCAGCAGCCTGCTATCGCCGTCCCGAACATGTCGGGGTTCATGCGGTTGTTATAGCGAAACTGGAATTCGGCGACGTAGAGCGGCATATATTTGGCACTCATCTTGTGGAACGTGCCGACAACACCGCGCTTGAAGATCGACCAGAAGCCCTCAATCGTGTTGGTGTGGACCGCACCAACGACATATTGTTTGCGGTGATGGTCAACGGATTCGTGCGGATATTTGTCATCCAAAGGCTTATAGCCGCGCCAAGCATCGGTCGCGAGCAAGCTAACCTTTTCAGACACGGCTTCATTGATGAAGTTGGCGATGCTGACTCCGTCAACGGTTCGCAGCACCCGGGTCACAACGTTGCCTTTGCGCTCGACAGCACCGATGATCGCCACTTTGCCGCCTTTTCCCTTTTTCTTGTCCCAATGGCGGTTCTTATTCTTGCCGCCGATATAGGTCTCATCAACCTCGACAATGCCGCCAAGCTTGACTTCCGGGGCGATCAGCGCCGCGCGGATTTTGTGGCACATGGAATGGGCCGTCTCGTAGCTCCCGAAACCCATCATGCGCTGAATTTGCAGGGCGCTCATTCCCTTCTTGCTGGCGAACATGAAATGAGCGACGCGAAACCAGTCGCGGAGCGGCTTCTTGGTGTTCTCGAAGATCGTCCCGGAGAGACAAGAGAACCGATAGCCCTGCGGTGCACAGGCTCTGCATTGCCAGTGGAAGGGCTTGTAGCTGGAAGCGTCGTAAAGGTCGGTATTGTCGCAACGCGGACAGGCGACGCCCTGCGGCCAACGGCGGGCGATCAGGTAATGAAAGCAGGCTTCGTCGTCACCGATAGGAAAGCGATCCTCGAACTGCCGAACGGTCATCTGCGGGACTGGTTTAGGACGTTTTGCCATGGCGGCTATCTCTCAGCTTCAAGCGTAGGAGGATATTGCCATGGCTGAGAGTTTTTGTCAAGTGGCAGATAATCGCCAGCTCCATGGTGCGGGCGTTCTGGCCGTTGCCCTTGGGATGCCAGCGGGAATGCGGCTCGGTGTTGAAGATCGTGCACTGCATGCCGTGAAAGTCGAGAAGCAACGCCAGCACGAGGCCGACGGGACCGCCGCCGACGATTGCGACCGGCGTGTTTGTTTCCTTGGGCGCACTCATGCGGGATGCTTACGGCTTGCGGAGAGTGGCGGCGAGAGGGAAGGGCACGCCGCTTCGTCGCGACACGCGCTTGGTTCATTTCTTCTTGTTTGATTCCTAAGCGGCCTCGATCGCAACGCCCGCCTGCTCGCAGGAATTAGCGACGTCGGATACGGTGGCGCGCTGCATGTCGCGCTTCCAGCGCAGATCGCCGAAATCGGTTCCGCGATGCATGGTGCAGCGATTGTCCCAAATGACCAGATCGTGGACCCGCCAGCGATGGGTGTAGACGAATTGGCGTTGGGTGGCGTGGGCGACCAGTTCCTCGATGAGGGCGCGGCCCTCCGGCTCCGGCATGCCGAAGATGCGGCCCGCATGGGAGGCGAGGTAGAGCGATTTGCGTCCGGATTCCGGAATCGTGCGCACCAGCACCTGCGGGACCGGCGGCAAGCCCTGACGTTCCTCGTCGCTGAAATTGGAAAAGCCCAGGCGGGCGCGGGAAGTGAAGATCGAATGCTCCGCCACGAGCGAGTCGATGCGGCTTTTTGTTGCTTCCGGCAGCGCATCATAGGCGGCGCGCTCGTCGGCAAACTCCGTGTGCCCGCCGATCGGCGGTATCAAGCGCGCATAGAGGAGCGACGCCCGCGCCGGCAGCCGCTTGAACGAGCTGTCCGTATGCCAGAGCCGGTTGCCGAGCTGGAACATACGTTGCCGCGAGTCCTTGCCCCACATCTGATTTTCCGGGTCCAGGTTGGATACGTCGGCGAATTCCTTGCGCACGCGCAGCTTCGCATCTTTGCGAAAAAGCGCGATCGTGGTCTCGAGCGGACCGAAGTATTTGGCGAAATCCAGGTGCTGATCCTGCGAGAGATGCTGGTCGGGGAAGATCAGCACCGCGTATTTGGTGAAGGTGTCTTTGACTTCGCTAATCTCGGACGGATCGAGTGGCTTCGACAGATCGACATCGCCGATTTCGGCAGCAAAGGTTGGCGCAACCGGACAAATGGTTATGGCCATAGGCGTTGGCTCCAGGCGCGGGTTTTGCGGGATTCAATCATAATGGGGCCACGCACGCAATTCGGCCCGACCAAACAAGGCCCCGTCCGCGCCCCATCAGGTTAACCGCGAATCGCGGCCTTGATCGACTCAACCGTTGCGCCGGGAGCGCGTGCGGCCTGGATGATGCGCGCTTCCTGTTTCATGAGGCCATCGAGCGCCGCCTGCATGGCGTCGATCTTGTCGACCGGGACGACGACGGCGCCGTGGCGGTCGGCATGGATGAGGTCGTCGCTTTTCGCCGCCATGCCGTGGATGACGACTGGAATTCCGAAATCGACCACGTGCACATAGGCATGCGACGGCGTAATCGAGCCGGCGAGCATCTGAAAGTCGAGCGCCACCGCCGGTATGTCGCGGACCGACCCGTTGGTCACGGTGCCGAGGCATCCGAGCGCCTTGTGCAGGTTGGTCTGCACTTCGCCCCAGAACGCGCCGTAGCCGGCGGGCTCGTCGAGATCCTGGATCAGCACCACGCTGGGGCGCGGTTCGGCGGCGACATAGTCGATATATTCGAGGCGCTTTTGCATGTAGCTCGGTCCGCCGACCGCGTCGCGGGCGCGGATCGTCACCGTCTTGGCGAAGCCGACCATGGGCGGCAGATCGGGGAACGGGCAGTGGAGGTGGGTCACCGTGTAGCCGGCGCCGCGCCGCTCCGGCGCTACGATCTCGATCAGATTGCAGACGGTCGGCGTATCGATCGACCGCAGAAAAGAAAATTGGCTCTCCGACACCATGGCGTTCCCCTTCTCACTCGTTCGGATTTTCCATTTTCAAATAGTTTCATCGCCACATGAGCGCGACGATTATCGCGATGATAACCTGCATGACGACAATGGTGGCGACGCAGCCGCCCCAGCCGGAAAAAGTCCACGCGAGGCCGCCAAGAAACGCCCCCGCGCTGCCGCCCACATAATAGCTCGTGGCGTAGAGGCCGACGGCCGACGAGCGTCCCTCCTTGGCCGTGAGCGTCACGTAGCCGGTCGATACCGCCTGGCACACCATGCCGCAGACGGCGCAAAGCGTCAGCCCGGTCATGATCACGCTGACCGGCGGCGCCAGCAGCAGCAAGACACCGACAATCCAGAACGCGATGACGCCGAGCACGAATGGCCGCCGCCCGAACAGCGCGATGGCGCGTCCGACCCACGGCACGATCGGGCTCGAGGCCAGGTAGGTGAGGAACAGCGCCCCAAGCAACGTCGGCGAGAACAGATATGGCGGCGCTGCCAAGTGGAAGCTCACATAGGTGAAGGTGGCAATGAAGTTGAACAGGACCCCGAAGCCGATGGCGTAGGTGGCGACAAGCTGCGGGTCGCGCAGGTGGCGCAACATCTGCTTGAGTGAGTCGGCAAGCCCGCCCGAGCGCACGAATCTCTGCTCGTGAGGGAGCGTCAGCGCCACGATGATCGCACTCACCAGTGTAAGCAGCGCGACCACGGAGAAGGCGAGCCGCCAGCCGATCAGATCGGACAGCATGGCGGGAATGAACCGGCCGCAGAAGCCGCCAATGCTGGTGCCGGATATGTAGATGCCGGCGATGCGCGGAACGTCCGCCGCCGGCCACTCGTCGCCGATATAGGCCACCGCGACGGTGAAGATCGGGGGCAGCATGATCCCCTGCACGAAGCGCCAGAAGGCAAAAGCCGGCACGCTTCCCACCATGGTCATAATCAAGGTCGGCGCCACCGCGCCGAACATGGCGGCGGTGATCAGCCGTTTGCGGCCGACCATATCGGCGAGCACGCCGGCGAACGGCGCGGTCAGCGCAATCGCGCCGGTGCCTGCCGTCATCAGCCAAGAGATTTCGCCGGCGCTGACGCCGAACTCTTGCGAAAGCTCGGGCAGAAGCGCCTGGGGCGTATAGAGATTGACGAAAGCGCAGAACCCGGACGTGGCGATGGCCAGGCTGCGGATGTCGAAGGCCATGAGCCATTATGGGCGAGCGAAGGCTGGAAAGCACCCCTGCGTGGACGCGGGACGGGCGTGATCGATCCGCCGCACCGTGATCACGGCCCGAACGGCTTGATGCTCTCTGCGACAGAGTCGGCGATGTGCTCCTTGGAGATGATGCCGACGATCTGTCCAGGGCGCCAGCGGCCGTCGGCCGTCGTTACCACTGCCATAGCCGCGTTGCGGCGCGCCATGCGCTGCACCACGTCGAACACGATGTCGGTCTCGCGCGCGAGCGTGAAATTGCGCTGTACGATGTCGCCGAAGCGCACGCCCGAATAGGCTGCCTCGATGCCGCGCCGCAGGCTGGTATTGACGCGCACCACACCCGCAATTCGATTGCCGCGCATTACCACGACGTGTTTGAAGCCATCTTCGGCTGCGTGCTGGCGCAGGAAAGCATCGAAATCCGCGTCGGCCGGCAGGACCGTGACGTTGCGTTCCATGACTTCACCGGCGCGCCGAACCAGGAACATGTTGGCGTGCAGCGCCTTGGGCACGAAGTGTCCGCGGCCGACCAGTTTGATGGTGTAGATGTTCTCCTGCGACAAGAGCCGCCGCACGCCGAGGGCAAGCGCGACTGCCACGATGCTCGGCATCACCAAGTCGTAGTCGCGCGTCATCTCGAAAATCATGGTGACGGCAGTCATTGCCGCGCCGGTGCCGCCGCCGACCATGGCGGCCATGCCGATGATGGCTGCGGTGGTGACCGACACGCCCTCCACCGCATGAATGGAGTTGACCAAGGCGCCGAACGCCCCGCCGATCGTGGCGCCCATGAACAGCGATGGAGAGAAAATCCCTCCCGACGATCCCGAACCAAGGCTTGTGGAGGTGGCGCAGAGTCTTGCGACGAAGAGCAAAAGCAGCAGCGCCGGGAAGCCGAGGTCGCCGGTGAGAATGCCTTGGATCGTGGAATAACCGACGCCCTCGACGTAGTAGTGGCCGGCGGTGCGGAACAGCACGTAGATCAGAATACCGAGCCCGAGCATGCCGGTGATGTGCCGCACATAGGGATTGCCGATATGCTCGAACAAATCCTCGGCAAAGCTCAGTCCGCGGATGAACGCCGTCGCCGCCAGTCCGATAAAGCCGCCAAGAAGCGCGAAGAGAATGAGCGCCGCAAAGGTCGCCGGATGCTCGGAGGTCAGCAGCTCCGCCGGAATCGCAAATGCCGGATGAATGCCGAAAAAGATACGGCCGATGAAGGTGGCGGTGCCGGTAGCGAGCGCCACGGGCAGGAACGTGCGCGCACTCAATTCCGGCATCATCAGTTCGATGGCGAACATGACTCCGCCGATCGGCGTATTGAAGGTCGAGGCGATGCCGGCCCCGGCGCCACAGGCGACCAGCGTGATGCGCTGCCACGGCGCCATGTGGATTACCTGGCCGAGCGTGGAGCCAAGCGCGGCGCCGATCTGAATGATCGGCCCTTCGCGGCCGACGGCGGCGCCGGTGCCGATCGACATCGCGGACGCGAGCGATTTGATCAGCGCCACAACCGGCCGGATCACGCCATCCTTGTAGTAGATGGCGTCCATGACTTCGGGCACGCCGTGGCCGCGCGCTTCCGGCGCGAAATTGGTGATCAGAAAGGTGACGAACAGTCCGCCAATGACCGGCACCAGAATGACGAACGCGCCCCATGGACTCGGCGGCGTGAATACGCTGGCGTCATAGGCGATCGTGAACGAGCCGAGAAAGGCCACGTTGTGGATGAGGCCGATGAGGGCGCGGAAAAGAACGGCGCCGAAACCGGTAATGAGGCCGACGAGAACTGCAATGAGCGAGAGACGAAACAGCCCGATCCGCTGAGGCAGCCTAAGTTTCATTCCCAGATAACGCTCGCCCCCGCGCAGCGTCTCCTCTGTACGGAGTAGGGCTAGAGCTGCTTGATCGAGTCAAAGCTCCAGGCCGTGGCGCTGGGGTCGTTCTCGCCGATCCGGATTGTGGTGTCGTTGAGGTAGCGGTGCGGCGGCACTGGCAGATTGTAGGGCGCCGGTACGCCGCTATAGACGCGGCCCGCGGCATCGTATTTGGAGCCGTGGCAGGGGCAGAAATACCCGCCGATCCAATTGGCCACCGGCGAAGTCGCGCTCGGGGCCGGGTAGAACAGCGGAATGCAGCCCAGGTGCGTGCAGATGCCGACCAGTACGCCGAACTCCGGCTTGAGCGAGCGGTGCCAGTTGACCGCGTAGGGCGGCTGCTGCGGCTCCGCCGAATTCGGGTCGGACAGGAGCGAGATGTCCTGTTGGCTCTGCAGCGTCTGCAGGGACTGCTGCGCGCGGTGGTAGATCCAGATCGGCCGCTCGCGCCAGCGCACGACGATCTGCGAGCCTTCCGCGATCTTGCTCACGTCGACATCCACGGGTCCGCCGGCCGCAAGCGTCGAAGCATCGGGGTTCATCTGGTCGACCAGCGGCACCAGGGTCGCGGCCGCGCCCACCGCGCCGACGGCGGCGGTTGCGATGTAGAGGAAATCGCGGCGTGTAGGCGCTTCCGGGTGTTCGATGCCAGCCAATGCCGATGCACTAGTCGCCATAATCAATCCTTTGTCGTCACGCCCCGCTTGCGAGCGCCGAGTCCGGCGCCCGCTTTATGTCGGCTCAGGCAAGCCTCGTCAATCCAGTGCAGCCAAGGCTCGGGACGAGGTGTCTTCGGGCGTCCCGGATGCGTCAATTTGCGTCCAATCGAGCGGGCCAAGGTCGTAGCTTTCCTGCGCCCGCGCCACTTTCTCATCGGCATCGGAAGCGTCGCGCGCGCGGGCGCCGACGCGGGCGAGCCGGGTCGGCAGATCCGCGGTGAGGAACAGCCCGCGCAGCGGAAGGCCGGCCGCTTTCGCCGCGGCGGCAAACGCGGCGCGTTCGTGCGCTTGCGCAAACACCGCATCGACGATGGCCGAATGCCGGGCGGCGAGAATGCGGCGCGCCTTGTCGAGCAGGACGGCGTAGACGCGCTCCGTCACTTGGGGCGTGTAGGCCTCGCCGGGCAGCTTGTCGGTCTCGCCGACGCCGAACAGCACCTTGCGCTCCACATCCGAGCGCACGATGACCGCGCCCGGCATGGGCCCGATGTGCGGCGCCAGCATCCGGGCGAGCCGCGTCTTGCCGGTGCCGGAGAGACCGCCGACGGCGACCAAACTTGGAGCGGGCGGCGTAATGGCGCGCTCGGCAAAGCCGAAGTAGGCGCGCGCCGACTCTGCGATGGCGCCGCGCTGCGCCTCAGCCGCGCGCTCCATCCTCGCTGCCGTGACCATGGCGCGGATGGCCGCACGCAGCGAAAGGAAGAACGGCAAGGTCGCAAGTCCATCGAGGTCTTCGATGCGGTGTGTCTGCGCGAGGTAGCGGTTGAGCACGACGTTCGCCGGCAGCGGCAGGCCGCGCTCGAGCAGGTCCATCAGCAAGAAGGCGAGGTCGTACAGAACATCGCCCGAAGCAATGATTTCGCTGAACTCGATCGCATCGAACAGAACCGGCTTGCCGTCGATGAGCACGATGTTGCCGAGATGCAGGTCGCCATGGATGCGGCGGATCAGGCCGCGCCTGCCGCGGTCGCGCACAAGCGGCAAGATATGCTCGTAAGCGGCACGACCCAGACGTTCCAAGGTGTCGATTTCGGCGCGGGCAAAAAGCTCCGGGTACTTCCGGAACGCCTCAGCGTGTTCGCCGATATAGGAGCCGATTGCCGTGATCCACGGCGCACCTTCGATCGGTTGGGCCCGCGCATGGGCTTCGGCGACGGCCCGGCCAAGCGCATCGGCCAGCGCTTCGTTGATTTCGCCGGTGAGGCGATTGAGAGTGCGCTTCTCGTCGAAGCGGCGCATCTCGACCGCCCATTCCACCGGTGTGCCGTTCCCGCCAATCGCCAGCTTGCCGTCAGGCTCGCGGGTGATGGCGACGACGCCCCGATAGATTTCGGGCGCATAGGGCGCGTTGACCGCAAGCTCGGCCTCGCACGCTTGCTTGCGCTTGGCCAGCGTCGAATAGTCGAGAAAAGGAAAGCGCACCGCGCGCTTGACCTTGAGCGCGCGCTTGCCGGCGAGGAACACCGACGCCGCGTGGGTATCGATGCGTTTCACCTTCTCGCCGCCGTGATTTTCCGGGTCGGCGAGAAAGGCCAAGACTTCGTCCTGGTTGCCCGCTTGCTCGTTCAAACCGATGCTCCGATCCTCTTAACCTCTTCTACCGCCCGACCGGAAGCCGGTTCCCGGCCTTCCCGAACATGCGCTATTGATACGCTAAGTAAACGCCAAAAAGACTCTAAGGAGACGCCCATGCGCGCCAAAGACAACATGCGCACCGCCGCCGAGGTTCTGGTCGACCAATTGCGCATTCACGGCGTGCGCCATGTCTTCTGCGTGCCCGGCGAGAGCTATCTCGCGGTCCTCGATGCCTTCCACGACAGCGACCTCAATGTCACGGTCTGCCGACAGGAAGGTGGCGCCTGCATGATGGCGGAGGCAATCGGCAAGGTCACCGGCCGCCCCGGAGTGTGCTTCGTCACCCGCGGCCCGGGCGCCACCAACGCCTCGCACGGCATCCATATCGCGCAGCAGGACTCGACGCCGCTCGTCATGTTCGTGGGGCAGGTCGCCCGCGAGATGCACGAGCGCGAGGCGTTTCAGGAAGTCGACTACCGCGCCTTCTTCGGCTCGATGACCAAATGGACCACCGAGATCGACGATCCCGCGCGTGTGCCCGAGATCGTGTCGCGCGCATTCTATACGGCCGCCAATGGACGGCCGGGTCCGGTCGTCGTCAGCATTCCCGAAGACATGCTGATCGAACGTATCGCTGTGCCCGACGCACAGCCGTTTGCGCTCGTTGAAACGTCGCCGGGCCCGGACGAAATGAAAAAGTTCGCCGCAATGCTGTCGGCTGCGCGCGCGCCGATCATGCTGCTCGGCGGCAGCCGCTGGTCGCAGGCGGCGTCGGATGCCGTCGGACGATTCGCGCAGAAATATTCGTTGCCGGTCGCTACCACGTTCCGGCGTGCGCATTTGTTCGATTCGTATAACCCTTGTTACGCCGGCGATCTCGGCATCGGGCCGAACCCAAAGCTCCTGGAACGCGTCAAGGGCGCCGACCTGGTCGTTGTCGTCGGCGGGCGGCTTGGCGAATTGCCGTCGCAGAGTTACACGCTGTTCGACATTCCGCAGCCGCAGGTGCCGTTCATTCATGTGCATCCGGGCGCCGAAGAACTCGGCCGCGTCTACAGCCCGCAGCTTGCGATCCACGCCACGCCGACGGCCTTCGCCGCTGCGCTCGACAATCTTCAATTGCCAGCGACGGTGCGCGGCCAAGGGCCGGCCGCCCATGCCGATTGGATCGAATGGACCGAGAAGCCGACCGAACAGCCGGGCGCGGTGAATTTCGGCGCCGTGATGGTGTGGCTGCGCGAGAATCTTCCGCCCGACGCCATCATCTGCAACGGCGCCGGCAATTATGCGGCCTGGATTCATCGCTTCTTTCGCATGCGCCGCTTCGGCCAGCATGTTGCTCCGGCATCGGGTTCGATGGGCTATGGCGTCCCGGCCGCGGTCGCCATGAAGCGGCTCTATCCCGATCGCGCGGTGGTGTGCATCGCGGGCGACGGCGATTTTCTGATGAACGGCCAGGAATTCGCCACCGCCGTGCAATACGGCCTGCCGATCACGATCATCATCAACGACAACGGCCTGTACGGCACCATCCGCATGCACCAGGAGCGCGAATATCCGGGCCGCATTTCGGCGACCGACCTGCGCAATCCGGATTTTGCCGCTTATGCCCGCGCCTTCGGCGGCCATGGCGTCTCAGTCGAGCGCACGGAAGATTTCCCCGCGGCGTTCAAGGAGGCGCAGGCGAGCGGTAAACCGGCGATCATTCGGCTGAAGATCGACCCCGAGGCGATCACGCCGGCGACGACGCTCGCCAAGATCCGGGCGAAATCGCTGGCGGAGAAGAACCGCTGAACCGCCGGCGGATCACTGCGCCTTGATGCCGGCCGCCTTGATGATCGGCCACCACTTCTCGATCTCGGCCTTCTGGAATGCATGCAGCGCCTCAGGCGTCTCCTGGTCTGGCGGATAAATCTCCTGCGCCAGATCGGTGAGTTTCTTGCGCGTTCCCGGATCGGCGAGCACCGCCATGGCGGCTTCGCTGAGCTTGGCAATGATGTCCTTCGGCGTGCCTTTCGGCGCCCACATGGCGTGCCAGAAGTAGAAGTAATATCCCGGCAGCCCCGCTTCGTCGGTCGTCGGAATTTCGGGCGCGACGGCGAGGCGGCTCTTGGCCGTGACCGCGTAACTCTTGAGATCTCCCGAGCGCACGTGCGGCAGCGAAACCGCCGGCGTGTCGAGCAGGACATCGATGGTGCCGGCGAGCAGATCCTGCGTCGCCAAACCGGCGCTGCGGTACGATACCATCTGCCACTTCGCGCCCACCATGTTTTCCATCAGCACGCCCGCCACGTGGCTTGGCGAGCCGACGCCTGAATTGCCCATGGTCGCCTTGTCGGCGTTTGCCTTCAGCCACGCGACCAGTTCTTTCAGATTGTTCGCCGGCATGGTCTTGCGCGCGTCGATCAGGAAGGGCTGCGTGGCGACCAGTGCGACCGGCTCGAAATCGTTGAGGAGGTCAAAGCCGAGATTGTAGATGGCGCCGTTCGCTACGTTGGTTCCCCACATGCCCCAAAGGACAGTGTAGCCGTCCGGCGCCGCGCGTTCGGCGCGGGTGACGCCGATGGTGCCGGCGGCGCCTGCGGTATTTTCCACGACCACTGGCTGGCCGAGCTTTTGGCTCATGGCCTGCGCCATGATGCGGCCGAGCACGTCAGTCGATCCGCCGGGAGCGAGCGGCACGACCATGATGATCGGGTGCGACGGATAGGCTTGGGCGTTCGCTGGCGCGGCTGTGGCGAAACTCAAACCCGCCGCCGCGATGGCCGCAACGAAAATGGATTTGCCGATCATAAGCACTCCTCCCCTTGGCGATTATTCCTTGGCGATTGTTGGTCCTCGGTATGCCAGACGGCAGAGCGGCGCCAAAGGCCAAAGCGCACATTGGGACAAAATGCGCGCAGGATTGCTGCCTCGGCTGAATCATGGTTCACTTATTTAGATCCGATTTGCGACTCCCAAAGCTCACGATGCCCTATCGACGCACCGAGAATGTCACGCGCCGGCTCGCCGCCCGGCATGCCGCGATCATCGCGGCGGCGCGGCAGGCGGCGAGCGAAGGCGGCATGGCGGCGGTTCAGATCGTACCCGTGGCGCTCAAGGCCGGGATCGCGGCGGGCACGGTCTATCGCTATTTCCCCGGCAAGACCAATCTCGTGGCGGCGGTGCTTGAGGAAATCGCCGACCGCGAGATCGCTGCTTTGCGCCGCGCTGCCGACGTGGCGCCGGGACCGCTTTCGGCGCTCTCGGCGGCGATCATGACCTTCGCAGCGCGGGCGCTGCGCGACCGGCGGCTCACCTTCGCGGCGATCGCCGAGCCGGTCGATGCCGAGCTCGATTCTGCGCGCCTTGCCTTTCGCAAAGGCCTCGCCGCCGAATTTTCCTCCCTGATCGCAGCGGCGACGGCCGGCAAGCATTTGCCCGAACAGGACGCCGCCCTTTCGGCCGCGGCATTGGTCGGCCTGCTCGTCGAGGGCCTCGTCGGTCCGCTGGCGCCCGAGGCCGCAGGGTGCGACGTAATTCAGTCGCTGACGCTCGTCGCCTTGCGCGCGCTCGGCGTCGCCGACGCGCGCGCCCGCGGCCTCGTCGTGCAGACAGTGGTGAGCGATCAGTAGCCGGAAGATCGAGGCGGTCTTCCGTTTGCTAATCCCTAATCCCTGATTCAGTGCGACATCAGCGCCGGCACGGTCATCGAGCGCAGGATCGAGCGGGTCACGCCGCCGAGCACGAATTCGCGCAGGCGCGAATGGCCGTAACCTCCCATCACGATGAAATCGATGCTGGCATCGGCGGCGTGCGAGAGGAGCGCGTCGGCCACATCGATGTCGCCCTCGGTAATCCGGTTGACGTCCACCTTC
>JBAUYV010000111.1:0-5553 GCA_049584975.1 Xanthobacteraceae bacterium | reverse complement strand
TGAATCGAATTGCGGCTTTCCGCTACATCCGTCGCTCAACTGCCTAATTCGGGTGAATAAGAAGGGCTAGGTTAGTCCTACATTCAAGTTCAAGACCGACGTCAAGTAAGCCGAAAGTTGTAACGGCTATAGTCTTTGGCACCAGCGGGGGGCTCTCTGCGTGGCCGGCCAAGACCGAACCAAAAGCTCTACCTGTGCGCTCGCGGCTTTGGTCTTGGCCGTTTCGCTTTGCCGATGCCCGAAATCCGAACCGTCACTACGTTGGCTCGCAAGCGCGCTCAGATCGCGGCTTCGATCAAACTCTATGAGCGCCAACTAGCCCAAGCCCGTTCCGACCTGGCGCACGTCGAGGCGACCATTCGGATATTCGCGGCGAGCGGCAAGCCGTCCGACATCGCTCGCTATGTGGACACCTACCGACTATTCAAGCGGGGAGAGCCCTGGGCGATTTGTTCCGCCGCCATCGCCAAGCATGGCCCGCTGGATATGCTGCTGCGCGGGAGCGCTTCAAAAGGCGATTGCGCGCTGCACCAGTTATTCTCGGTGAATTGATCTTCCCAAATGTGCCCTATCCCTATGGACTCCGATGGGCTGATGCTCCGGATAAATTCAAGGCAGCCATAACGGATCGACCTGATGGCAGCCGAAAACTGCAATTTCATATCTTCGTCGGGATCAGCTACAGAATCGTTGGGCACGACCAACCGCGCATCACTTTTCGTTCTTTCAGCGTGCTGAATGCCCCGGTAAGCCCAACGGGGCTGGCCATCCCGGACGATGGCAGCATGATCGACTTGCCCTCCGACTCCTTCATCAGCGGAGAGGTGGACTAAGAAAAAGACGGCCAGTGCCGCGCGCCGCCACACGGCGCAATCTCCTACACGTCAATCTCCCTTACCCATTTGAGGGGCCATGTAGGAACGCCACAGCCCTTAGGCTTGTGGCGTTTGCGCCATAATACCGGGATAATCGAGCGCACGGATGGCGGCGACCAGATCGCCCACCACGTTGGCCTCGCGGTAGAGCGCGCACATGATCGTGTAGACGGGAAGCTTGTCGTCATCGATGCGAACGGACCGTCCCGGTGCCGGGTGCGCGCACACCGCGCTCCACAGCCGCAGCGCCGCGGCGGCCAGAAAGATCGCGCACAGCAACGTGCCGAGGGTCTTGATCGCCGCCGCTGAAACCAGTGGCAGGATCGCGATGGCGACTATCAGAAATGTGGTGGTGACGAAGGTCGTCCAGACCCGCGGGCGCGGAGCGTTCGAGAGCAGCGGCTGGGTGCGGCGCAGCCCATCGGCCGCCTGCCGCCCCAGCGTCTTCGGGGTGTACCGCGCGACGAATTGACAGAGCTGCTCCGATGACGTGAGCCAGAACGGTGGCAGTTGCTCGCCTGCCTGCCGCTGCGAGTTGGCAAGATGGCGGGCGACGAGGCCTTGGGGAGCAATAATCCAGACCGTCCTGCCGCCCTGGTTCAACGGCAGCAATCCGGTGACCGCAGCCTGGATCAGCTTGGTGTCGTCGAGCGGACATTGCGCGCGGGTGACCTGCTCGAGCCGCGCATAGGACGTGCCGAGCGATGCGGCCAGCGCGGAGAGGTAAGCTTCCTCCGAGATGGCATTGGCGTAGATGAGAACCCGGTCGGCGCCGAGCCCGATTGACAGGGCGCGGCGTTCCGCATCGGCGAGGAGGGATTGGGGCAGGAGGGCGCGGAGGCAGTCGATTTCCGGACAAGGGCTGGGTTGCGGAGCCGGTTCCGGATAGTCTGGATAGTTCAGCGCGGGGCGCAGGGTTCCGCGCCGCCGGCTATAGTCCACGCGCTCTTCGAACGCGGCGCGGCGCGCCGCTGCCCCCATAAAGCTACTAGGCGCCACTGGTTGCACCCCAAGTTACACCCCAAGGAATTACGCCTCAAAGAACTTGCAGGAACCGGCCGGCACGCCTTTGTTATCTCGACTTTTGGCCGCGCCCCCGTTAAGCGGCTCAAAGCGCGCTAAGATCGTCAGCGGATCGTGAGCTTATGCAACGCAGAATAGCGACCTCCGGCAAGCTGCACGAATCGGCTGTTGCCCGGCTGTGCGTAATTGCCTGTGTGATCAGTGCATTACTGCCGGCCATAGCCGTCATGCACGCCGCGTGGGCGGCCGATGATGCCGCCGTACAGTTGCGCGGTGTGGTCGTTCCGGGCTTCTGGGATCCGCGCCGGCGGCCGGAGCGGCCTGACCTTTCGCGCATCCAGAGCATCCGTTTCCTCACCGATGTCGATTATCCGCCGTTCGACTATGCGGGGCAGGACGGCAACCCGGTGGGATTCAACGTCGACCTGGCGCGCCTGATCTGCGACGAGATCAAAGCTGCGTGCACCATCCAGGCGCGGCCGTTCGATACGCTGCTCGATGCGCTGAGCGACAATCGCGGCGATGCGGTGATTGCCTCGATCGCCGCGACACCGGAGACGCGCGCCCGCGCCGATTTCAGCGATCCCTATTACCGCACTCCGGCGCGCTTTGTGGCGCGGGTTGATAGTCCGATCGGCGACGTGCTGCCCGAACTGGTCGCCGGCAAGAAGATTGCGGTGATCGCCGGAACGGCGCACGAGGCCTATCTGAAAGAGATGTTCACCCAGGCCGAGGTGCGTTCCTACGCGACTGCCGCCGACGCGCGCACGGCGCTGAAGTACAAGCAGGTGGACCTGCTGTTCGGCGACGGTATCGCGCTGTCGTTCTGGATCAACGGCACCGACTCCGGCGGGTGTTGCGCCTTCCGCGGCGGTCCGTTCCTCGACAGCCGCTTCTTCGGTGAAGGTGTCGGCATAGCGGTCAAACGCGGCAATGATGTGTTGCGCCAGGCCTTCAATTGGGCGCTGTTCCGCCAATGGGAGAAGGGCAGTTACACCGACCTTTGGCTGCGCTATTTCCCGATCAGTCCGTTCTGAAGGCTGCAAGAATCTGAAAGCCGTACGAAATGTCTACTGCCGCAATCGAAACGCCCCCGAGCTTACGCGAACTCGCCGAGCAGTCGCACGCCTGGCCGTTCGAGGAGGCGCGCAAGCTGGTCGCGCGGCTGAACAAGCAGCCGAGGGACGAAGTGATCTTCGAGACCGGCTATGGACCGTCCGGCCTGCCGCACATCGGCACGTTCGCGGAAGTCGCGCGCACCTCCATGGTACGCCACGCCTTTCGCGTGCTCACCGGCGACACGATCAATACGCGGCTGATCGCGTTTTCCGACGATATGGACGGCTTGCGCAAGGTGCCCGACAACGTCCCCAACAAAGAGATGGTGGCGCAGCATCTCGGCAAGCCGCTGACCAAAGTGCCCGATCCATTCGGCACCTACCCGAGCTTCGCCGAGCACAACAACGCCCGGCTGCGCGCCTTTCTCGATCAGTTCGGCTTCGATTACGAATTCGTCTCCTCGACCGCCTGCTACACATCGGGGCGCTTCGACGCGGCGCTCCTGAAAGTGTTGCTGCACTTCGAAGCGGTCATGGCGGTCATGCTGCCGTCGCTGCGCGAAGAGCGGGCGCAATCCTACTCGCCGTTCCTGCCGATTTCTCCACGGACCGGCATCGTGCTGCAGGTGCCGGTGGTCGGCCACGATGCGCAGGCCGGAACCATCACGTACGAGGATCCGGACAGCGGCGAGCGCGTCAGCACGCCCGTCACCGGTGGCCGTTGCAAGCTGCAATGGAAGCCGGATTGGGCCATGCGTTGGGTCGCGCTCGGCGTCGACTACGAAATGGCCGGCAAGGATTTGATCGATTCCGTGAAGCTATCCAGCCAAATCTGCCGGGTGCTTGGTGGCGCGCCGCCGGAGGGCTTCAACTACGAACTCTTTCTCGACGAGACCGGCCAGAAGATTTCAAAGTCGAAGGGCAACGGGCTCACCATCGAGGAGTGGCTGCGCTACGGCAGCCCCGAGAGCCTGTCGCTGTTCATGTATCGCGAGCCGAAGGCCGGCAAGCGGCTCCACTTCGACGTCATTCCGCGCCACGTCGACGACTATCTGCAATTCCTGGACGCCTACGACCGCCAGGGCGCCAAGGAGCGGTTGAGCAATCCGGTCTGGCACATTCACGATGGCGCGCCGCCCAAGCCCGACAATCCGGTGCCGTTCGCGATGCTCATCTCGCTCGTCGCCGCGTCGAACGCCGAGAACGCCGATACGCTGTGGGGCTTCATCGGCCGCTATCGGCCGGGCGTGACCAAACAGACGCATCCGCGCCTTGCGGCGCTGGTCGGCTACGCGATCCATTACTTCCACGATTTCGTGCTGCCGACGAAGAAATTCCGCGAGCCGAGTGGGGCCGAGCGCGCCGCCCTGATCGACCTGCGCGATGCGCTGTCGCAGCTTTCTCCTGTCGCGGTCGCGGAGGAGATCCAGAGCGTCGTTTACGAAGTCGGTCGGCGCGAGCCTTTCCTGGACGAGAAGAAAAAGGCCAAGGACGGCAAGCCCGGCGTCTCGCTCGAGTGGTTCAACATGCTCTATCAGGTGCTGCTCGGGCAGGAGAAAGGCCCACGCTTCGGCTCCTTCGTCGCCGCCTACGGCATCCAGAATACGATCGACATGATCGATGGCGCGCTCGCCAGGTCGGCGTGAATTCCAGCACTTTCTGCAGCATGACATCTGCTCGCTTTGCATGGCTTGCCGCCCGGCCCTTTCGGCGAGCCGTAAAGCGGATAAGCTCGCCGACCTCGCCGATCCAGTGCCGTTGAATGTCTATCGCCACGTTCGCCCTGCTCGGGCTCACCATTCTGGTCTCGTCCTTCATCTCCGGCGTATTTGGTATGGCCGGCGGGATGATCTTGCTTGGCGTGCTGCTCAATTACTTCGATGTTCCAAGCGCGATGATCATGTTCTCGATCATCCAGTTCTGCGCCAACGCCTGGCGCGCCTTCCAATGGCGGGAATATGTGCTCTGGCCGATTTTTCTAGCCTACGGTCTCGGCGCGTCCGTGGCCTTCGTGGCCATGTACGCAATCGCTTTCGTGCCCAACAAGACGATGGTCTATTTGAGCTTGGGCATGATGCCATTCGTGATCGAGGCGTTGCCGCGCACCATGCGTCCGAACATCGAATGGCGCGGCGTGCCGTTCATCACCGGCGTTCTGACCACGGTCATTCAGGTGCTGGCCGGAGTCGGCGGGCTCTTTCTTGATATCTTCTTTCAGAAGAGCATGCTCGACCGCAAGACCACGAACGCCACCAAGGCCACCGTGCAATCCCTGAGCCACGTCGTGCGGGCGGGCTATTTCGGTTCGCTGTCCGGCCTGGCGAGCGTCCCCAAGTGGGCGCTCGCGCCGTCCATCCTGCTGGCAATCGGCGCGACCTCGCTGGCGCCGCTCGTCATCGAGCGCATGACCGACCATGGCTTTCGGCAATGGACGCGCGCCATCATCTTTGCGGTCAGCGCAGTTTATCTGTTCCGCGGCGGAATGCTGTGGTGGCGAGGGTGAGCTTCGTCCGCCTAGACCATGATCCAATTGGATCACGGTCTAGATCCTTCGTTGGAGCATGATCTTTTCGGAAAACCGGTATCCACCCTCGGAT
>JBAUYV010000110.1:0-2337 GCA_049584975.1 Xanthobacteraceae bacterium | reverse complement strand
GCGCTGGCGATTGCACAGCGCTACGACGTTCCGGAGTTGCTCGCGCGCATCCTCGCCGGGCGCAATGTCGAGCTAGATGCCGTCGACGCGTACCTCGATCCCACCATCAAGGGGTCGATGCCAGATCCGCACGTGCTCGCCGGTATGCCCGAGGCGGCGGAACGCTTGGCTGAAGCCATCATCCGCAACGAATCCATCGCGATTTTCGGCGACTACGATGTGGACGGCGCCACCTCGGCGGCGCTACTGGCGCGCTTCCTTCGTTTCTGCGGCATCGAGCCTTTCATCCACATTCCCGATCGTCTGTTCGAGGGCTATGGCCCGAACGTCGAAGCCGTGCGGGCTCTGGCGCAACGTGGCGCCACGCTGCTGGTGACCGTCGATTGCGGCACCACCAGCATTGAGCCGCTCAGCGAGGCGCGGGCGCTGGGTATGGCCGTCGTCGTCATCGACCACCATCTGGCCGACGAGGCGCTGCCGCCAGCCGTGGCCGTGGTCAATCCGAATCGGCGTGACGATCTCTCCGGCCTCGGTCATCTCGCCGCCGTTGGGCTCGTGTTCATGACCGTGGTGGCGGTCAACCGCCGGCTGCGTCAGCGCGGCTTTTGGACCGCCGCGCGTCCGGAGCCCGATCTCCTGACGCTGCTCGACGATGTCGCGCTCGGCACCGTCGCCGACGTGGTGCCGCTCATCGGATTGAATCGCGCCTTCGTTGCCAAGGGGCTGTTGGCCATGCGCCGCCGCGAGCGCGCTGGCCACGTAAGCCTGATGGATGTGGCGCGACTCGACGGGCCGCCCGAGGCGTGGCACCTCGGCTTTTTGCTCGGTCCGCGCATCAATGCCGGCGGTCGCATTGGCCGCGCCGATCTTGGGGTTCGGCTGTTGCTCGAGGACGATCCGATCGAGGCCGCGAAAATCGCCGCCGAGCTTGATCGCCTCAACCGCGAACGCCAGGCGATCGAGATGGACACGCTCGCTCAAGCCGAGGCTGAGGCGATGACTGCGCTCGGCATGGAGGAGCGGGGCGCGGTTGTGGTCACCGCCGCCGAAGGCTGGCATCCCGGCGTCGTTGGCCTCGTGGCGGCGCGGCTGAAAGAGCGGTTCGGCCGGCCGGCCTTCGCGATTGCGCTTGAACCCGGCGGCATGGGTACCGGCTCCGGCCGCTCCATTGCCGGCGTTGACATCGGTCGCGCGGTGCGCCGGGCCGTGGCCGAAGGTCTGCTGGTCAAAGGTGGTGGCCATGCCATGGCGGCCGGCGTGACCTTGCGCCGGGAGGCGCTTGCACCAATGCGCGCCTTTCTGGAGTCCATGCTCGCCGCCGATGTGGAAGCCGCGCGCCGCTCTAGCGGGCTATTGATCGACGGCGCCGTAAGTGCGGCCGCCGCCACGCTCGATCTCGTGGCGATGATCGCTCGCGCCGGGCCATTCGGGTCGGGCAATCCGGAGCCGGTCATCGTGCTTCCCGCGCACACCGTGAGCTACGCCGAAGAAGTCGGTCAGTCGCACCTGCGCGTACGCCTCAAATCCGGCGACGGCACCGGCGTCAACGCCATCGCATTCCGTGCCGCCGGGCAAAAGCTCGGTTCGGCCCTCCTCAGTAGTCGTGGCAAGCCGGTGCACGCTGCCGGGACGTTCTCAGTCGATCGCTGGCAGGGCGAGGAGCGGGTGCAATTCAAGCTCATCGACGTTGCGCCCGTCGAGCCGGGTCTCTCGTCATCCTGAGGCGCCCCCCACGAATCGGGGGTCGCACCTGCGGGTAACGGATCACACCGTAATCTGCCCCTCGAGATAAAGCACCGCGCAGCCGCCGATGCTCACGCGGTCGCCCCGCAGCGCGCAATGGAGTGCGCCTCCGCGCCGGGAAAGCTGGTGTGCTACAAGCTCGGTCTTGCCGAGACGCTCCGCCCAATACGGCACCAGCGTGCAGTGCGACGAGCCGGTCACCGGATCTTCGGGGATGCCCTTAGCCGGCGCAAAGAAGCGCGAGACGAAATCGACGCCATTCTCGCCCGGCGCCGTCGCAATTGCGGCCCAGCAATCCACCTTGGCAAGCGCGGTAAAGTCCGGTGCAAGGGCGGCAACCTCTGCCGCGCTGCCGTAGATCACCAGACAATCGCGGGCGCGCAATACCTCGCGCGGCTTGCCGCCCAAGGCCGCTAGCAAGCCGGGCGGAAGTTCAGCGGGGCTCGGCGGACGCGCGGGGAAATCCATGACTAGCCCTTCTTATTCACCAAAAATAGCGTAGCGGTGTGGCTGCAGCGCGATTTTTGCGCGCGAGGCGCGCATCTGCGATCACGTCAGATGACGCCGGTGCGGCGAGGTGCGATTTGCGTTTTT
>JBAUYV010000109.1:0-6650 GCA_049584975.1 Xanthobacteraceae bacterium | reverse complement strand
CGTCACTTCATGGACCAAGTGCCGGTCGATGTAGATCAGCGCCGTGCCGTCCGGCTCTTCATGGACGAGGTGGTCGTCCCAGATCTTGTCGTAAAGGGTGCGGGGCTTGGCCATGGTTACGAAACTCCACCAACTTTGCGGAGTATATAATTAACGAAAAGCGGTTTGGAATTACTTCGCCGCTTTTCCTCCGGCCGCACCGGTTTCGCCCTGCGTGCCGTGATCCTGCCGCTCGATAATGCGGGCCGACTTGCCGCGGCGGCCGCGGAGATAATAGAGCTTGGCGCGACGCACCTGGCCGCGACGCACGACCTTGATCGAGTCGATCATCGGCGAATAAAGCGGGAACACGCGCTCGACGCCCTCGCCGTAGGAGATTTTCCGCACGGTGAAGTTTTCGTTGAGGCCTGCGCCGGCACGGCCGATGCACACGCCCTCATAGGCCTGCACCCGGCTGCGCTCGCCCTCCAAGATCTTGACGTTGACGATCACCGTGTCACCCGGCTGGAAATCGGGAATTTCCTTGCCGGCGGAGAGCTTAGCCATTTGTTCGTTTTCAATCTCTTTGAGCAGGTTCATGGCGAATTCTCCATCGGCGCGCTCGATCACGCGCGGTTCCGGCCGGCTTTTGGGCGGGTTGGGCGAGCTTCTACGCTACCGCGTGGGCTTTGTCACCTCACCGTCACGGCGCGCCAACAGGTCGGGCCGGCGCTCCTTGGTGAGCCGCTCGGCCTCGGCGCGACGCCAGGCGGCGATCTTGCCGTGGTCACCTGATAGCAGCACTTCGGGGATCGGCCGGCCCTCGAAAACCTGGGGGCGGGTGTATTGCGGGTACTCCAAAAGGCCATCGGCGAAGCTCTCCTCGTCGCCCGAGGCCGCCGCACCCATGACGCCCTCCAGCAGCCGTACGCAGGCGTCGATCAACGCCATCGCGGCGATCTCGCCGCCGGACAGCACATAGTCGCCGACCGACACTTCTTCGAGGCCACGGGCCGCGATGACGCGCTCATCGACACCTTCGAACCGGCCGCACACCAGGATGACGCCGGGGCCGCCGACGAGCGCTTCGACGCGCGATTGCGTCAGCGGCGCGCCGCGCGGCGACATGAGGAGCCGCGGGCGTCTGTCTTGCGGCACCGCGTCGATGGCGCGGGCAATGACGTCGGCCTTCATCACCATGCCGGGCCCGCCGCCGGCCGGCGTGTCGTCAACGGTGCGATGCTTGTCCGTTGCAAAATCGCGGATGTCGATGACGTCGAGCGACCACGCGCCCGCGGCGAGCGCCTTGCCGGCGAGGCTCAAGCCCAACGGCCCCGGAAACATGTTGGGAAAAATGCTGAGCACACTGGCGCGCCACATGGTCAGCCTCCGCCGGCGCGGCCGGCGCGCGGCTTGAACAGTGGTTGCGGCGGATCGACCACGATCTTCCCAGCCGCGATGTCGATCGATGGCACGTTGGTCTCGTCAAACGGCACCAACTCCGTGTCGCCGCCGCTCTCCGCACGCACCTCGATCAGATCGCCGGCGCCGAAATTGTGGATCGCCAGGACGGTGCCGAGTTTCTCACCGGCCCGATCGACAACCGCAAGCCCGATCAGGTCGGCGTGATAAAATTCGTCAGCTTCGAGGATCTGCGGCAGTCGTTCGCGCGGTACGAACAGCTTGAGGTTCGTCAGCCGCTCGGCGGCATCGCGGTCGCCAATGCCGGAAAGCGTCGCCACGAAATGATCCTTGGCGGGCCGTAGCGACTCGATTTCGAAGATGCGGCCGTCTTCGGTTTCGAGCGGCCCGTAGTCGGCGATCGCTTCGGGTTCGGCCGTGAATGAACGCAGCCGAACCTCTCCGCGCACGCCGTGTGGCGCGCCGATTTGCCCGACACAGACCCGAGCGTCGGCCGCCATGGTTGGCGCCGGCTAGGCCGCCGGTGCCGCTGGGCTTGCGGCCGGCGCCTTCGGCGCCGCGGCCGCTGCGGCTTTGGCGGCTTCTTCCTTGGCCTTACGCTCTTTGCGCGGCACCGCTTTCTCGGGGTTGTTGCGCTTGGGGCGCTTCATCACGCCGGCGGCATCGAGAAAGCGCATGACGCGATCCGACGGCTGCGCGCCCTTGGTCATCCACGCCTTCACTTTTTCCAGATCGAGCTTCAGCCGCTCGGTCTTTTCCTTCGGCAACAGCGGATTGAAATAGCCGAGGCGCTCGATGAAACGCCCGTCGCGCGGCGAACGGCTGTCGGCGACAACGATGTGATAGAACGGCCGCTTTTTTGTTCCGGCGCGCGCCATACGGATCACGAGAGACATTGGTTTCCTTTCGTTTGTTGCTCGTCTTTATCGAAATTCATCACTTCTTCTTCCCTGCTCCGGGGAGACCGGGAAGTCCGGGGAATTTCGGCATGCCGCCCGGCAGTCCGGGGAAATTCGGCGGCAAGCCCGGCATGTTCGGCGGCAGGCCGCCTCCACCCGGCATTCCTTGCGGCAATCCGCCCGGCATCTTTTTGGCAAGCTCGGCCATCTGCTCGGGGCTCGGCATGCCGCCGCCTAAGCCCAGCATATTGGCGAGCCCGGCCATGGGCCCGCGCTTGGCGCCGCCCATGGCCTTCATCACGTCCGCCATGGTGCGATGCATTTTCAAGAGCCGGTTGATGTCCTCGGGCTTGGTGCCGGAGCCGGCGGCGATGCGGCGTTTGCGGCTGGCTTTCAGGATATCGGGATTGCGCCGTTCCTTCGGCGTCATGGAATCGATGATCGCCATCTGCCGCTTGAGCACTTTCTCGTCGAGATTGCGCTCCGCAAGCTGATTTTTCAGTTTGGCGACACCAGGCAGCATCGCCATCAGGCCGCTCATGCCGCCCATGTTCTGCATCTGCGTGAGCTGTTCGCGCAGATCGGAAAGATCGAATGCGCCCTTGCGCATCCTCTCGGCGGTGCGCATTGCCTTCTCGGCGTCGATGGTCGCCGCGGCCTTTTCCACCAGCGAAATAATGTCGCCCATGCCGAGGATGCGGTCGGCGATGCGCTGCGGATAGAAATCCTCGATGGCGTCGAGCTTCTCGCCGGTGCCGATGAGCTTGATGGGCTTGCCGGTGACCGCGCGCATGGAAAGCGCCGCGCCGCCGCGCCCGTCACCATCGATGCGCGTGAGCACGATGCCCGTAAGGTCGAGGCGCTCGTTGAAGGCCTGGGCGAGATTGACGGCGTCCTGGCCGGTCAACGCATCGGCCACCAGCAAAATCTCGTGCGGATTGACGGTGCGGCGCACCTCCGCCGCTTCGTCCATCAACGCGTCGTCGAGCGTGATGCGGCCGGCAGTGTCGAGCAGCACCACATCGTAGCCGCCGAGACGTCCGGCCTGCTGGGCGCGGTTGGCGATCTGCACCGGTGTCTGGCCGGCGACCACCGGCAGGGTGTCGACGTTCACCTGCTTGCCCAGCACCGCAAGCTGCTCCATGGCGGCCGGGCGGCGCGTGTCGAGGGAGGCCATCAGCACTTTGCGCTTGGCGACCTCGGTGAGACGCTTGGCGATCTTTGCGGTGGTCGTGGTTTTGCCCGAGCCCTGCAGTCCCACCATCATGATCATGACCGGCGGTGCGGCGTTGAGGTCGATCGGTTGCGCGCTCGAACCCAGGGTCTCGATCAATTGGTCGTGCACGATCTTCACGACCATTTGGCCGGGCGTGACCGACTTGATCACCTCCACGCCGACCGCGCGCTGCTTCACCTGGTCGGCGAAGGCGCGCGCCACGTCGAGGGCCACGTCTGCCTCGATGAGCGCGCGCCGCACCTCGCGGAGCGCGGCCTCGACATCTTCTTCGGTCAGCGCGCCGCGCCGTGTGAGGCGGTCGAGAATGCCGCTTAGGCGTTCGGAAAGGCTGTCGAACATCGCACTCCTTGTCCCGTCATGCCCGGGCTTGACCCGGGCATCAATGCGGCCGAGCCGGTGCATGGATTGCCGGATCAAGTCCGGCAATGACGCGTGGCGCCCGAGGGCGCATCGCGCTGTCGGGCGGTTGCCTCCGGTCTCACGGGGCCGGTCGGCGGGTCGGTAAAATCGGTCTCTTGCGAGAGCGGGCGGAAAATAGGTGCAGACCCCGCCGCCGTCAACCGCAGTAGTACCGCCGGTCGCCGGCGCCGTCAGGCTGTATAGTACGGCTTCCATGTCGCGCTATTACCAAGGACCCGTTTCCGACCATTTCGACGGCGAGCGTTTTTTCAATGCGCTGCGCGCGTCCCCGCGCAGCCGATGGGATCTGCTGCGCTGGACTATCGATCGCCAGTGGCGCGGCACCAGGGCGAAGTGGCCGACTTGGGCGCCGTCGCCCTTTGCCGACCGTCCGCCGGCGCGTGTCGAAGGCGCGGACATCCGCATTTGCTATGTGGGCCACGCCAGTTTCCTCATCCAGACCGCCGGCCTCAACATCCTGCTCGATCCCGTATGGTCGCTGCGCGCCTCGCCGTTCCGCGTGATCGGACCGAAACGCCTGAACGATCCGGGCATCGCGTTTGCCGACCTGCCGCCGATCGATGTCGCGCTCGTGTCCCACGGTCACTACGATCATCTCGATATCGACACGCTGTCGCGGCTCACGGCAGCGCATCGTCCGCGGGTCATCACGCCGCTCGGCAACGACACCATCATGCGCAATCACGATTCCGCAATCGCGGCTGAAGCGCACGATTGGAACGACCGGGTGGATCTCGGCGCAGGCGTCGCTGCTACGCTTGTGCCGACGCAACATTGGTCGGCGCGAAATTTGTCCGACCGGAACATGTCGCTATGGGCGTCGTTCGTGATCGAGACGCCGGGTGGGCGTATCTATTTTGTCGCCGACTCGGGCTACGGCGACGGCGGAAATTTCCGCAGCACGCGCGAGCGCCACGGACCGTTGCGGCTTGCCATACTGCCAATCGGCGCCTACGAGCCCCGCTGGTTCATGCGCGACCAGCACATGAACCCGGCCGAAGCCGTTCAGGCCCTCATCGATTGCCGCGCCGATTTTGCGCTCGCTCACCATTACGGCACGTTTCAGCTCACGGACGAAGCGATCGATGCGCCGCCTCTTGCGCTCGCCGACGCACTGCGCCTCGCGGGCATCCCGGTCGAGCGCTTCCGCGCCTTGCGGCCGGGGCAGGTGTGGCAGTTGTGATTTTGCTTTCGGCTATTTGATCGGCACCAGAACGTTCACCACGAGGTTCTTCTCGTCGGCTGACGCCGGATCGGTGACGTATTGCTCGATCAGCACGTCTTTGGACTCGAGCCGCTTCTCGTCCAGATAATTCGTGATCGCCTCGTAGGTGTCGTCCATCGCTTCATAGGAGCCGCGGTGGACGAATTTGAGCGCCCGCCCGTCCGGCGACTGGCCTGCGGCGATCTCTCCGTGCGGCGGGTCCTTCGGTGGCTGGGCCAGCGGGATCGCCGCCTGATAGTCGAAGCCGTGATCGTCGGTTGCGGTGAAGATCGTCATCGGCAGACCGTCGGCCTTCAATCCGGCCTTGTCGGCGTACGCTTCGACCTTCTTGAATGCGCTGCTGATCGTCGCGAAGGCGCTGTCCCACGCACCGGTGCCCTTCACGTACACGATGGGCTTTGCGGTGAGCGTGACCTCTTCGCCGAACGCATCGCCCGGCTTGGTTTGGATTCCTTCGGGGGCGACGGGCGCTGGCGCTGCCGGCTTGCCCCCGCCCGTTTGTGCTCGAGCCGGCTGCAGCGGGGCGAAACAGATAATGAAGGCTGTGGAAAGAGCGATGAATGCGGCCGCCACGCGGATGCGGCGCGCAGAACGGAAGACCATCAGAAACTCCTTGCTCGCGTGGCGCTCCGGCGCCCCCGGTGAGCGCCGCCGCCTCGGGAAGATTTTGCCGCCCCGCCCGCGGTGGTGATTCGGTGTTCGCGATGCTACTGGCGGACGCGACCCAAGTCCTCATATAAGTCGCTACATTCGGGCTTTATCATGAGCGCTCTGGCAAATCGCGACTTCGTCAAGATGAACGGTCTCGGCAACGAGATCGTGATCGTCGATATGCGGCGCACGCCGAGCCCCATTGGCGCCGAAGAGGCGCGCGCGGCGGCCACGAAGGAACCGTACGATCAGCTCATGGCGCTTTATCCGGCGCGCCTGGGCGCCGATGCGGCTATCCGCATCTACAACAGCGATGGATCGGAGGCAGGCGCCTGCGGCAACGGCATGCGTTGCGTGGCCGCTCTGATCAGCGAGGGGACCGGCAAGACCAAGCTCGCGTTTGAAACCACGGCCGGAATCGTCTCCTGCTGGCAAGCGGGCGGCGGCCTGTTCACCGTCGACATGGGCCGGCCGCGTCTGCGCTGGGACGAGATTCCGCTGGCCCACGAATTTGCCGATACGCGTCACATCGAACTTGAAATCGGACCACGCGGCGCGCCGACTTTGCATTCGCCCTCCGTTGTCAGCATGGGCAATCCGCACGCGATCTTCTGGGTCGAGGATCCGGCCGCTTACGATCTGACAAAGATCGGGCCGTTGCTCGAGCACCATCCGATGTTTCCGGAGCGCGCCAACATCACGCTTGCGGCGACGCCGACGCGCGATCGCGTGGTGATCCGCACCTGGGAGCGCGGCGCCGGCCTCACCAAGGCCTGCGGCTCGGCGGCCTGCGCCGCCGCGGTCGCGGCCGCGCGGC
>JBAUYV010000108.1:0-19834 GCA_049584975.1 Xanthobacteraceae bacterium | reverse complement strand
GGCCTAGATAGACGAAAGCAACCTTGAGCGGCTCGGCAGCGTAGGCTGCCGCCGACGATGCCGCGATCAAACCTGCCGCGACACTTAAAGACTTCCATTTTTTGCTAAACATGACGCTTCCTTTGGTTTCGAGGTGGAACTTTTGGTAGGGATTCTGGCCGCCAGTCTTTTTCATGCGGCCGCATGAAAGCTGATGCCGAGAGAAGCCGGCTGGTTCAGCAAAATCGTTTTGGGATCGCGACAGATAATAACCAGAACGATGACTGTCGCCGCGTACGGCAGCATCGATAAGAACTCGGTCGGAATCGGCAAACCGAACCCTTGAGCAAAGAGCTGGAACTGCGTGACACCGCCAAACAGATAGGCGCCAAGCACAACGCGCGCTGGCTTCCAGGTACCGAAGACGACAAGCGCGAGTGCGATCCAGCCTTTTCCCGCGGACATGCCTTCGACCCACATTGGGGTCTGCACCAGCGACAAATAGGCGCCGGCGATACCGGCGCACGCCCCACCAAACATTACGGCAAAGTAGCGCGTTCTCAGCACCGACTTTCCGATGGCGTGGGCAACGCTCGGGGATTCTCCGATCGCCCGCAACGTCAGACCCGCATGGGATCTGGTGAGAAACCATTGCACGCCGGCGAACAGAACCAACGAGAGATAAACCATGACGTCGTAGTGGAACAAAAGGTCTCCCACTATCGGCATACTGGTCAGGCCGGGAACCGAGATCGAAGGCAACGGGGGCAACGGCGTCCCGGCCAGATTGTGTCCAACGAACGCCGACAGGCCGATGCCGAACAATGTCAGTGCAAGACCGGTCGCCACTTGATTGGTTTGCAGGTTGAGCGTGAGAAAACCGAAGGCCAACGACAGGGCGATGCCGGCGGAAGCAGCCGCGATGAAACCGACAAAGTCACTGCCCGTGGCAAGAGTCGCGGCAAAACCGGAGACCGCCCCGATTAGCATCATGCCTTCAATGCCGAGATTGAGGACGCCGGCTTTCTCGACAACGGTTTCGCCCAGCGCGGCATAGATGAGCGGTGTCGCCGCTACGACGGTGCTGGCGATCATCGGAACGATAGGATTCATGCCGCGCTCTCCAGCCTCACCGCGGCGGGCTTCGGCTCGACGCGCTCCACCGCGCGGATTCGCTTCAGCCGGAATGTGATGAACAAATCGGCGGCCAGCAGGTAGAACAGCAATAACCCCTGAAACAATCCGGTGATGGCGGACGGCAAACTCATCCCCATCTGCGCCGCCTCGCCGCCGAGATAAAGCAGCGACATCAACAGCGCACCGAATATGACGCCTATCGGATGTAACCGTCCGATCCAGGCAACGATGATCGCGGCAAAACCATAGCCCGGCGAAATCTGCTGCTGCAGCCGTCCGATGGGACCGGCGACTTCGCAAATGCCGGCGAGGCCTGCGGTCGCGCCGCAGACCAACAGTGCGATCCAGATATTGCGCTTCTCCGAAAAGCCTGCATAGGCGGCGGCGGCCGGCGCCATCCCGGCTACCTGCATGCGGAAGCCGGCGATGGTCTTTTGCGAGACCACCCAAGCGACCAGTGCCAGCCCCAGCGCGTAGACGATGCCCCAGGTCACCCGGGTTCCGTCGATGAGAACCGACATGGTTTCAGCGTCGCCGAAGCCGCGCGACTGCGGGTAGTTTTGTCCTTCGGGGTCGCGCCATGGCCCATGCACTAGCCAGGACAGGACCAGCTGGGAGATGTAGACGAGCATGAGCGTGACGAGAATTTCGTTGGTGTTGAAGCGGGTCCGCAGAAAGGCCGGAATGGCGGCCCAAAACATCCCGCCGAGCACGCCGGACAACAACATCAGCGGCATGGCGAAGGCGGAGTTGCTGTCGCCGAACCACAGCGCGACGCCGCCGCCGGCGATCGCTCCCATGGTGAGCTGTCCCTCCGCGCCGATATTCCAAATGTTGGCGCGAAACCCCATGGCGAGGCCGAGCCCGCAGAGCAGCAGCGGCGTGGTCTTTAAAAGCAACTCGCCGATGTCGTAGAGGCTCGACAGCGGCTTGACAAAAAACAGATAGAAAACTTCCACCGGATCCTTACCCAGTGCGGTGAATAGAAAAAATCCCGTCGCAATCATGCCGAGGGCCGCCAGGATTGGCGAGGCGATCGCCATTTTGAAAGACGGGCTGGCGCGCCGCTCGAGGACGAACATTATGCAACCTCCATGAGCCGATCTGTGGAAGCGCCGCCGCGGCCTGCAGGTTCGTTGAACTTGCCGCTCATCCAGGTCCCGATCTGGCCGATCGACGTGTCGGCGGGCCGGACCGAGGGCGAAAGCCGTCCCTCAGCCAGCACCATGAGCCGGTCGCTGATGATGAAGAGTTCGTCGAGTTCCTCGGATATCACCAAGAGCGCCACGCCCTGGTCGCGCAAATCGATCAAGGCTTGGCGGATCAACTGAGCCGCTCCGACATCGACACCCCACGTCGGCTGGCCCACAATCATCATTTTTGGCTCCAGCATGGTCTCCCGTCCGACAATGTATTTCTGCAGATTGCCGCCCGACAGGCTCGATGCCGCCGACTGCTCGTCGCCGCATTTGACCTTGAAACGCTCGATAACACCCCTGGCGAAGCTCCGCATAACGGTTGGATAGATCATGCCGTTTTGCACCATGCCCTTACGCGCGCCGGTGAGGAGCGCATTGTAAGCTAGGCTCATGGGCGGCACTGCTCCGCGGCCGAGGCGCTCTTCCGGAACGAAGGTGAGCCCAAGCTCACGGCGCTTTGCCGGATTGAGATCGCCAACCGCCTGGCCGAGCAGCTTGATCATTGATCCACTGCTCAAACGCTCGCCGGAGAGCGCGGCCATCAATTCCTTCTGGCCGTTTCCGGAAACTCCGGCGATTCCCAAAATCTCGCCGCTCCGCACCGTTAAGCTGATTTCCTTTAGCGTCGTGCCGAACGGGTCTGGCGTCGGCAGCGACAGGTGATCAAGTTCGAGCCGGACTTCTTCGGGTTGGCGCGGAGTGAGACTGCATACCGCCAACTCACCCCCGATCATCAGACGGGCCAGACTCTCGTTGGTTTCGTTTTTCGGTATCGCGGTGCCGCTGACACGCCCGCCGCGCAGAACGGTCGCGCTATCGCAGAGCGCGCGGATTTCGTCGAGCTTGTGGCTGATATAGAGGATGCTGCAGCCTTCCGATGCCAGGCGGCGAAGCGTTTCGAACAACACCAAAACGGCTTGCGGCGTCAGCACGGAAGTGGGCTCGTCCATGATCAGAAGCTTGGGCTCCTGAAGCAGGCAACGCACGATCTCCACGCGCTGTCTCTCGCCCACGGACATGCTGTGAACGAGACGATACGGGTCGATCGGAAGACCGTATTTTTCCGAAACGTCGGTGATCTTGGCCGCCAGTCGCGCGGGCGGGACCCGCTCGTCCAACGCCAAGGCGATATTCTCCCAGACAGTCAGAGTCTCAAATAACGAAAAATGCTGGAACACCATGCCAATACCCAAGCGTCGCGCTTGCGAAGGGGTGGTGATGGTTTCGTACTGACCGTTCCACAAAATTGTTCCAGCGTCTGGTTTGGTGATGCCATAAATAATCTTCATCAACGTGCTTTTGCCGGCACCATTCTCGCCCAGTACGGCGTGGATTTCGCCAGGCCAGACGCTCAGCGAAATATCATCATTAGCCACAACGCTCGGGTATCGCTTGGTAATGCCAGTGAGCACCAGCCGAGGATTAGAACCGGTTGCAATCTCGGGATTATTCATGTTTTCCAATCAGCTCGGCAGCATCATGCTAGACCGTGTGAGGAAGGAGCGGCGACCGCCGCCCGACTACGAACAAGCAATCCGCGCGCCAAGTTGGTAAACCCGCGCCATTTCCACCCGCAGATTGCTCAATAGCCCGCTCTGACGAGGCTCTTTTGAAGTACGAGCCCGCGATGCAGGCTTGGCATCCTTCCGCGCGAAAACTGGCGCCTAAATTGTCGCCGTTTGGCTAAAGCGAAGGCACCGGGTGTTTCTATGCCCTGCCCGTCGTGGAGTGGCGGACTTGGCCTCGCTAGGGTCGCCAATACAATCTGGAAGCGGTGTCACTGTAGTATCCATACCTCTCACATGCCGGCGGACGGATGTAGCTCGACGTCTTCACATTTGAATGGGTCTTTCGATACTTATGAGAGGTGACGTATGAAATATTGGATCGACACCGAGTTCATTGAGCGGCCGTGCACCATCGATTTGATCAGTGTGGGACTGGTGGCTGAGGACGGCCGTGAGTTCTACGCTGAGAGCAGTGAGGTCGACTGGACGAAAGCGAGCGAGTGGACCCTTCAAACCGTCCGGCCGCAACTCGACGGCTCGGGAATGGTGCGGGAAGAAATCGGCTACGCAGTTCGTCGGTTTGTCGATGAAGACGAGCACCCAATTTTCTGGGGATATTTTCCCGCTTACGACTGGGTCGCTTTCTGCTGGCTGTTCGGCGACATGAACGAGCTGCCGTTTCGGTTCCCGCAGCTCTGTCTGGACATCAAACAGTGGGCCATCGAGTTGGGTGACCCCGAGTTACCACGGCAGGTTGGCGCGCGCCATCACGCTCTCGCCGACGCGCGGTGGACGAGGGATGCATGGGCCTATCTCGCCACTCTGCATCCCGCTGGGGCCGAGCGCTGTTGCGTCGGCTCCAAATACCAGGATCAGCTCACTGCAAAATCGGCATGACTGAATCGGCATGACTGAGTCCGTCCATGGAGGCGCTGGCAGTCAATTTTGGTTACCGTATCGCTCATTTACGGCTGCTGCGAGGAACCTCTTACGTCCTTCACGGCTCGGGCTCGTGCCATGGGTGGTGCACCATTCCGAAAATGTATTCGGATCGATGCGAACCCGCATGACGACGTGTCCGTAGGCCTTAAGTCCCTGCTCCATTTCCTTGGCAATCTTCTGCCATTCCTGCCAGGTGCGTGGCATTTTGTTGCCGTCGTCAAAAATTTTCAGCAACGCTGGGTAATCTTCCTCATTAATCCAATAGGCTCCGACCACCGGAGGTGGCCCGTCCTCTGGGTTGGTCATACCGGTCATCCTCCAGGTCTGATATTACTAGCGCAAACGACCACTTTCGTTGCCAAAGCGAACTCTCGCAAGCCAGAGCCGACCGCCCCTAGACCGACGCGGATAACCCGAAGCGGTCGTTCTGTGGCGCGCAACGATCACCTGGTGCCGGCTACGACGACTAGCGACCCAACAGCATCGCTATCCTTGCGCTCAGCAATTTCCATATGAACTTGCCGTTATGTGTTCTGTAGCTGGGCACGTCGTTGGAAAGTTGTACAGCCTGCGGCCGATCGCGCGTCATGACGCGCATTTCAATTGGTGGCGCGTCGCTCGGAAAGCGCCCGCGATACATCGTAAGCCAGTGCCCTTTCGTGAACTCAAGCAATATCGCGGAATTGCAGCAGGTTGCCACCATGCGTCGTGTTGGAGAGTCTAGTTTAAGCCTGAGTTCTTGCAAGTGCTCGCTGCCTTTCACGCAGACAATACAATCTCTTCGGTATAGAAGGTAGGACGTTCCGCCATCGGCATCGAGGACCTTGGGCGCGGATGGAAGGTGTTCAATCTGCCGACCAGCTGTTTGACAACTGTTGCAATAGCAAGAGGCGCTGACGATCGGAGCGCCGATGGCCTCGAAGACAACGCAACCGCAGGCGCATCTGGCGGTAAGGTTCTGTGATGATCTCGTCATTATCACCATCTTCGGCCTCAATTACGCGGTCGCGACGCTGGGCCTGTCCCGTAGTTTGGTGCTCGGCGCCATTGCGCTCGGCGCCGCGATCGAACTGGTCACGATGCCGGTGTGCGGCCATCTGTCCGATCTCATGGGCCCGCGCCCCATCTATCTGCTCGGCTGCGTTGCCGCAATCCTGCTGTCGTTTCCCATTTTCTGGGGGATCGAGACGCGTGATCCCACCATCGTGGTCATGTCGTTCGTCATCGGCATGTCGGTCGGGCACGGCATCATGTACGGAGTCCAGGCCGCCTTCCTGAGCGAAATGTTTCCCTCGAACTCGCGCTACAGCGGCGCGTCGCTCGGCTACCAGATCGCCGCGCCTCTGGGCGGCGGGCCTGTACCGCTCGCGGCCGCCGCGATGGTCGGACTGAACCACGGCGCGACGTGGCCGGTGTCGTTGCTGATGATTGTGATCGCGGGACTGACCATTGTCGCCGTGTTGTTCGCGCGCGAGACCGCGCCAGGCGTCACCGAGACGGTGGCCGCCAAGAGCGCCCGAGCCTTACTTATTGGCGCTGCATTTCCTCTATTATAATTTCGTCCGCGTGCATCAGACCCTCAAGACCACGCCCGCGATGGCGGCTGGAGTCACCAAGCGGCTTTGGGAAATCAAAGACGTGGTCGAGATGCTGGAAACTTGGGAAGCCGTACAGGCCCGGCGCATTGAGTCTTCACGATAACGCTCTATAGTTGCCGTATTGCGAAGCAAGTTATTGGGGAGGGAATCATGCGCGCATTCACTTGGGCTGCGATCACGCTGATCACTGCGGCTTTGTCAGTGTCGTTTGGCGAGCGTGCTTTCGCACAGGCCGGTAGCACTGGCGGCACACTAGGCAATACCGATAAGTCGATCTCGGGTGATCGCGGCGGTGACGTTGCGGAGCCGCACAAAAAGTCAGGAACAAAGAGCAATAAAGAAGCCATTGCCCCTGCGGGCCACCCGAAACTCAAACAATTTACTAACCCAACCTTTGATGGGATGCGTGTTGCTCAATGTCTGTGATGGGGGCCGCAGGAGTGCGGCCTCACGGCCGCAACAGCGTGGTGCCGCACTAAGGGATATTCGCGTGCGACAGACTATAAGATCGAAAATTATCATCCGGCTGTTTTCATTGACCCCCAGAGTTCGGTGCGAGTCTGTGACCTCTCTCTGTGTGATGCGTTTAGCCAAATTTCTTGCGAATAATAGCGCGTGGCCGGCCACCACCCCCGGAACGCGTCTTGGGTAACGCAGCGTGTCCTTGACAAAAGTCTCAAATAAAGGTACTAAAGTCCTGCGAATCTCGCCCACGTGCCCACGTGAAGGACGTGGCCCGGAGGCACGCCGGGCCATTGGGGCGAGTGCGGTGCCCGCGGGCGGAGTTGCAAGCCGCTCCCGGGCAGCGTCGGGCATCAGTCTTCCGGCACTATGACCGGGACGGGAGGTGCTCCCTGGACTGGGACAGGCACTGCGGGTAACGCCCGCACGAACGCCGCGTCCCAGGAAGCCTGGCCTGACGCTGAGGCAAACGGAGACGAGAGTCCCTTTGGCGAGAACCGTGGTGGAACGCCGACAGGCGTGCGCATCCCGCTGGATGCGCTGCCGTGCCAGCGGCACGGCACTCTGAACCATGCGTCTGTCGGCGTTCCGCATCCTTTTTGTTTGGCTTGGCGAAGCGGGCGCAGCGAAGAGGCAAAACGGGCACCACCCCTGACTTTTCCCTCGCGCCATCCTGCTTCGCGCTTCACGTGACGGCTTTTCTTGCGCGTGATCCCAGTCCGGGAAACCGGACATCCACTTTCGGGATCGTGCGCCACAAAACTCGGGCGCAAAGTCGCGCCGCGAGAACGGGAGTGTGTGTCCATGGACTTTGATGAATTTGCCGTATCGCTGGCGATGCAAAAAGCCGCGCCAAAACGCAAACTAAAATTGAATCCGGTCGAATATGCGCGGCGCTTCGCACTCGAGAAAATCCTGCAGCGATGGCGCTATTGCAAGGCCTTCGCGTTGTGGAAGACCTGCCGGCGCAAGCCGTGCCGCCGGCATCGCGCCTGCAGCGGCGATCAGAACGCCTGTCTGAAACGGGCACTCGACCGGGTGCCGCACGACATCCAGTGGCGCGCGCGGCAGGACATCATCGAAGCGACGCCGCTCAACTTCGGCGGGCCCGAGCGCGAAGCGCGCAAATGCATGCCGCGGGAGCTCTTTGAATCTCTGTGAGTAGAGCCTCCTACACCGCGGTAGCGGGGGAGGGGGACCATCCGTAGCGCGTAGCGCGAAGGATGGTGGAGGGGGCGTCTGACAAGGAGCTTCACTTTCGTAACAAGTAAAGCGTCGACTCCCGCGCGCCTCCCACCGCGCTGCGCGCGGTCCCCCCTCCCCGCTATCGCGGGGCGGGAAAGACACGCTCACTCGAATCCCATGAACGTGCAGAAGTCCGCAAGCGGCGCGCGTGGCGAGCGGAAGGAATTGGCCGGATGCGCATGGTCGCCATAGCCGATGGCGAGCGCGCAGAACAGCATCTGCTCGAGCGGCATCGTCACGAACGCGCGGACGATGCGGTGCATGCGCGCCCAGGATTCCTGCGGACAGGTGTCGAGGCCATAGGCACGCGCGAGGAACATCAGCGCGTGGATGTAACCGCCCAGATCGGCCCATTGGCCGGGGCCAAGCTTGCGATCGATGGCGATGAACAGCGCCACCGGCGCATTGAAAAATTCGAAATTACGTTTGTATTGCGCGAGCCGCCCCGCCGCATCGTCGCGCCCGACGCCGAGCGCGCCGTAGAGCTGCACGCCGTGCTCCTCGCGGCGCGACTTGTAGGGCTCCCACATGGTCGCCGGGTAAATCGGGTATTCGGAATCGTCGTGGCGTGGATCGTGACCCGCAATGTGCGCGGCGACCTGCGCCTTCAGCTCGGCCAATGGCGCGCCGGCCAGAGCATAAATCTGCCAGGACTGCAGATTGCCGCCCGATGCGGCGCGCGCGGCGCGCTCAATCAAGTCGCGCACGATTTTTGGATCGACCGGCTTGTCGAGAAACCAGCGGCAGGCAATACGCGAATCGACGGCTTCGAAAACATCCATGAGCTGATCATCCAGGCGGCAACGATGCCGGGCCGTGTATACCATCAATGCGGCAAGGCGAATGGGCCGGAGAGAACGCGCGGGCGCTACTCCAATCCCGCCCGTCGGAAGCCTTCGAGATAGTGCGCCCGTTCGGCGTCCTCCCTGATCGGCATTTCCTTTGCGATCCAGGCGAGCGAAACATTGGGCTGGGCGCGGCGCAGCTCCTGCAGCGCGACTGCGGCGATATCGCGCCGTCCGGCCATGCCGGCGGCCGACGTCAGCACGCGATGCGCGCCGACAAAATCGCCGCGCTGGCGGATGCCTTCGCGTGCCAGCCGCATCGCCTCCTCGTAGTTACGCCCGACAAATTGCGCATAAGACGCGATGCCATGGTAGATCGCCGCGTGCGGATCGCGCGGGCTGAGGCGTATCGCGCGTTGCGCGGCCAGATGCGCTTCTTCCCAGCGACCGCAATAGGCGAGAGTCAGGCCATAATAACCCTGCGCCAGCGAGAAATTCGGATTGAGCCGAAGCGCCAATTCGAACTCGGCGAGAGAGTCATCGAAGCGGCGGGCAAACAGCCACACGCAACCGAGCGCATAGTGCGCCCAGGGATCTTCGCCGTCGGCGAGGATCGCGGCGTGCGCGGCACGCTCGGCGGCCGGTGTCGCCACCGCCATGTCGGCCCAGCCCATATGGGCGCTGAACGTCTGGCTGGCGGCAAGCACGCCGAGCGCCTGCCCGTAGTTCGGATCGATGACGGTCGCCTTCTCCAGGAGCGCCTGCGCCACCACGTTGTCCTGCCGGGTCACCCGCCAGTAATGCGACATAGCCCGCATCACCAGGTCCCAGGCGTCCATGCTGTCCGGCGGTTTACGCCGGGCGCGAAAATTTTCCGCCGCATAGATTTGCGGCACGATGGCGGCAACGATGGCCTCGGTAATTTCGTCCTGGACCGCGAACACATCGGCGAGGTCGCGATCGTAGCGTTCCGCCCAGACGTGGCTGCCGGTGGCGACGTCGTTGAGCTGCGCGGTAATGCGCACGCGGTCGGCGGGCTTGCGCACACTGCCCTCGACCACGTAACCGACGCCGAGTTCGGCGGCGATCTGCTTCATGTGGACGGCCTTGTCCTTATAGATGAACGACGAATTGCGGGCGATGACGAAGAACCAGCGCAGCTTCGACAGCGCGGTAATGAGGTCCTCGCTGATGCCGTCGGAAAAATAATCCTGCATCGGATCGCCGGTCATGTTGGTGAATGGCAGCACGGCGATGGCAGGACGGTCGGGAAGCGGCAATGCCGGGCGCGACGGCTCGTGCGTGTCATCCGGCCGCGGGCCGCCGCCGAGGGCCGCCTCGCTGTCGGCTTGGGTCTGCACCGTGCCGACGAAGCGCAGGCCCTTGCGGGCGACGGTGCGGATCAGCTTCTGTTCATCGCCGCTGTCGCCGATCGCCTTGCGGGCGGCATTGATGCGGCTGGTCAAGGTCGAGTCCGATATGACCCGGCCGCCCCACACCGCGGCGATGAGATCGTCCTTGCTGACGACGCGCTCGCGGTTCCGCACCAGGTAAAGGAGGAGGTCGAAAACCTGCGGCTCGACCGCAACGGCTTCCGGCCCCCGGCGCAGCTCTCGCCGATCGGGGTCAAGAATATGCCCGGAAAAGACAAACAGCACGTTGTCGCCCACAACCTGGCTCGCGTGGCCGGCCTCAACGAATAATCAAGGTGGCCTCAATGGCAAATCAAGAATTGCCCAAAGTCATGCCGCCGCCGCCCTGGCATAATGATCGGGTTCCGCGGAGGAGACAAACACCCACGGCCGCGACCTTTGCCGCTGCAGCATCCGGCCTTTCCTCGTCGATAGCCTACGGCAGCGGACCGCAGCGGATCGGAGGAAGCCATGACACAGATGCACGTGTTCACCCAGCCGACACAACACAGCCAAGGCAGCCTTCTGGGCCGGCTCCTTGCCCTTCTCTACGGCGTTGTATCCTATCTGATATTCTTCATCACCTTCCTTTGCGCCATCGGCTTCGTCGAAGGCTTGGTGGTGCCACAGACCATCGATGCCGGGCCGGTCGCGCCGTGGCCGCAGGCGCTCATCGTCGATCTGCTGCTGATGTCGGTGTTTGCCATCCAGCACAGCGTCATGGCGCGCCCAGCGTTCAAACGATGGTGGACGCAATTCGTGCCGGCCTCGGTCGAGCGCACCACTTACGTGCTGGCGGCGAGCTTGGCGCTCGCCCTACTGCTGTGGCAGTGGCGGCCGATGCCGGCGGTGGTCTGGCACATCGCCGATCCAGGCATCGCCACCGCGGTGACGGTTTTGTCGTTCGTCGGCTGGTTCATCGTGCTGACCTCGACGTTCCTGATCAACCATTTCGAGCTGTTCGGATTACATCAGGTCGCGAACAATTTCGCCGGCCGCCCGATGCCGGCCGCGCGATTTCGGATGCCGCTGTTTTATCATTTCGTGCGTCACCCGATTTATCTCGGCTTCATCATCGCGTTCTGGGCGGCGCCGACCATGACGGCCGGACACCTGCTGTTTGCCGCGGTGACCACGGCCTACATCCTGGTCGGCATTCAGCTCGAAGAGCGCGATTTGATCGACCTCTTCGGCGACCAATATCGCGCCTATAGGCAGCGGGTATCGATGCTGGTGCCTTGGCGCAAGTCGACGTAACACGGATTGCCGTTCGCTCCGTGGGCGCAGCCTCGATTGAGCGCGGCGAAAGTCTCCTTATCAAAGACGCAGAGGCAGGACTCGACGGCCGCGAAGACATCCAGGATCATGACCACCGCGGCAGCACCCATGGCTGCCTCGCTCCCTGACGCACGGCAAGAACTTCGGCAAGCAGATCGTGCGGATCGCCTAATTTGTAGCCCGGATTGAGCGGAGCGAAATCCGGGTCACGGACCTAATACGGCGTCCTGTTGATCTCGCCCGAGCCGGTGACGTACCAGTGCTCGCTGACGAAGGACTTTCCGGCCAGCCGGTCGGCGAGCCAGTCGGCCACCAGAATGGGCGGGAACGGGCCGAGATTGGCCGCCGGTACGTTGCCGACCGAGTGACGCGATTCCTGATAGACCACCATCTGCTTCGGCCCCTTGAGCGCCGCCATCAGATGTTCGGAATGTTCGATAGGGCTGAGTTCCTCGGCTTCGCCGGCAACGCACAGATACGGCGCGCGGATCTTCTCGGCGTGGCCCTCCCAGGTGATGGTCTTGCGGAACTCGTCGAACTCGTCCTCGTCGGTGATGCCCGACATGTACATGAAGCGCTTTTTGAAAGTCGGCGACGCTTCCTGGAAAATCGTGTGGCAGCCCGGCTCGTGACACACCGACATCACCGCGCACGCCCTGATGCGCGGCTCGTTGGCGGTGAGGACAGTGCCGAACAGCGAGCCGAAGCTCGTCCCCGAGACGCCGATGCGCGTTGCGTCGAGCTCGCTGCGCGCGGAGATCCAGTCGACCAGTACCGGCCCGGCCGCCATCCAGTTCTCCATGGAGAAATAAAGCCCGATCATCGGCGCTTCGTATTGACCCGGCCCGTCGATCGCCAGCACCGCTATGCCGCGGTTGAGGAATCGGTCGCCGTACAGCGCGACCTGGATTTCCTTGTAGCTGTCCATGCCGGGCACCAAGATCACCACCGGCAGACGGCCTCCCGAATAGCCCGGCGGCAGATGCAGCCAGGCCGGGATCGCCTTGTCTTTGAACGGCACCCACACCGCCTCGACATGGTGATCGGAAAGCGCCGCGTATTTGGCGTAGCACTCGCGCTTCTTGTTGTTGTAGGCGATGTTGGTCTCGTCGTTCTCGTCATAGGGCCATTGCGCCGCGCCCCAGTGCACCGCGGCCATGAAGAAGTTGTCGCGCGCGGTGATTTTGCGATCCGCCTGCGCGGCGGCGTTGGCCTTGGCCTCGCGGCGGCGCGCGACCGCGGCGAAGGCCGGGCCGATATCGGCCATTTTCTTCACCCGCTCGCGGATGCCGGCGAAATCGGCGTTGGCTTCCATTCCGCACGGGCCGTTAATGTAAAGCGAGCGCGGCTGATCCCAGTCGATGCCGTTGGCGCGGATGACATTGTCGATGAGCCATCGCTGCGCATCGAAACGGCGCACGTGCGGCGCGCCGCGCTTGTCGAGGATGGGCGGAAATCCTTGGCTGGGGCGATTCATAGGCGTCCTCCGGGCGGTGCGGCGAATTCTCGCGCGCTGAAATGCATAGCGGCCATTATCGGCGCGCCGGGTCCCTTGTTGTCAACGATCCCGCCTGTATCATGCCGGGCTTCGCCGTCCCAGTGGAGGAGCCCATGCAGCAGCACAGCAACGTCAAGGCCGCGATCGCCTACGACGACCTGCGCGAGTGGCTTGCAGCCGCCGAAGCGCTCGGCGAGGTGCGCAACGTCAACGGTGCAACCTGGCAGGAGGACATCGGGCTCGCCGCCGAGGCCATCCTGCGCGAGGAGAACGGGCCCTGCGTCGTTTTCGACGAGGTTCCTGGCTCACCCAAGGGCTTTCGCGTACTGCTCAACATGTTCGCCGGCACGCGCCGCAACATGACGCTCGGCTTTCCCGATCATCTCAACAAATGGGAACTGAGCGACGCCTATCGCGAGGCCTATCTGACGGAGCCGAAAATCATCCCGCACGAGATCGTCGAGGATGGTCCGGTGCTGGAGAACGTCATCACCGGCGATGACATCGACGTGACCAAGTTCCCGTCGCCGATCTGGCACGAGAAGGACGGCGGCCGCTACATCGGCACCGGCACTTACAGCATCACGCGCGACCCCGAGGAGAATTGGCTCAACGCCGGCGCCTATCGCGCCATGGTGCACGACAAGAACTCAGTCGGCTTCGTTACCGCGCGCGGCCACCACGGCTTTATCCATCGTGAAAAATACTGGGCGCGCGGCGAGGCCATGCCGGTCGTGATGGTGCTCGGCGGCGATCCGTTGGCGTTTTTCTACGGCGGCGTCGAAGCCCCCTACGGCACCTTCGAGCTCGACATTGTCGGCGGCATGCGCGGCCGGCCGACCAAGATGGTGCGCGGCAAGATCACCGGCCTCCCCTTCCCCGCCAACGCCGAGATCGTGCTCGAGGGATATGTCACGCCCGACAGGCGCAAGGACGAAGGCCCGTTCGGCGAGTGGACCGGACATTATGCGGGGGGCGTGCGCCCGATCCCGGTACTCGACATCAAGGCCATTTATCACCGCAACGATCCGATCCTGCTCGGCGTGCCGCCCATGGGCGGCGGCCCGGACGAGATGGCACGCTATCGCGCCGTCATGCGCTCGGCCATGATCAAGCAGAACATGACCAATGCGGGCGTGCCCGGCGTACAGCAGGTGTGGTGCCACGAGGTTGGCGCCGCGCGCGTTTTCCACGCGATCTCGATCACGCAGCGCTATCCCGGCCACGCCGTTCAGGCCGCCCATATCGGTGCGCAGTGCGGCGCCTCGGCTTACGCGTCCAAATACGTCGTGGTGGTTGATGACGACATCGACGTCACCAACCTGGAGCAGACCTTGTGGGCAATGCTCACGCGCACCGATCCAAAAGAATCGATCCAGTTCATCACCGGCTCATGGGATTCGAGCGCCGACCCGGCGCTGCCGCCCGAGCGCCGCGCCGCCGGCAACTTCACCCATTCGGTGGCGCTGATCAACGCCTGCAAGCCATGGCATTGGCGCGAGAAGTTTCCACCAACCAATACGCCGAGCCCGGAAGTCGCGCGCAAGGCCAAGGAAAAATTCGGCTGGCTGTTGAATGGGAAGAAATGAAATTCTCGATTTCGGGACTCATCGTAGGGGCGGCCCTCGTGGCCGCCCTGTTGACGCGGTCATCAGGGGCGCCCACGAGGGGCGCCCCTACATGCGTGGGTGGATGAAATGAAAATCGCCGTACCGGATAAAATTTCACCGTCGTATTTCGTGGCTGAGGCCGCGGTCGAGCTGGGCTTCTTCAAGGCCGAAGGCCTCGATGTCTCGCTAGAGCTGGTTTACCCGGTCGACAACGCCTACGCGGCGATGCGCGACGGCGCCATCGATTTCGTTGGCGGCGCGGCGCACGCGGTGCCGTCGGCATTTCCCGGCTACAAGGGCGCGAAGCTCATCGCCGCCCAGGGCCAGGGCATGTACTGGTTCCTGGTGATGCGCTCCGATCTCGGCGCCAAGCGCGGCGATCTCAGCGTGGTCAAGGGCCGCACCATCGGCGCGGCGCCGTGGGTCAATATGGGCCTGCGCGGATTATTGATCGCGTCGGGAATCGATCTGGAGCGCGACCAGGTCAACATCGCGCCTGTGCCGGGCGTTCTCAGCACCGTCCCAAATTTCGGTGTTATGGCCGCCAAAGCGCTGGAAGCCGGAAAGCTTGACGGCTTTTGGGCCAACGGCATGGGCGCCGAGGTCGCCGTGCGCGGCGGCTACGGCACTGTGGTGGCCGATGCGCGCCGCGGCGACGGACCAAAGGCATGCTTCAACTACACGGCGGCGGCGATCGTCGCCAGCGACGCATTAATCGCGCGTTCGCCGGAGACTGTCGCGGCTGCGGTGCGCGCCATCGTCAAGACGCAGGCCGCGCTGAAGGCCAACGTGTCGCGCGCCACCGAAGTCGGGAACAAATTGTTCCCACCCGAGGAGGCCGGGCTGATCGCCGAATTGATCCGCCGCGACCTGCCCTACTACGACGCCACGCTCTCTCGCGAGTTCGTCGCCGGCATGACCGCGTTCCTGCGCAGCCAAGGCGTGCTCGACGGCGACGTACCCTACGAAGGCGTCGTCGCCACGCAATTCGCCCCGCTGTGGAAGGGCTGAACGGACCGCGGCCGCGTCTGGCGTTCAGGCGCCGGACTGATCCGACCAAACAGTCCTTGAAGCCTTGAGATATTGCTGCCGCAGCGCCGGCTCGATCTCCGCGGTCTGGCGGAACTGCTCTTTGAGCCGCGTTTCCATCTCCGCCCGCAGCGCGCGCGCTCGGGCGAAAAGGCGCTTTTCGTCCACCGTAAGCAGATTGCCGCCGCGCAGCACCCAGCGTCCGTCGATCATGACGTCGGTGACCGAGATGCCGTTCTCGCAGTAGACGATCTGATTGATGACATTGTTGAGCGGGACGAAGTGATAGGTGTCGGTCGTCAACAGCACGATGTCGGCCAGCCGGCCGCGTTCGATGACGCCAGCATCGCCGCCAAGCCCGAGAACGTGCGCGCTGCCCGAAGTCGCCGCCCGCAGAATGTCCTGCGGCGCCGGCCACTCGGCGTAATCGCGGTCCGATCGGTTGTGCCAGACGCCGGCGATGCGCAGCGACTCGAACATGTTCTGGGTGTCGTTGCTGCCGGACCCGTCGGTGGCCAGCCCAAGCTTCACGCCCTTTCGCAGCATGTCGTCGAAACGCATGCGCCCGCTGCCGAGCTTGCCGTTGCTGGCCGGATTGTGCACCACGATCGTCCCGCGGGCGGCAACACGCTCGATGTCCTCGTCGGTGAGCCAGACGCCGTGCGCGATTGAAAGCCGATCGGTCAGCGTGCCGATCTTGTCGAGGTGGCAAACCGGGCTCATGCCGAAGAGAACCTTGCCTTGCAGAAACTGGCCCTTGGTTTCGCACACATGCATGTGAACCATGGTGCCGAGTTCGACCGCCGCCTGCTGGCACCGTTGCAACTGTTCAACGGTGCATCGGTGCGGCGCCGACGGGCCGACGATCGGCAGCACCAGGTGCGTGCGGCTCCGCACCGTTTCGGCGAACTTGAGAAAATCTTCCAGCGACTGGGTGCCTTCGAGCCGCGAAATGCGCTCGACTTCCTGCCTCGCGGCATCCGACATGGACTTGGTGTCGAGTCCGACCGTGGCCTCGTATTGCATGTCCGAGAGCGTCAGCGCGAGGCCGCCGCGCATGCCGGCATCGGCCATCGCCTCGACGACGTTGAGCGCGCCCATGTGCGGCAGCGGCGAGCCGGTATAAAAATGATCCATCACGCTGGTGCAGCCGGTGCGGATCATCTCGACGATACCGAGCTGCGCGCTCACATAGACCGCTTCGTCCGAATATTCGCGCCACCCGGCGCGGATGTATTGCCGCCAGATCTCCAGCGGCAGGCCCGCCCACGTGCCCTTGAGCAGATTCGACGGCGAATGCGAATGACCGTTGACCAAGCCGGGCATCACGATGCTGGTCGTGGCGTCGATCCGCTCGTCGAAATCGCCGTCCGGCCCATGCCCCGGACCGGCCTCGGCGATTCTGTTGTCGCGCACGATCACGTAACCGGGCTGCCACACCTCCATGCGGCTGTTGGCGGTGACGACCGTGCCGGCGGAGATCTTCGCTGTCATGCAATGTCCTCTTAGATGACGCCGCGCTCGCTAAGCGCCAGCGTCGCGGTCGGTTTCCTTCCAGGGTGCGATGCGCTGCTGCAGCACGGCCACGAGCGCGGTGAGGCCATAGCCGATCACGACCAGGACGAAAATCGGCACGAACATCTCCGCGGTGCGGAAGTTGCTGGCATAGCGAATCAAAAGGCCGCCTAGCCCGGTCTGCGCGGTAAAGAACTCGCCGACCACGAGACCGACGATGCCGCGGCCGACCGACAGCCGCAGCCCGGCCATGACGAACGGCACGATTGCAGGCGCGATGACGTAACGGGCGATCTGCAGCTCGGAGGCCTGCATCGAAATAGCGGGCTCCAGCATTTCAGGGCCTACCGTAGCCGCGCCCGCATGAGTGTTCTTGATGATGGGGAAGATCGCCAGCAGCACAACGATGGCGACCTTGGGCGCGAAATAAAGTCCAAGCCAGAGCGAGAGCACCGGCAAGAGCGCAACAGTCGGCGTGGCGTAGAGGCCGTTGACATAGGGCGACAGCGCCCAGTCGAGCCGCACGTAACGTCCCATGAGCAACCCGAGCGGCATGCCGAGCAGCACCGAGATGGCCAGGCCGGCAAGCAATACCCAAAGCGAAGCCGACGTCGCCGCCAGCAGCGTTCCGTCCCGAGACAGCTTCCAGAACGCCACCACGGTGGCGTGAAACGGCTGGAGAAAAATCCGCGGCGTGAATAGTCCGCAGATTTCCCAGACCAACAACAGCACGGCAACCGATGCGGCGCGGATGGCAAGATTCCGGCGCTTGCCACTTCGGCGAAGTGCCGCTTCGTGGGCTGCGGCGAGCGCGAGCGTCGCGGCCATGTCAGGTCCGGTAGCGCTGGAGCACCCGGCGCTCCAGATAAGTCAGAAGGCCGTCGATCGCGATCCCCATCGCCGCAAGGATGATGGCGGGCGCGAACATCTTCGCCATCTGATAGGTGCTCGACATGGCGTGCAGGATGCCGCCCAGCCCCGACAGCGAAACAAAAAACTCTGCGACGATCACCGTGGTCAGGGCTCGGCCGAGGCCGAGCTTCAAACCCGCCATCACGTACGGAAACGTCGCCGGCAGGATCACCTTGCGCAGCAATTGTCCTTCGCTGGCGTTCATCGAACGCGCCGGCTCGATGAACTGGGCGCTGATGTCGCGTATTCCCGCCATGACGTTGACCGACACCGGAAAGATCGCCGCCAGTATGACAACGACGATCTTGAGGGTGTCGCCGACGCCGAGCCACAGCAGCAGCAGCGGGATCAGGGCCACACGCGGTGTGTTGTAGAAGATGGTGACGTAGGGATCGAGAATCTCAAACGCGAGATTGCTGCGGCCCATGAGGACGCCGAGCGCAATGCCAAGGATGCAGGCGATGACAAAGCCCGGGACCAGAATGGCCATCGTTTCCGTGAATCCGTTGAGCAGCCGGTGGCTCGGATCGACGAGTTGCTTCCAGAACTGAACCAGCACCTCGGAAACCGGCGCGAAGAACAACGGATTGGTCAGGCGCCCGGCGATTTCCCAAGCCGACAGGAAGGCGGCAAGCGTGACGGTCACGATCAGGATGCGCTCGATCTTGGCGCGGCGCAGCCGCACGCGGACGGCGCGCAAGGCTGCATCGTCGGCCGCCGTCATGGCAGCACTCCTGGCAACGCACCAAGCTCCGCCGCTTCGCGGATGCCCTGCTTGAGAATGTCCCAGGCGTGGGAGCGGATTTCGCCAAATCGCGGCAGCGCCCGCACCGCGCTGGTGCGCGGCCGCGGCAGATCGACATCGATCTCCTCGACAACGCGCCCGGGCCGAGCCGCCATGACCATGACGCGGTTCGCCATGTAGACCGCTTCATCGATGCTGTGGGTGACGAAAAGCACCGTCTTTCGCGTCTGCCGCCAAACCTCGAGCAATTGTTCCTGCAGGAGCTCCCGGGTCTGCTCGTCGACGGAGCTGAACGGCTCGTCCATCAGAATAATGTCGGGGTCGAACGACAAGGCGCGGGCGAAGCCGACGCGCTGGCGCATTCCGCCGCTCAGTTCATGGGGGAAGTGATTTTCAAAGCCGCGCAAACCGACCTGCGCAATGTGCGACAGCGCAATCTCGCGGCGTTTCTGCCGCGCCATGCCTTTGAGCTCCAGGCCGAACTCGACATTGCGCAACACTGAGCGCCACGGATAGAGGCCGAAATACTGGAAGACCACGGCACGATCGGGCCCCGGTCCATCGACCACGCGCCCGTCCACCAGGACCCTGCCCTGGTCGGGCTTGATCAATCCATCGATGATGCGCAGCAGCGTGGACTTACCGCACCCGCTTGGACCGATCACCGAGACGAAATCGCCCTGCGCCACGGATAGGCTGACGCCGTCGAGAGCGGGTATGCCGATCACGTCGCTCTTCACCGGCTTGAAGAACGTCTTGTGGATGTCTTCGACTGACAGTTTGGGCGCTGTCATCGGATCGGTCGGCGGCGGCCGTGCATGCAGGAAGGATACTACCAGGCGCGCGCGGCGCGTACCGGCGCGCTATCTCTTGAGCATGTCGCGCAGATAGTTACCGCCTTTTCCAGTGGTGACGTCGTACCAGCCGTTATCGCCCAGGTACTGGTCGACGAAGCGCGTATCCACCACCTTGTCCAAGGG
>JBAUYV010000107.1:0-37401 GCA_049584975.1 Xanthobacteraceae bacterium | reverse complement strand
CACCCGGGCGGCTTCGGGCATCATGCCTGCCGGTACTAGGGCCGGCGCGGGAGGTGCTCCCTGGACTGGGACAGGCGGGCGCGGATAACGCCCGCGGAAACGCGTATGATCTTCGCCCCGGTTGGCGATCCATAAGATCATACGCTCCCGCCACGTCCCAGGATGCCTGGCCTGGAGCTGAGTCAAGAGGTGACAACCGCCTGACGAGAACCGCGGTGGAACGCCGAGAGGCGAGCTGACACATCCGTTTCTCGGCGTTCCGCTTCCTTTATTTGTTTTGTAGCCCGGATGGAACGAAGTGAAGTCCGGGAGGGGCCTCGAAATCCGCGATGCTTCAGACCTGATCGTGACGAAGCCGGTCACCACCACCGGATTTATCTGACGAAGGTCGGGGTTCTGAAGCGAGGTTTTGGGACTGGCTTACGCATGACTCGGACGCGAACGCGCCGCGAGAACGAGACGCTATTTTCTTCCGCCCCCGCGACAGCGGGGGAGGGGGACCACGCGAAGCGTGGTGGAGGGGGCGTCGGACTCACCGCTTCACTTTCGTTGAAAGAAATTCGTCGCGGTCCGCGCCCCGCCCACCGCCCTGCTGCGCAGGGCGGTCCCCCCTCCCCGCTATCGCGGGGCGGGAAAGTGGAAGGCAGAGGAAAAGCGCGATGAACATGAAGACCAACAAAATAATGACCCACGAAGAATTTTTGACGCGGGAGGAATTCCGGGCGCGGTTCGATGCCGAGAAGGCGCAGGTGCAGCGCCATTACTGCACGCTGTTTCGCTTCTGGCGAAACTGCCTGACCAAGCCGTGCCAGCGGGCGCGCGCCTGCAGGGGCGATCAGAGCGCGTGCCTGAAACGTTGGGTGGTCGAGGTGCCGCGCGACCGGCAGTTCCGGGCGCGGCAGGACTTGCTGGAAGCCACGCCGCGCCACGTCGGCGCGCCCGAGCGCGCGGCGCGCGAATTTATGCCCCACGAATTCTGGGGCTATCACGCATCGTCGGGGAGGATCGTGGAAGCCACCGAGTCCCCTCCCCGTGGCTGGACGCGGCTGAGCCAGCGACCCGGCCGCAAGGCGAAACGCAAAGGCGGACGCGGCCGATGATGCGGCCGCGCGCCAACACCGTGCGTGCGGACAAAAGCGCGGGCGTGGCCGCGTCGCTAATGCTGGCGCAGGCGGTCGAGGACTTCGCTCGAGGCGAAGCCGTCGGGGATCTGCCCGATCGAAGTCTGATAGCTGCGGATGGCGAGGCGGGTCGCCGGACCGACGAGCCCGTCGGGCGCGCCGATGACAAAACCGTGCGCGGCCAACAGCTGCTGCAGCTCATAGCGCTCCTGCAGCGTGAGCACGCGCTCGTCGCGCGGCCACGCCTGCACCAGCGGCGCGCCGCCGCGCAGCCGGTCCGCCAGATGCCCGATCGCCAGCGCATAGGCCTCGGCCGGGTTGTATTTCATGATGACGTGGAAATTCTGCAGCATCAGGAAGGCCGGTCCGTGCGCGCCCGCGGGCAACAGCAGCGTGGCGCCATCGGTGGGGCGCGGAAACGGCTTGCCGTCGGCGCGGCGCACGCCGAGACCTTCCCATTGGCGCACGGACAGCGGATGCGGCGAGTCGGCCGCCATGTAATTGAAATTTCCCGGCAGCACGACCTCGTAGCCCCAGGTCTGCCCGGTGACCCAGCCGTCCATTTTCAGATTGTTGGCCGTGGACGCGATCATGTCGGGAATGGAATCGACCACGTCGCGGCGGCCGTCGCCGTCGAAATCCACGGCGTAGCGCTTGAACGAGGTCGGCATGAATTGCGTCGGGCCGAAGGCGCCGGCCCACGAGCCGACCAGATGATCGGGCGGGACGTCGCCGCGCTGCAGGATTTCCAGCGCCGACAAAAACTCCTCGCGGAAGTAATCGCGGCGGCGGCCGACGCAGGCGAGCGTGGCGGTCGAGCGCAGCACCGGGCGGGTGCCGCCGAGCGTGCTGTAATTGGATTCCGCGCCCCAGATCGCTGCCACGATCGTGCGGTCGACGCCGTAGGTACGCTCGACCGCCGCGAAGGTCGGCGCGTATTGGGCGAGCAGCGCGCGCCCGTGCGCGATGCGATCGTCGCTCACCAGCAGATCGAGATAATCCCAGGTGGCCTTGGTGAATTCCGGCTGCGCATCGAGCTTGTCCATGATGCTCAGATCCGGCGTGAGCCCGGCGGTGAGGCGCCGGTAGCTCTCGGGCGGGATGCCGCGCCGCTCGGCGGCCGGCAACATGCCCTCAATGCAGCTGGCGAAATCGGCGGCGGCGGCACGGATGGCGTAGGCGGTCATGCGCGGATCGCCCGAGGCGCCCGATTGCCCGCTCCATTGCGTTGTATCGCCGGGCGCGGGAACCGAAGCGGCGGTAGGCGGTTGAACCAACCGGGTCACCCACGAAGCCGGATTGTCCTGCGCCCATGCCGGATGGGCGAGGCCCGCGACCAGGAGGGAGGCCGCGGCAAAACGAGGGATCGGCCTAAGGGTCACCATGGCGGGCCATATTTGTGGGCCGGGATTGTTGGGGCGGTCGCACCAATGCGCTACGATCGATATTTGCGGCGTACCATTAATACGCCGTTCTTTTCCTTAACGATGAATATACGCAACGCTACACGCACTCAGTTCATCTTGCGGCAAGGCGACGATGCTATTCTCAGAGAGCGGTGGATTCGGCGCCGGCGCCGGACTTCGCTGCCGCTTGAACCGGCCATCAGGTTGGACCAGCAATTAGGCAAGAGTTTGAAAGAGTTTGGATAAGGATTTCGGCGAGACCGCCTGCCGCAATCTCCGCGATTTAGCGCACGACACCGCGACTGCACTTCGATAGCCCGCACCACTTAAGTCCCAGGAAGTTGGCCAGATGAAAACTCGCGTTCGTAAAGCCGTGTTTCCGGTCGCCGGCCTCGGCACCCGCTTTCTGCCGGCAACCAAAGCCATGCCCAAGGAGATGCTGCCGGTGGTCGACCGGCCGCTGATCCAGCATGTGGTCGATGAGGCGCGGCAGGCGGGCATCGAGCATTTCATCTTCGTCACCGGGCGCAACAAAGGCGTCATCGAGGATCATTTCGACCGCCAGTTCGAGCTGGAGATGACGCTGCTCGAGCGGCAGAAGCACAAGGCGCTGGAATTGATGAGCCAGGACCTGCCAATTCCGGGCTCGACCAGCTTCACCCGGCAGCAGGAGCCGCTCGGCCTCGGCCATGCGGTGTGGTGCGCGCGCGAATTGATTGGCCACGAGCCGTTCGCGCTGCTGCTGCCGGACGTGCTGGTGCAGCATCCACGCGGCTGCCTGGCGCAGATGCTCGACGCCGCGAGCGAACTCGACGAGACCGCCAACATGGTCGCCGTCGAGGAGGTGCCGCGCGAGCGCGTCGATCAATACGGCGTCGTCGGCGTCGGCCCGCAAAAGGGCAAGATGTTCGCCATCACCAGCATGGTGGAAAAACCGCCGATCGACCGCGCGCCTTCCAACCTCATCCTCACCGGCCGTTACATCCTGCAGCCGGAGATCCTCGAAATTCTGCAGACCCAGGACCGCGGCGCCGGCGGCGAAATCCAGCTCACCGACGCCATGATCCAGCTGTCGCGCAAGCAGAAGTTCTACGGCCTGCAGTTCGAAGGCCGCAGCTTCGACTGCGGCTCCAAGATCGGCTTTCTCGCCGCCAATGTCTCCTACGCGCTCAAGCGCAGCGACATCGCGCCGGGCTTCCGCGCCGAGATCAAAAAGATCCTCGGCGAGCTGAACGGCAGCGAGGCTTAGGGCTAATTATGGGGCCGGAGATTTTACGCCGCCGACCCCCGCCCCCCGGCTCCCCGGCCTCCAACTAGTGAGTGCCTGCGCCACCGGCCGCTGGCGCGGTCGGTGTCTGCCCGCACGGATCGTGGGCCAATATCTCGGTGAACCGCTTTTCGTATCGGTCGCGCTGCTCCTCAATTAGCTTTATTTGTAGGTCGTAGCGTTTCTTTGAATCTTCCGCCTCTTTTATCTTATCCGCGGCTTCGTGCTCGCGCTTGATCGCTGCATCGGTCAAATTTTTCTCTTCGGCAATCTTGGTGCTCAGATATTCTTGCAGCGTTTCCGCGTTTCTTTTCAGCGCGATTGCCTCCTGCATCTTTGCATCGGCTTTCATCATTCCTTCTTCGATTATCGCGTTTGCCTCGTCCTGAGCTTCTTGCCGAATTTTCTCTCTTTCAAACCTGTCTCGTTCACCTTGCTCGTGTTCAAATCTTCCTCTGTCCATTCCTTCTCTCGGAAACCTCCCCGGTTCGCCTCTTTCTCTTTGCTCCCATTTCGATCCTGAAGGGCCGCGCTGATCACGACCGCACATCTCACCAGGCCGGTCAAAATCGCCGCACGCCCAAGCCACCGAGCTTAACGCCAACACGCCAACGATACTCAAAGGCAACGCCGCCATCACGCCACGCATGACGCCCTCCCGACCTTCGAAACCCCGCGAGCAATAACCGTGGCGTGCGCAACCCATTGCCGCAATACGAAGGCGGAGCTTTCTTGTGGAAAACCGGCGTCATTAACATTGACACTGCGGGAATCAAATTAATGAAGGAAATCGGTGACTGAGACGCCAGCAAATAAGCGGCGCCGATATTCAGTGCAGGCGCAAGCCGTCGCGGCGCGTCACGCACCGATCGTTCCATCTGCGATGATGGATTTGGGGTCGCGTGCGCTGTTCGCGCCGTCGAACGCCGAACTACACCCAGCCCTTGAGCTCGCGCATGGCAAGCTGCCAGATCATCAGCATGCCGGCCTCGCTATCATTGAGACACGGAATGGCGACAAAGTTCTTCCCGCCGTAGCGCTTGAACACGTGCGCGTTTTCGACCGCGATCTCTTCCAGGGTCTCGAGGCAATCGGCGGCAAATCCCGGCGTGATGACCACGAGGTTCTTCACGCCCTCCTTGGCCAGCGCCTTCACCGTATCGATGGTGTAGGGCTTGAGCCATCGCCCGCGGCCGAAGCGCGATTGGAATGCCATCATCAGCTTGCTGTCGTCGTAGCCAAGCTGCTCGCGCAGCAAGTACGTCGTCCTTACGCACTGGCTCTCATAAGGATCGCCCTTGGCCACATAATCCTTAGGCATGCCGTGATAGGAGGCAAGGATCACCTCGGGTTCGAACGACAGCGCCTTAAGCTCGGCCTTCAGCGTGGAAGACAGCACCTCGACGTAATAGGGGTCCTCGTAGTAGGCGGGCATGATGCGCAAGGCCGGCTGCCGCCGCAGCCCCATGACGAATTTGAAAACCTCGTCGCACACCGTTGCGGTCGTCGCCGCCGCGTATTGCGGATAAAGCGGCATGATCAGGATGCGGTCGCAGCCGCGCTTGATCAGGCCCTCAAGCCGGGAGGCGATCGTCGGATTGGCATAGCGCATCGCCCAGTCGACGATGACGTGCTTACCAAGCGGCTCAAGAATGCCGGAGAGTTTTTCCGCCTGCGAGCGGGTGATGGTCTTGAACGGCGACTCGTTCTTTTCGTTGTTCCAGATTTTCTGGTAGTCGCGCGCTTTGCGGCGGGAACGCAACGGCAAGATTAGGCCGTTGAGCAACATCTTCCAAGCCCACGAGTCGTTCTCGATAACGCGCCGGTCGGTGAGGAACTCTTTCAGATAGCGGCGCACCGCGGACGCATCCGCCGCGTCGGGCGTGCCGAGATTGACGAGCAGCACGCCGATACCGTGATCGACCGGCTCCGGCTCGCCCGGCATGGCGGCCTCGAGCGCCGCTAGCGTCGCCGATACTGCCCCAACGGCCGCCTCGGCAGTCGCCTCATCACTGGGAGGCGCGGGTACAGTCGGCGGCGCGTCAGGCGAATCTGTCTTCGCTTCCGCAGACGGCGCGGACAGCGCGTTCGCGGTTTCGGAAAGAGCAGCCGTCAGCTCGGCCATGGCCGCCGGTTCGTCCGCCGCCTCACTCCGAGCTGCAGAAATCGGACGCACTTCGTTCATGCCGGACCCGCTCCATGGCAGGAACACTGCGAACTTACCACGGAGTTCCTACTTGGCCCCGCTTCCCGTGAATTAACCCTACGCCACCACGCGCCGACCACCAACAGCGCGAACGCGGCAGATTTGCGACAATTTATCTCGATCCGGATTTGCCCAGCGAATTATTCGGCGGCCTTGAGCAGCGCCGGCGAGCCGGCGCGGAATTGTTCCAACAAGGCCGCCTCGTCGGCTTTGACGGTAACGAGATGACGCTGCTTGATGTGACCAAAACCGCGAATCTTTTCCGGCATGACGGCAAGGCCGACGGCGAGGTGATGGTTCTCGGGCGTGAGCTTTGCGAGCACTTCGTCAAGCATCGCCTCGTAATCGGTAATCAATTTCCTTTCGGTGCGGCGTTCGAGCGAACGGCCAAACGGATCGAACGACGTACCGCGTAGCCCCTTGAACTTGGCGAGAAGCCGAAAGACCGGAAGCATCCACGGGCCGAAACTCATCTTGCGCGGCAGTCCGGTCGTCTTGTCGCGCCGCGCCAAGAGCGGCGGCGCCAGATGAAACTCGAAGCGCAGATTGCCGCCGTCGAACTCGTTTTGGACCTGGCGCGCGAACGTTCCGTCGGTGTAAAGCCGCGCGACTTCGTACTCGTCCTTGTAGGCCATAAGCTTGAACAGATACCGCGCCACCGCATCGGCGAGCCCGCATTTGCCGGGCGCGCGCTCAGCCTCGGCCGCCTTCGCCTTATCGACCAGCGCCCGATAGCGCTCCGCATAGGCCGCATTCTGATAAGCGGTAAGAAACTGCACCCGGCGCTTGACCGTCTCGTCGAACGATTCCGACAACACCCGCGCGTCGCTCGCGACCTCGGCTGCCGGCTTGGCCAGAGCTTCCACGCACGCAGGATCGACCGCGGCTTGGCGGCCCCAATGAAAGGCGGCCTTGTTCATCGCCACCGCCTCGCCGTTAAGCTCGATCGCCTTCTCTATGGCCGCAGCCGACAACGGAATCGCGCCAAGCTGATACGCATAGCCAACGAGGAACATGTTGGCGCCGATGGACTGACCAAACAGCGCATTGGCGATGCCGCTGGCATCGACGAAATGCGTCTTCTCGCGGCCGGCATCGGCCACAATGGTCCGCTTCAGCCGCTCGGTCGGCAGCGAGAAATCGGCGTTCCGGGTGAATTCGCCCGGCAGAAACTCGGCGGTGTTGACCACCATCTCGGTGGCGCCATGCTTCACCGCGGCAAGCACCTTGCGGGTGCCGGCAACGACCATGTCGCCGCCGAGGACGAGATCGGCACGGCCAGCGGCGACGCGGATCGCGTGAATCTTTTCCGGACTTTCGGCAAAACGGATATGGCTGAATACCGCGCCGCCCTTCTGCGCGAGGCCCGCCATGTCGAGCACGCCGACGCCGCGGCCCTCGAGATGCGCGGCCATGCCCAAGATACCGCCAATCGTGACGATGCCCGTGCCACCAACACCGGTGACGATGATGTTGTAAGTCTGGTCGATGGCCGGCAATTTCGGCTCGGGCAGCGACGGCAGGCCGTGTTCGGCGGCAACGCCGACGCCCTTTTTTAGCTTGGCGCCGTGCACGGTTACGAACGAGGGACAGAATCCCTTGACGCAGGAAAAGTCCTTGTTGCAGCTCGACTGATCGATGGTGCGCTTACGGCCCCATTCGGTGTCCAGCGGCTGCACCGAAACGCAGTTCGATTGCACACCGCAATCGCCGCAGCCTTCGCAGACGAGTTCGTTGATGATGACGCGCTTATCCGGATCCGGAAAAGTGTGGCGCTTGCGGCGGCGGCGCTTTTCCGCCGCGCAGGTCTGGTCGTAGATCAGGACCGTGACGCCAGGGATCTCGGCAAGCTCCTTCTGCACCGCGATCAGGTCATCGCGATGGTGGATGGTCAGCCCCGCGGGCCACGCGGTGCCGCGCAGATATTTGTCCGGCTCGTCGGTGACGACGACGACGCGCTTTGCTCCTTCGGCCGCGACTTGGCGGGCGACCTGTGGCACGGTCAGGCCGCCATCGTTGGCTTGGCCGCCGGTCATCGCCACCGCGTCGTTGAACAGGATCTTGTAAGTGATGTTGGTGTTGGAGGCGATCGCGGCGCGGATCGCCATGTAGCCGGAATGATTATAGGTGCCATCGCCGAGATTCTGAAAGACGTGCTTGCGGCTGGAGAATGGCGCTTCGCCGATCCAATTGGCGCCCTCCCCGCCCATCTGCGTATAGCCCTGGGTGTTGCGGTCCATCCATTGCGCCATGTAGTGGCAGCCGATACCCGCATAGGCGCGCATGCCTTGCGGCACTACTGTCGACGAATTGTGCGGGCATCCGGAGCAAAAATAAGGAATGCGCTGGGCGACGTCTTTGGTCTCGGCGGCGATGCGCTGGAACTCCTTCAAACGCGCCACGCGCTGGACGATCTCGTCGTTGCGGTGATACTTGAGCAGGCGATCGCCGATGCAGATCGCGACTTCGTTGGGATCGAGCGCGCCCTTTACAGGGAACAGCCAGTTGCCTTGCTCGTCCTTCTTGCCGATGCACAGCGGCTGATTGGGAGTGCCGTACAGCTCCTCACGCACCTGCACTTCGAGCAGCGAGCGCTTCTCCTCGACCACGATGATGAGGTCGAGCCCTTGGGCAAATTCCTGCAGCTCGCGGCGGCTGAGCGGCCACGGGCAGCCCACCTTATAAAGGCGGATGCCGAGTTCGTTGCATTTGAGCTCGTCGATGCCGAGCTCGTCGAACGCCTGGCGGACGTCAAGATAACTCTTGCCGGTGGTGATGATGCCGATCTTCGGCTGACGGCCGCCCGAGGTGATGGTGCGGTTGAGCTTGTTGGCCCGCACGAACGCCAGCATGGCGTCGCGCTTGAAATCGTGCAGGCGGGCTTCCTGAGTGAGGATAGGATCATTGAGACGGATGTTGAGCCCGCCTTCCGGCATCTGGAAATCGGTCGGAGTGACGATGTTGATGCGGTCGAGGCTCGCATCAATCGCCGCCGTAGACTCGATGGTCTCGTGCATCGTCTTCAGCGCCACCCAGGTGCCGGTGAAGCGTGACATCGCCCAGCCGTAAAGGCCGTAGTCGAGCACTTCCTGCACGCCGGCGGGGTTCAGCACCGGGATCATCACGTCGATGAAGTGATACTCGGACTGATGCGCGGTCGTGGAGGATTCAGCGGTGTGATCGTCGCCCATAAGCGCCAACACGCCGCCGTGTTTAGCGGTGCCGGCCAGGTTGCTGTGGCGAAACACGTCGCCGGTGCGGTCGACACCGGGGCCTTTGCCATACCACATGGCAAACACGCCATCGAACTTGCCCTCGCCGCGCAGCTCGGCCTGCTGCGAGCCCCACACCGCGGTCGCGGCCAGGTCTTCGTTGATCCCGCCTTGAAAACGGACGTCGCTCTTTTCCAGAAAAGAACGGGCGCGGTAGAACTGGGCGTCGAGCGTACCCAGCGGCGATCCGCGGTAGCCGGTAACGAAGCCCGCGGTGTTGAGGCCGTTGCGGCGGTCCAGCTCCTTCTGCATCAGGCAGAGCCGCACCAACGCCTGAAATCCGGTGACGAAAACGCGGCTGTGGCCGAGGTCGTATTTGTCGTCGAGCTTGACGTCGCGAAGCGGCATCGGGCGGCCCTCCCGCGGGCACTTTGCCCTCACAAAGTTAATATTGCCAGAGGGCACGGCACCCAGAAAATATAGGGCGCGCTAACCGCCCGGCAATGCTGGCGCGTCGAAGTGCTGCGTCATTTCGCACGAACGAGTCGGTGGGCAGGCGCCTCCTAATCTGCACTGGCGTTGGATTGCTGCAGCGCGAAGTAAACAGATTCGCGGGCGATCAAGCTTTGGCGCTGGGACGAGACGAGACTTCGGCGTGCCATCGCCGCAGATGCCTGCACTCGTCGGGAATAGACAATTTCGCCCAACGTGCGAAGTCGACCGTCACCAGGGCCGTGATGTCGGCGATGCCGTAGCGCGGACCGACCACGAATGGGTGTTTGGCTAGGTGCGCGTCCATTTCGTTGAAGAAGCGCATGACACGGGTGCGGCCGCGCTCGGCCAATTCCGGAACTTGAGCGTAGTCATCGGATCCGGGCAGCGCCCGCCCTTTCAGCCCTGGCGTCGAATTACGGAAGGCCTCCATTACCGCATAGAACCCATTGCGCTCGGCAAAGCGCTGCCGCTCGGTAATAACGGCTTTTTCCTCCGCGCTCTCGCCCATGAGTGGCGGCTGCGGATGCGTCAGCTCGAAATAGACGCAAATGCCGATCGCGTCAGCGATGCGCGTGCCGTTATCGAGCTCGAGAACCGGCACGGTGGCGTCCGGATTGATGGCGCGAAACGCGGGGGTGAATTGCTCGCCATTGCGGAGATCGACCTGGACCGTCGGCACGCTGATGCCTTTCTCGGCAAGGAAAACGCGCACCCGCCGCGGGCTCGGAGCGGTCGAGCAATCGTAGAATTTCATGGCAGACCTCAAAATTCCGCGGCACTCGCAAAGGGGGCTGCGCTGCGCCGGCGCGGGGTGCTAGTCTTGACCCATACCACGTGGAGAGTCGGGCCATGAACAAGCACGTCAGAATTGCCACCGTCAAAAAGACCGAAATGTCGCCCGCCGAATGGCAGGCACGCGTCGACCTCGCGGCCACCTACCGGCTGGTCGCCCATTACGGCTGGGGTGATGTGATCTACAATCACTCGTCCATGCGAGTTCCGGGCGAGGACCGCAAATTCCTGATCAAGCGGCACGAGCTGCTCTACACGGAAGTGACGGCGTCGAATCTCGTCAAAGTGAGCATGGACGACGATCTTGATGAGTCCGCCGGCGTCAACCGGCCGGGTTTCACGCTGCACGGCGGCGTGCTGTCCGCTCGCCCAGACGTCAATTGCGCCGTTCACGTGCACACCGAGATCGGCATGGCGATCGCCGGGTTGAAGCACGGGCTGCGCATGGTCTCGCAGCCGGCGGTCCGCTTCCACAATCGCATCGGCTACCATAACTACGAAGGTATCACCGAGGATTTCGCCGAGCGAGCGCGCATCAACAAGTCGCTCGGCAAGAACCGCGCGCTGATCATGCATAACCACGGGCTGCTCACGGTCGGCCAGACCACACGCGAGGCCTTCGTGCTGATGAAGTCGTTGATCGAAGCGGCGGACATCCAGCTCAAGATGGAAGCGACCGGCGGCGCGCTCGTCGAAATACCGGCGGACGTTTGCGAAAAAACCGCCCATCAGTATGAGCATCACGATTCCGGCCGCGGCTTGGCCGATTGGCCGGCCTACCTGCGCATGCTCGACACGATCGATCGCAGTTACCGGAATTAGGCAGCCGGCCCGCATGTGACTCCATGGCGGGCGGGACCACCAACGACGTCTGGGGCCGAACATCCGACATCGACGAGAGCGCGCTGGCCGTCATGGCCGCGCGCCTCGAGAACCGCGCCAAGCATCCATTCTTTCGCGGCGTCATCGCCGATTACATTGGCGCGCTCGAACTACCGCCCATCGCCGATGTGATCGAGATCGGCTGCGGCACGGGCGTCGTGTCGCGGAGGCTGGCCGCTACGCCCGGCTTTCGCGGCGCCATCATCGCGACGGATATGAGCCCCTATCTGATCGAGATCGCGCAGCGGCACGCCAAAGAGGAAGGCGTCGACGCCCGCATCACGTTTGAGGTCAGTGGCGCCGCGAACTTGCGCGCCGAAAACGGCGGTTGCGATCTCGTCATCGCCCACACGCTGCTCAGCCACGCGTCCGATCCGATTGCGATCCTGGCGGAAAGTGCGCGCGTATTGCGTCCGGGCGGGCAGCTTTTGATCTTCGATCGCGACTTCGCGTCGTCGGCTCTGTCGCTCGACAGCACCATCGCCGCGAAGATCGATGTTGCAGACATTGCCCGCGCCTTCGCGGCGCAGCCCTTTATTATGCGGCAGCTCCCCAAACTGCTTTCCGAGGCGGGCTTCGCTATCGAAACTCATCGTTCCTACGTCATCGCCGATATCGGGCACGCCGAATTCTTCGCCGAAAATCTCTCGACCTGGCGCCGTCTGCTGCCGGTTTCGGGCGTCATCGCCAAGGACGATGCCGACAGCCTCATGGACGGGCTGGAGGCCGCGTCGAACGCCGGCACTTTGTTCTGGGCCAACAACTTTTACACCTACATCGCCCGGAAGAATTCTTGAGGCCTTGCGCGCTGCGCAGGGCACAACCGCCTCAGCCGTCCTCGACCGCGGCGCACCGTCGTGGTTACCATACGCGCAAGCCGGGCTCGAATGGAAACGCTCGGCGGGAGGAAGACCATGGCAATAAAGCGACGCGACTTGTTGATGGGCGGAGCCGGCGTGGCGGCGGGCGCGGCCGTGGCCGGTCTGGGCTCTGAGGCCGAAGCGCAGACAAGACAAAGCAGGATTCATTGGGACCGCGAAGCCGACATCGTCGTGATAGGCTCAGGCGCCACGGGACTTCCAGCCGCGATCGTGGCGCGCGAAGGCGGCTCATCGGTCATTCTCGTCGAGGCGCAAAATCACACCGGCGGGCATGCGATCTGCAGCGGCGGCAACGTGCCGCTTGGCGGCGGCACCAGCTACCAGAAGAAATGGGGCGTCAAAGATTCGCCCGACCTCGTGTTCCAGGACCTGACCGACTGGACCGTCGTCGAACCGAATGGCTTTCCCGACTACCGCTTCAATGACCGTGAGGTAATCCGCGCCTTCGCTGACAATTGCGCGGCCACTTACGAGTTTCTGGTCGCCCATGGCGTGGTGTTCGTGGATAAGGCGCCCAACAAACTCGGCGGCAGTTCCGTCGGCAATTCCATTCCGCGCGAAATGCATGCAGCGCCGATGGACTGGCCTTTAATTCAGACCGGCCAGCCGGCCCCGCCCGACAAGCGCACCACCATGTCCACCGGCAACGGCCTCATGCATCCACTCGCCGCCGCGGCCAAAAAGGCCGGCGTCGAAATTCTTCTCAAGCACCGGATGACCGCGCTCCATCGCACCCAGCCGTTCGCCGGGCCAGTGCTCGGCGTCGCCTGCGACAACGACGGCAAGGTCGTCAATATCCGCGCGCGCAAGGCCGTGGTCATCGGCACCGGCGGATCGACCACCAACGTCAACTTCCGCCGCATGTTCGATCCACGGCTGACCGAGGAATATTGCGGCGTGGCGGGTCAGCCCTGGTCCGACCAGGACGCCAGCGGCGAGCTTGCCGGCATGGCGATCGGGGCATCGCTCTGGGGCGCCTTCAACTTCACCGGCGAATTTGGCTCGGGCATCACCAAGCCGGGCACGGTCGGCGGGCAGTACGGCTACGTGAACCTACGCTGGTACCCGGGCAGCGAAGTGTTCGACAAGGCGCGCGCCATCGGCCTGCATGTAGAAGACTGGCAGGATCTCGTGCTGGTCAACATGATCGGCAAGCGCTTCTACGACGAAACCGCGCGGCAGTTCACTTCGGGAAATTACGAATCGATGCTGCCCTACGTGCCGCACGATTGGCACAACGGCAGGAATCTGAAATTCAATCCCAACGGTTTCCTCGACGCGGCGCTCGGGGGCATCGGCGACGGACATAACGGCGGCGGCCCGATCTGGGCGATCTTCGACGCCGATGCCGTCACGCGCGAGAAGTGGGATCCGAAGCCGCCTTATGCCGACTATGACCACGGCTTCTGCTTCACCGCGAACACGATCGAGGAGCTAGCCAAGAAAATCGTCATGAAATACCAGCGCGTGCCGATGCCGCCGGAGGCTCTCGCGGCGACCATCGCGCGCTACAACAGCTTCGTCGATTCCGGCGTGGACGAGGATTTCAGCAAACCCAAGCCGCTCTACAAAATCCAGAAGCCACCGTTCTACGCGGGCTGGGCAACGCCGGTGCTGCATGACACGCGCGCCGGCCTGCGCATCAATGGCAAATGCCAGGTTGTCGACATGAACGGCCAGGTGATTCCCGGCCTCTATTGCGGCGGCGAATCCGCAGGCGGTTTCAGCCTGCACGGCTTGGCCCGCGCCACCTGTCAGGGATTCATCGCCGGCACCAACGCCGCCGCGGAGGAGCGGAAGGCCTGACAGCCGGTGAATGGTGGTGCGCTCAAGCGTGGGGGCGGGTCTTAGACTCGCCCCTACGCTTGCTCAGGGTGGGTGCCGGCGATCAAGTCGGCGGCGCTTTGGTCCGGCATAACTACTTCGCGTATTTGCCGCCCGTCTGCTTGGTGTGCACGCCTTCCGCTCCGCTTTGCTTATGCTGCAGGCGGGTGATGCGCGCCCAGGTGCGTTTGAGATCGTCGCGCACCTTGATGTTCAGCGTGCCCAAGCCCTCGCAGGTCAGTTCGATCTTGTCGCCGTTCATAAACGGATTGAGGCCGCGATGGTTGGTACCTGTTGCCAGGATGTCGCCGGGCAGCAGGGTGTGAATGGACGTGACCCATTCGATACAGCGCGGAATCTTGTGCGCCATGTCGTCGGTGTTGAAGTTCTGATACACGACGCCGTTGTTCTTCAGCGTGATCTGGAGCTTTTGCGGATTCTTGATCTCGTCCTTGGTGACGATATAGGGCCCGATCGGCGCAAACGTGTCGCGCGACTTCATCTGATAGAACACGTTGGTCGGCGGCACCACGCCGCGGGCCGAGCCGTCGATGAAATTGACGTAGCCGAACACGTACTTCATCGCGTCCGCCGCTTTGACGTGCGAAGCCTTCTTGCCGATCACGATGGCGATCTCCGCCTCGCCCTCGAAAACGCTGGCCGCCATGTCGGGCAGCACCATGGTGCCGCCGTCGCCGATAATCGAGCTCGGCGATTTCATGAAGGCATTGATCGGAGCGGGCTCCGGCAGCGTGCCGTCCTCCATGTAGTTCACCGCCATGCAGATGATGTTCTCAGGCTTCGGCAGCGGTGGGAGAAGCTTTACCTTCGCGAGCGGCTTGCCCTTGCCCTTCTTGGCCGCGGCGGCGAGCTTGCCCTTATAGGTGCTCCATTTCTCGATCACGGTGCGGATCACATCCTGCGGGCCGAGCGCCTTGATGTTTTTGGTCACGGACGAGACGTCGACGATCTTGTCGCCGACCACCACGCCGAGCTTGTAGTTGTCAAAAAACGCAAGTTTCATGGGTGCTCCTTGGATGTCCCCGAGAGTCAATGAAAACGATGATCCCCTTCCAGGCTCGGATCAAGTTAGCCCGATTGGGGGTGGCGCGGAAGGCGCGACGTGACGTGAGAAAATGCCACGTTTTCCTTACGTAAGCTTTTACAGAGCAGACGGCTATCGGGGCGATCTTACACCCTGTTCCCTGCGCTCCAACTCCAGAAATCGCGGCCTTCGTCGCGCATGAACTTCGCCAGCACCATCTTGTGCACCTCATCGGCGCCGTCGACCAACCGAGCCGCGCGGGCGGCGCGATAGACCCATTCGGCAATCGTGTCCTTGGAATAGCCGCGCGCGCCGTTGAGCTGGATCGCGACATCGGCGGCCTGGTGCAGAGTGTTGGCGACGTGCAGCTTCGCCATCGACACTTCCTTGCGGGCGTAATCGCCCTGATCGAGCTTCCAGGCCGCGTGCATGGTGAGCAGGCGGCCAATGTGGATGTTGTGGCCGACTTCACCGAGCTTCATCTGCACGCTTTCACGGTCAGCAAGCTTGATGCCGAATCCCTCGCGCCGGCCGACGTATTCCTGCGCAATCTCTACACAGCGCTTCGACCAGCCAAGCCAGCGCATGCAGTGCGTGAGCCGTGCCGGTCCGAGCCGCACCTGCACCACTTTCAGGCCGTTGCCAAGGCCGCCGAACACATCGTCGTCGTGCACTTCAAGGCCGTCGAATTCGATCTCGCAATGGCCGCCGTGCTCCTCCGGCCCCATGATCTCGATGCGGCGCAGAATGCGCCAACCGGGTTGATCCTTGTGGAACAGAAACGTCGTGATGCCCTTGCGCTTGTCGTCGGAAGTGCGTGCGGCGAGGATGAAATGGGCGGCGCCGTCGGCGCCGGTGATGAACCACTTGCGGCCGTAGATTTTCCAGGTGTCGCCGTGCTTCTCGGCGTAGGTCTTGATCATGCTCGGGTCGGAGCCGCCGCCGGGCGCAGGCTCGGTCATGGCGAAGGACGATCGCACTTTGCCCTCGACGATAGGCTTGAGCCATTTATCCTTTTGCTTCGGCGTGCCGAGCTTTTTCAGCACGTTCATGTTGCCGTCGTCCGGCGCCATGCAGTTCATCGCCAGCGGCCCAAATAGCGACCGCGCGGCTTCCTCGTACATCACCGCCCAGGCGACGATCGGCAAATCCATGCCGCCGTATTCCTTGGGCGACTGCGGCGCCCATAGGCCGGCCTTCTTCGCCTTGTCGCGCACCGGCTCGAGCCGATCGTGCGGAATATTTTCGTGATCGGAAAAATTGTGCCGGTCCGCCTCGAGCGGCAGCACGTGTTCGTCGATAAAGGCGCGCGTGCGTACGCGCAAATCCTCGATCTCAGGCGAAAGGGTGAAGTCCATCCGGCGCCCCTATCGTTGCAACGCGTCAATCCATAGCCCATGGCGCGGTTGCGAAAAACCCGCTGCGCACTAGACTTGACGGCAACCAAGGCGGAGAAACATGACAAAAGTCGCACTTTCGATCGCAGCAACGTCGGTCATTCTTTGCTTGTGCGGGCTCAGCCAGGCCGCAAACTATGGAAACGCACCCTGGTGCGCCCTCATGGAGACCGGCGGGGGCGCCGTCGACCGGGACTGTCAATATTGGACGGTAGACGAGTGCTACCCCAATGTGCTGGGCGGCAATCGCGGCGTCTGCGTGCGCAATCCTTATTGGGTTCCCCCGCCGCCTGTCCCGTATCACCGGCACCACGCGCGGCACAGCGTGCCGCAGGGCTGACGGCAGTATGGGCGACGGGCACCATGCTCGATCCTTCCCCGAGCACTACACCGCAATTTTTCCTCGATGAGGAGCAGATCGCGCTGCGCCACACGGCGCGCGCTTTCGCCGACGAAGTTTTTGCGCCGAACGCGATTGCCTGGGACGAAGCCAGGCACTTTCCCGTCGCCGAGATGCGCAAAGCCGCCGAGCTTGGCATGGGTGGCATTTACGTCGGCGAAGACGTCGGCGGATCGGGACTATCACGTCTCGCCGCGGCATTGATCTTCGAGGCGCTCGCGACCGGATGCCCGACGGTTTCGGCCTACATGTCGATCCACAACATGGTCGCGTGGATGATCGACGCGTATGGGTCGGAGCAGCAGCGCCAAAAGTGGCTGCCGCAACTATGCAAGATGGAATTATGCGGCAGTTATTGTCTTACCGAGCCCGGCTCCGGTTCGGATGCAGCGGCGCTCACGACACGGGCCGTGCGCGACGGCGACAGCTACGTGCTCAACGGGCACAAGCTTTTCATCTCGGGCGCCGGGGCAAGCGACCTTTACGTGGTGATGGCGCGAACCGGCGGTGCAGGCCCAGGCGGAATATCGAGCCTGATTGTGCCGGGGGGCGCAAAAGGCATTTCGTTCGGCGCCAACGAGCGCAAGATGGGCTGGAACGCACAGCCCACGCGCGCCATGACCTTTGAGGACGTGCGCGTCCCGGCCGGCAATCGGCTCGGCGAAGAAGGCGCAGGCTTCAAGATCGCCATGGCGGGCCTCGACGGCGGTCGGGTCAACATCGCCGCCTGCTCGCTCGGCGGCGCGCAATCGGCGCTGGAGAAGTCACTTGCCTACATGAAAGAACGCAAGGCCTTCGGCAAACGCCTCGACGAATTTCAGGCGCTGCAGTTCCGCCTTGCCGACATGGCGACCGGATTGGAAGCCTCACGCGCATTTCTCTGGCGCGCCGCCGCCGCGCTCGATCGCAAGGAGCCAAACGCCGCGGCGCTTTGCGCCATGGCCAAGCGGTTCGTCACCGACACCTGCTTCGATATCGCCAATCAGGCCCTGCAGCTGCACGGCGGCTATGGCTATCTCGCCGAATTCGGCATCGAGAAGATCGTGCGCGATCTGCGCGTGCACCAGATTCTCGAGGGCACCAACGAGATCATGCGCCTCATCGTGGCGCGAAGCCTCGTTGGACGATGAACAAAGGCGCCGAAAAGACCATCCAGGACGGCGACGTGCTGGTGCGCGAACTTGGCGCGCTACGCCGCCTTACGCTCAACCGGCCGAAGGCCCTGAATGCGCTCACGCTCGGGATGGCCACGACGATGACGGCGTGTCTTCGCGCCTGGGCCGATGATGACACAGCGGGCGTGGTCCTGATCGACGGCGCCGGTGAGCGCGGGCTGTGTGCGGGGGGCGACTTGCGCGCCCTCTACGACGCAGCAAAAGCCAAGGATTCGCTTCCGGCAAAATTCTGGGCCACCGAATACCATCTGGATGTGTTGATTGCGCGCTACCCTAAGCCCGTGGTGGCTATCATGGACGGCGTGGTCATGGGCGGCGGCGTAGGCGTCTCGGCGCATGCGGCCCACCGCGTCGTGACTGAGCGCTCGTCGATCGCCATGCCGGAGGTCAGCATCGGATATTTCCCCGATGTCGGCGCGTCGTTCCTGCTGGCGCGTTCGCCCGGCCATGTGGGAAGACATCTGGCGCTGACCGGGAGCCGCATCGGCGCGGACGACGCTATTTATTGCGGACTGGCCGATATCCAGCTTCCGGTAACGATTCTTACCGATCTTCCCGCGCGGCTGGCCGATTGCGGCTCGGCGCAGGATGTGCGCGCGGCGCTGCATGAAGTTTCCGCCCTGCCCGCCCCCGGCAAGCTGCCCGCGGCGCGGACATGGATCGACGATTGCTATGGCGCGGAGAATGTCGAAGGAATTCTCGCCCGGCTGCGCGCGAGCAAAGCCGACGACGCGCGCTCGGCGCTCGCCACCCTGGAAAAGATGTCGCCGACCTCGCTCAAGATCACATTGCGAAACATCCGCTCGGCGGTATCATTCAAGACAGTGGAGGAAAGTTTCCAGCAGGACTACCGGATCTCGCTGGCGTGCATTGCCGAGCATGATTTCATCGAAGGCATTCGCGCGACCATCGTTGACAAGGACCGCAATCCGGTCTGGCGTCCGGCAAAACTCGAAGACGTAACCCAAGACATCGTCGACCGGCATTTCAGATCTGTCGGCGCGCTGGAACTGAACTTCACCGATTGAAAGAGGTGAACATGTCGACCATCGGCTTCATCGGTCTAGGCAATATGGGCGCGCCCATGGCCGCCAATCTGGTCAAGTCGGGCGGCCACGTCCGCGGATTCGACGTCGTCGCGACGTCACGCGAGGCGTCGGCCCGAGACGGCGTACAGATTGTCGCCAACGCGCGATCGACAGTGGAAGATGTCCAAATCGTCATCACCATGCTGCCCGGCGGCGAGCACGTCCTGTCGGTCTGGGACGACCTCGTGCCGGTCGCTCGGCAAGGCACGCTTTTCATCGATTGCTCGACAATCGACGTCGCCAGCGCGCGCAAGGCGCACGCGCTCGCGGCCGCACGCGGCATCGCCACCCTCGACGCGCCCGTCTCCGGCGGCGTCGGCGGCGCCAAAGCCGCCACGTTGACCTTTATGGTCGGCGGCTCCACGCACGCGTTCGAACGCGGCAAGCCGGTGCTCGAGCACATGGGAAAGCGCATCGTGCATTGCGGCGAGGCGGGCAACGGCCAGACCGCGAAGATTTGCAACAACATGATTCTCGGCGCCTCGATGATCGCGGTGAGCGAAGCTTTCGTGCTCGGCGAGAAGCTCGGCCTCTCGCACCAAGCGCTGTTTGACGTGGTCTCGGGCTCTTCGGGCCAATGCTGGTCGCTCACCAGCTATTGCCCGGTGCCTGGTCCGGTGCCGGCAAGCCCCGCTAATAACGGCTACAAACCGGGTTTCACCGCGGCCTTGATGTTGAAGGATCTGAAACTCGCCCGCGAGGCCGCTGGATCGGTCGGCGCGCAAACGGCACTCGGCACGCGCGCCGCCGAAATCTACGACCAGTTTGCGCAGCAAGGCCACAGCGGGCTCGATTTCTCCGCGATCATTAATCTCGTCCGCAAGTAAGCGCCTCGCATTTTGGCGGCGTAGGGCTGGGCCGGCCTCGAAATCCGCACGTGCCGTACTACTGACCAGCATTCCGCTGTGCGCAGGAACCAGCACCAAGCCCCCGCAAGGTGCTAATATGATTGTCGGCCACGATCGTCTGCGTCTCCGGTAACCGCGAGGTTGGCAATGCCCGTCAGAATCATCGGCATGATTGGCGTCACGCCGCCGCGCAGCGATGCCACATTGCATGTCATCGAGGGCGGCCTGTCGCCGGGCTACGTGACCGAGGCCGCACGCGCCCACGAAGCCGCCGGCTTCGATATGGTGCTCGTAGGATACTCGTCGTCGTCGGCCGAAGGTTTTCTCGTCGCACTGCACGCGGCTGAACACACCGAGCGTTTGGGTTATCTGGTCGCCCATCGGCCGGGCTTTGTGACGCCGACACTGATGGCGCGCAAGATCGCCACCTTCGATCATCTGACCGGCGGCCGGCTCGCCGTGCACATCATCACTGGCAAGACCGATGACGAGCAGGAAGGCGATGGCGACTTTACGCCGAAGGCGGAGCGTTATCGCCGCGCTGCCGAATATCTCGAGTTGATGAAATTGGCGTGGTCGAGCGAACGGGCCTTCGACTTTTCCGGCACGTTCTACCGGGTGAAAGGCGCACAGTCCGACGTGCGTCCGCTGCAGAAGCCGCATCCGCTTCTGTTCTTCGGCGGCGCTTCCGATGGCGCGCTGGAGATGGGCGCACGGCTTTGCGACATCTACGCGATCTACGCCGAACCGTTGGCCTCGACGCGCGAGCGCATGAGCCAATTTCATGCGCAGGCAGCAGCCTTCGGACGAACGCCGGGGTTCAATGTCTCGGTGCGCCCGATCATCGCGGCGAGGGAAGGCGAGGCCTGGGACAAGGCGAACAGGATTCTCGCGGCCATGACCGGCGATAACGGCAAGAAAGGCTGGAGCCGGCAGGAGGCCGCTTCCGGACCCGTCGATAATGCCGGCCGGCGACTCATGCGCTTTGCGCTCGAAAGCGACATCCATGACGAGCGCCTGTGGATGCCGATCGCGCGCGCCACGGGCGCGCTGGGTAATACCTCATGTCTAGTCGGGACGGCCAAGCAGGTCGCCGATGCGATCCTGCAATACTACCGGTTGGGAGTTGGCTCGTTTCTGATCCGCGGCTTCGATCCGCATAACGACACGGTGGAGTTCGGCCGCGAACTCATTCCATGGATCAAAGCCGGCGCCGCCGCAATTGATCGGCTGCAAGCGGCCGAGTGAGCGCCGCGCTCCACTAAGTCCATCAATCCGGGGCGGCTTGCCGTAGGCCGGCCTTCATTCCGCCGGCAAAAACAGCCGGCCTGCATAAATTTTCTCGCGATCTTTGATCGCGTCGGGAAATTCACCGACGTTCAGAAAAATTCAGTTCCTAATCTCAGATGGCTTTCAAACACCGCACTGCAGAGATGCCTGAATCCGGCCACCGCTCGGTCATGACCGCGACGAGGTTGAACGACAATGGTGCGACAGAGGAAAGATGCCCATGCGAGCCTGGTGGTCCGATGCGCGCCACTTTCAGATCGTGGCGCTTTCATCCTTGCTGGCTATTAACTTTGTTTGGCTCGATTTCGGCGCCAAGCCGCTCTACAGCGCACTGGCGATTTCCAGTGCGCTTCTGACCCAGATCGTCTGCTCGCGTCTTTTTGGATTGAAGCAGATCGACTTGCGATCGCCGCTGATCACCGGGTTATCCTTAAGCCTGCTGTTGCGCGCCAACGATCCATGGCTGCCGGCTATTGCCGGATTTATCGCTATTGCATCCAAGTTCGCGCTGCGGATCGATGGCAGACACATCTTCAATCCCGCCGGCTTCGCCATCGTCGTGCTGCTGCTGACGTCGACCGGCGTCTGGATTTCGCCCGGACAATGGGGCGCCAGCATCTGGCTCGCGACCCTATTTGTGTTTTTCGCCATTCTCGTACTGCAGGCGGCGCAGCGCTCGGACATCGCGCTGTTCTTTCTTGGCAGCCACGCCATGCTGCTGTTTGCCCGCGCCTATTGGCTGGGCGACCCTCTCGGCATCCCGCTGCACCAACTGCAGAGCGGATCGCTCCTCATCTTTGCCTTCTTCATGATCTCCGATCCGCGGACGACGCCGGATTCACGAGCGGCGCGCTTCTGCTTCGCCTTGGCGGTCGCGGTCATTGCCCACTATCTAGCCTTCTTCATGCAGATGCGGCCCGCGCTCTACGTGGCGCTGATCGCCCTCTCTCCGATAACCGTTCTGCTCAACAGGCTCATTCCCGGCAGACAGTTCCAATGGACTGCAACCACCCAAGGAGTATCTCGATGACGCGAACAGCTCGTTCCCGGTTGAAGGCCGGCGTCGCTCTTGCGACCGTGTTTGCTCAGCTTGCGGTTACGGCGGGACCGGCGAGCGCATTCTGCGGCTTCTATGTGGCCCAGGCCGACACCAAAATATTCAACCATTCTTCGAAAGTCGTCCTCGCGCGAGACGGCCAGAAGACATCCATCACAATGGCGAGCGATTACGAGGGCAAGCCCAGCGAATTTGCCCTTGTGGTTCCGGTTCCGAGCTTCATCGAAAAGAGCCAAATCAGCGTCGTGGACACGAAAACTATTGACCACCTCGACGCTTTCACGGAGCCGAGGCTCGTTCAGTATTTCGACGAAGATCCATGCGCGCCCATGCTTGACCTTAGCGCTCTTTCTTACGCGGCCGCCAAGTACCGCACGGTCACCGCCGCCGCTCCGGCTCCGCGGCCGACAGCTTACGCGGGCGTTAAAGTCGAGGCTCAGTACGATGTGGCCGAATACGACATTTCAATCCTGTCAGCCGAACAGAGCGACAGCCTCATCAGGTACTTGACCGACAACGGCTACAAAATCCCGGCCGGCGCCGAGTCGGTGGTCGGCAGCTACATCAAACAAAAAATGCATTTCTTCGTCGCCAAGGTGAACGTCAAGCGCATGAACGACCTTGGACGCGCCTATCTGAAACCGCTCCAGGTCCGCTACGAAACGCCCAAATTCATGCTGCCGTTGCGGCTCGGCACCGTCAATGCAAATGGCCCTCAGGACCTCACCGTCTATGCGTTGACACGGCGGGGGCGCGTCGAGGCGTCCAATTATCGCAACATCAAGGTGCCGTCCGACATCGACGTGCCGGTGTTCGTCGCCAATGATTTTCCGAACTTCTACAAGGCGGCCTTCGATCAAGCCGTCGCGCACGAGAATATGCACGGCGTGTTTGTGGAGTATGCCTGGGACATGGGCTGGTGTGACCCGTGCGCGGCGGCGCCCATGAGCAATAACGAGATGGCGGAGCTTGGCGCGCAATGGGTACCGGGCAGCTCCAACACTCCCGTCGTCAACCGCTTGCCAATGCCCATGCCCGCCGAGGGCTACGTGACCCGCCTGCATGTGCGTTACGACGCGCAGTCGTTCCCCGAGGACCTCAACTTCATCGAAACCAGCGATCATGAAAGCTTTCAGGCGCGATACGTCCTCCATCGTCCCTATGAGGGAGGAAGCTGCCCCGCCGCCAAAACCTACCGTGCCTCGCTTCCGGCGAGATTCCAGAAAGAGGCTGAGAATCTGGCTAATCTCACAGGCTGGCCGCAAAAGGACATCGCGGCGCGCATGGCGGCGAGCGGCCAACCCATCTCAGGCGCAAAGTGAGCAATCGCGGCTCATAACGTCTGAAAGAATCTAAGGCCCGCCGGGGCGAAGCCCAGTCGTTGGTAGAAGCGGTGCGCGTCGACGCGGCGCTCCGCGCTGGTGACCTCGATTCCCGAGCAGCCATGCTCGCGGGCGAACGTGGCGGCGGCGGCCACAAGTTTCTCGCCGACGCCACGGCTGCGATGCCGCGACGACACGACGAGGCTGGTCACTCTGCAGATCGTCGAGCCGGTCGGGAAGTACGGGATCAGCTCGGCGCTCATCATGCCGATAACTTCACTGTCCGCCTGGGCCACAAGGCAGCTGCTGGTTTGACTGTTCAGCGAACCATGCAGGCGATCTTTGACGCCCGCCGCGGTCGACGGATAACCGAGTTCGGTCATGAGCGACGCGACCTGCTCCGCATCGGCCTCCCGCGCCGGCCTGAGCGTCACAGCCATCACGCCGCCCTAGATGCCCCGCGCAAGTGCGCCTTCTCCAGCATCACATGGATGCCCTTTGAGCCGTTGACCACCTGAGTGACGCGCAGGTCGGCGGCGAGGCTGCACAGAGTGTAGGCGTCCTCGCGCGAAATGCCCGTGCGTGCGCAAATGAGCTTGATCATGTCGCGCAGCGCGATCACCACCGCATCGTCGAGGTCGGGATCGAATGCCATGGTGATGATGTGGGTCGGCGTCTCGGCCAGCGGCCATTCCAGCGCCATGTCGCTGCGCACGTGCAATTCGAATGTGCCGATGAGCCCGGTCTCGATGGCGGTGATGCAAACTTCGCCATCGCCCTGCACGCCATGGCCGTCGCCGACCGAGAACAACGCGCCATCCACATGGATCGGTAGATAAAGCGTGGCGCCGGCGACCAGCTCTTTGTTGTCCATATTGCCGCCGTTGCGCCGGGGCGGCGGCGACGGCACCGGCCCCCAAGCCGCCGGCGGCGCCGTCACCATGATGCCGAAGAACGGCTTGAGCGGCAGTTCAAGACCCCACGGCAGTTTGCCTATCATGCGCGCGCGATCGAGCGGAATGTGAATGAGCCGCGCCTTGGCGAAATCGTCCGGCAGCGCACCGGCGAGCGGGCGAATGGCGTTGTAGCCCCAATCGTAGTTGAGCTCGATCGACTTGATGCGAACCTCGAGCACCTGTCCGATCTTGGCGCCGCGCACGGCGACCGGCCCGGTCATGATGTGAGGCCCATTCAGCTTCTGCGGCACGCTCTTGTGAATCGCCGGCAGCGCCGCAGGCACGCTAAGGCCCGAGCCCTCTTGTGGCAGTTGGCCGGGCCCGCCTGACACCGTTGACATGACCACGACATCGCCGGGATCGACCGTGATCAGGGGCTTGAGGGAAGCGTCGAAATAACCCCAGTGAACCGTCTCGGGACTCGCATCCAAACGATGTGTCTGCATCTCGCGCGCGCTCGCTTTAAAGTCTTGGCTGGGCCCGGCCACCCACGCGCGACGATACATCGGCGAACACCATTGCGCTATCACTGCGTCGCGCAGGCGTTCGTGCAGCGATCCGCGGACCCGCGGCTAAGAAACTTGCCGCAAGAACGTGCGCTCCTCCGAAAGGATGAAGCGCTCCCTTTGCGCGGTTGCGAAGTTCGCCGCGCCCTCGCTGTCGGACTTAAGCCGTGCGCGGTACGCTTCGTAGGCCGCCAAGCTCTCGAACGAAATAAGCCCAAAAGCGACGTTGTCGGTTCCCTCGTGCGGCATCCAATAGCCAACAACCTCGCCGCCGCACTTAGGAATAATCGTCAGCCAATTGCTGGCGTATTTCTCAAAGCTATCGCGTTTGAACGGATCAATCTGATAACGAATGAAAACGGTGATCGTCACCGGGCACCTCCTGTTCGTCGGCGCTCGCATTCTGCCGCCAAGCGTCATCGCCGAGCTTCGGCGAACGCCGTAGTTTGCCAACGGAGAGCTTGGGCAGCGGCGCGATTATGGAAGGTGCGCGCCAAATTGCTCGCGAAAGACCTGTCGGCCCTTGGGGGTCACCGCGACGGCGCGCGTGCCATCGACCCGGCGCACCCAACCCCTGTCGAGGCAGCGGACGCATAAGGCCGCCCCCAGCGCACCGGCCAAATGCGGACGCCGCTCGCTCCAATCAAGACACGGCCGGCAGAGCACGCGGCCGGAATTCCTGTTCTTGCGCGCTGTCAGCGTTTCGACGTCGATGCCGAGTTGGGCGAGAAACTTGATGCCCGGCTCCGTCACCACGCCAGCGTCGGCCTCAAGCTCCACATATCCACGGCCGACCATCGCATCCGTGAGAGCGACGCCAAGCTGACCGGCAAGATGGTCGTAGCAAGTCCGCCCGGCGCGCAGCGCGGCATCGCGCGGACCCACACTGAGTCGTCGCGACGGCTCGAGCTGCGCGGCCACTTGCATGATGCTTTCCATCATCCGCGCAACCGCCGGCGAGGCGAGCCGGTGGTAGCGGTGACGTCCCTGCTTTTCCACCGCGAGAACGCCGACCCCCGTCATCTGCGCGAGATGCCCGCTGGCGGTCTGCGGAGCTACTCCTGCGGCGCGCGCCAGTTCCGATGCGGTCAACGCCCGACCGTCCATGAGGGCATGGAGCATCGCGGCGCGGGCCGGATCGCCCGCGAGAGCAGCTACTTGCGCAAACATGGCGTTGCTGGCCATTGGCTCCGTCCTTGCTTGCCGGGTTATAATGTAAGTTGAGAGAACCGCCGATGCTTCGGCCACCACCGTACTATTTTGCCTTCCCGGGCACTGTCACCGAACTGTTATAGAACCTTGTTTTATTCGTCGCTCAACAGGGATCGGCTATGCAAATCGCAATCAAAGACGCAGGATCGACAGCCACAATGACGATGGTCGGCCGGCTCGATATTTTGGGGGCCGAGGCCGTCGCCCTTCCGCTCGCCACGCTATCCGGCAGCAAAAACGGGCTGTACATCGACATGGCCGGCGTCACATTCGTCGCCTCGATTGGGCTTCGGCACCTCGTTTCGGCCGCTAAGGCCGTGGGACGCCGTGGCGGCCGGCTGGTTGTGCTCAATCCCAACGCGGCAGTCGCCGAAGTCATTACGACGTCCGGTCTGACCGGTCTGCTGCATATGGAACGCGGCGACCCGCCAAGCTGAGACAATACGCGGAGGGGCATCGTCTTCGGTCTGCCCGCGCCCACTGATGGCTGCAACTTTCAACATATCCGCTAGCCCCGTCGTCTACCTTGCGCGCGAGGGCGCGATTCTGCTCAGTCCGGACCGGCCGGCCTTCGACGACATGTTCGACGACATGGCGACCATCCCCTTGTCTCTGGAGCCGAAGTCGCAGCCATGACACGTCCAGAGACGCGATTCGAAACCAGCACACTCGCGACCTCCGACGGCATCACCAATCTGACCGATCAGGTCATGGCGTTTCTCGGCGACCACGGGGTTGAAACCCGGGCCACCCATCACACCGCGTTGGTTTTGAACGAAGTCTTGACCAATCTGGGCACGCATGGCGGTTGCCGCGACCGGGCAGCGAGAATCGCCCTCGTCGTCGAGCCGGACAAGGTGATCGGCGAGATCGTCGATGCCGGACCACCGTTCGACCCTCGGCTCGCACCGGATCCGGCCTTCAGCCTCGCCCCAGACGACCGTCCGATTGGCGGACTTGGCCTGTATCTTGTCAGGAAATTGAGCAGCGCTCTTGAGTACACGAGACTGAACGACGAAAATCACACGAGCTTTGCCATCAGCCGGGGGTGAATGCGTGGACCAGTGAGGGAAAGTCGGCGTCATAGAGATTTCCCCTGCAAGGCTTCAGCAGTCACCAACTCGTCCACAGCAGCACCGCGCCCGAAGCCAGCAAAAAGAGCATGACGGCGCGCTGATAATTGTGATCGGCAAGGCGCCGATAGGCGAAGGCGCCTAGCCAAACTCCGGCAATCGAGCCGGGAAGCGCGACGGCCGCCTGCAGCGCCACTTGCCGGGTCAAAAGCCCGGCGAGTGCGTGGGTCGCCAATGCACATGCAACGGTCGCGAGATTGAAGGTCTGAACGACACCGCGGCGCTGTTCCTTGGACCAACCGCGAAAGTCCGTCCAAACGATTGGCAGAACGCCGGGCACTCCCGCAAGTCCGCCAAGAACACCGCCGCCAAACCCAACAACGCCGTCGGCGATCTTGCCGCCATGAACGGCGCCGGTCGCGCCGCGTCGGACCAGCACATATGCCGAGTAGACAATCAGAAAGACTGCCACTCCAAGCCTGAAAAATCTCGGCTCGATGAGCGGTAGAAGCAGCGTCCCGATCGGAACGCCCACAATTCCTGGAACGACCAACGGCAGAGCAAGCCGCCAGCGGATATGCGGCCAGATCATCGGCAACGTCTGCAGCTGCGAAACCATCGCGCAGATAATTGCGAGGGTCGACGCGGCCGTCGGCGATAACACGTAAAGCCAGATCGGGAGTGCGGTAATCGCTGTGCCAAACCCCGTAAGCCCGTTTACAAGGCCGGCCGCCAGCGCGCCGAGAAGGAGCAACGCGATCTGCTCTAAGCCCAAGACGCTTCCCCAGCCGCTCACCACGACGCTCGCCGCTGATTTTTATAGTTTTTCAGCGACGCATGAAGGCCGCGCAGGCGCGGCTGGCAACTTCTGCTGCCCCTGGGTCGCGCGTGATCAGCGCCATCACGATGGCTCCGTCGATGATGAGCCCCAGCGTGTGCGCCGCCTGCTCGGGCTCGGGCTCCCCGGCTTGCGCGCATAGTTCCGACAATCGCTCGATCACTATTTTCTTGTGGGCGATCGCCAGCGAGCGTAGGCGGTCATCGGTTTTGTCGGATTCGCCGACCGCATTGATGAACGGGCAGCCGAAGAAATCCTCCCGGCTGAACCAAATCTTCAACGCCGGACCAATGCGATCGAGACGCTCGCGCGCACTGCCGCCAGGGCCGTCGATGGCGCCCAAAAACCAAGAGCGCCACTCACGGCCCTCGCGTTCAAGCACGGCCTCCACGAGACCGTCTTTCGACCCGAATAATTTGTACAGCGTTGTCTTTGCCGTACCCGCCGCTTCGATGATCGCGTCAACACCGACGGAATTGATGCCGTAGCGGCAAAACAGAGTTCGGGCGCTCTCGATCAATCGCTCACGCGGAGGAGCTGCCGGTTCACCGGCTTCAGCCGGTTCCACCGCAATGGGGGCCGCTGCGTCCATATGGACCCAATAGCGCCCGCGCTGAAAAATCGCAATCGAGGAAACCGAATGGTCTGTTCTCGGCTTGGGCATCGGCGAGGCACGGCAGTCCGATTGCCGTAAAATCGCGCAATCTTACCCCTGTTCTGATCGAGAAACTGGCGGTGACACAACAAGCCCGCCTGCAGCTCAATGAAACCTCATTGATTCCTTTCAACTTTCCGCGACGCAGCAAAGTGGCATGACTCGTGCATCAAACAGAACGGTCTGTATCTACATTTCCCTTTCGGACCCGGGAAGGAGAGGAACTCCCATGAACAAAGTCGTCGCCAAGACCGACGTAAGCGCCACGGCCATGACAGGATGTCTGGCCCCGATCGACAAGGCCGGCCTCGCTGACTTGATTGCCAAGGGCAAGGCCGATCCCAAGGTCATCAAGACGCTCAAGTGCAAGACGGTGGCTGAGGGACGCTTCCGTCATCTCAATTTCATCCGCAGCCTGCCGCCCTATGTCGTTGACGAACCGCCGGGGCTGCTTGGCGACGACACGGCGCCGAATCCTTCCGAAGCCTCGCTCGCCGCGCTCGGCTCCTGCCTCGCAGTTGGAATTCATGCCAATGCGGTGGCCCGCGGCATCACGGTCTATCGGCTCGAGATTGAACTCGAGGGCGACCTCAACATCACCGCGGTATGGGGCACAGGAGACCTTTCTGAAAAGCCGGTCGGCTTCACCGACGTGCGCGCCAAGGTGACCTTCGAGGCGGATCGGCCGCGCGAGGAGCTGGAAGCGCTGGTCACGCACGCGCGCAAATGGTCACCGGTCGCCAACACGTTTTCCCGGCCGGTCAATCTCGAAATCGCGCTGGCCTGAGGCGCCGGCGGCAGTTCAGCGACAAACAGGCACGATCGAGGCCCCGCATGTTGCACACGCCAGCCACGATGCTGAAGCAGACGGAAGCGACGCCCAGCGTCGACGTGGTCGCGGCGGTGCGCGCCGCGGCTACGCGTGAGCTGCCCGGTCTCGTACAGAAGATCGACACCGAAGGGCATTACCCCGAGAGTTTGCTGCGTGAGTTCGGCCGCCTTGGCGCGTTCGCGCAGCATCTTCCCGGCGGAAGCGACAACGTCAATCTCGTCACCGCCATCAACGCGATGGCGGCCGCGGGCGAGCACTGCCTGTCGACATCGTTCTGCATGTGGTGTCAGGACGCGTTCGCCTGGTACATCTTCGCATCCTTTAACGAAACATTGAAGAAGGACCTCGGCCGCCGGGCCGCGTGCGGCGAGGCGCTCGGAGGCACTGCCCTTTCAAATCCGATGAAGGCGTTCTTCGGCATCGAGCCGATGCGGTTGAAGGGCGAGCGCATCGGCGGTGGCTATCGGGTCAAAGGTCTGTTGCCATACGTCTCCAATCTCGGCGACGACCACTATTTCGGCGGCATATTCGAAGTCGAAGACGGCGGCCGCAAACGTAACGTGATGGCAATTTTTTCGTGCGCCGCCGAGGGATCGAGCCTGTCGGCAAACACCAAATTCGTGGCCCTCGACGGCACGCGCACTTTTTCGGTGCAGCTGCGCGATGTTGTCGTTCCCGATTCCTGGGTCATTGCCGACCCGGCCGATGAGTACGTCAAACGCATTCGCGCCGGCTTCATCCTGCTGCAAGCCGGCATGGCGTTCGGTCTCATCCGCGACTGCATCCGGTTGATGCAAAGGACGAGAGGCCCGCTTGGCCACGTCAACAAATACCTCGATGTCCAGCCCGAGGAAATCGCCGAACAGCTTGCCGCCATGGAAAGCGAGGTGGCGCGTCTTGCCGCAACGCCCTTTGAGACTGACCCGGCTTATTGGCGTGCGGTAATCGAGGCGCGATTGGTTGCGGGCGAAGCATCGACGGCAGCGGCCCATGCGGCGATGCTCCACTGCGGCGCGCGCGGCTATATCGCCAACGCAACGGCGCAGCGTCGCCTGCGCGAGGCCTATTTCGTCGCTATCGTGACGCCGGCAACCAAACAGCTGCGCAAAATGCTCGCCGATATGGCCCATTAGTTGGGGCCGTAAGTGCCAACGGCGTCAGAGAGCGAACACCGATGCTGCGTAACGCGAGGAGTAACGAGGCTCATTTGTTCGAGGCTGGCCCCCTGCCCGTTCAACGAATCATTGCCGGGACGCAATCGACGTCGAACAGAGGAGCGATACATGAGCGACCAAGTCCTGATAACGCCGACTGAGCTCTTCGAGCAGCTCAAGTCTCCCGGCATCGTCCTGATCGATACCCGCGATCCGAAAACTTATGAGGCCGGCCATCTACCGGGCGCAGTCAATATCCACGACATCTTCACCTATCTGGCGATGTCCACCCCCGAAGGCGTGGCGGCGATGCGCGACAAGTTCGCCGCCATCTTCGGCGCTGCCGGTCTCTCCGGTGCCGAAACGGCGGTGGTCTACGAACAATCGATGAGTACCGGCTTCGGCCAGTCGTGCCGCGGTTACGTGCTGCTGCGCTACCTCGGCTATCCAAAAGTCATGATCCTGCATGGCGGTTACGTGGCGTGGACCGCGGCCGGGCTGCCGACCACGACGGAAGTGCCGCAGCCGCAACCGAAGACCTTCCCGGTCGACCCCAAGGCTGCAAGCATTCTCGTCGACCTGCAGGCGATGAAAGCCGCCGTCGCCGACCCCAACCAAATCAAACTCGACACGCGCGATGTCGACGAGTGGATCGCCGACAGTTCGTCTCCCTACGGCAAGGATTATTGCCCGCGTAAGGGGCGCATCCCAGGCGCCGTTTGGATCGAATGGTATCGCATGATGAAACCGACGCCGGCCGGTCCGATGTTCAAATCGCCGGCCGAAATCCTCGCGGAATGCGCCACGGTGGGCATCACGCCGGATACGCCGGTCGTCCTCTACTGCTTCAAAGGCGCTCGCGCCTCAAACACGCTGGTCGCCCTGAAGGAAGCCGGCATCAAGGATGTGAGCCTTTACTTCGGCTCCTGGAACGAATGGTCGCGCGATCCGGCATTGCCGATTGAAGAAGGGCTTCCCTACGCCAGCAAGCCGTCATCGAAGGCGGCGGCGTGAGCGCGCTCGGCGGCGCTGCCGTGACGACGGCGCCGCCTGTCACAGCGCTCGTCGAGGGAGTGGCCTAAAGCGATGCATGCAATCTCCTCGGCAAGGCGGCGGTCCGGTGCACATATCGGCGTCAGCGGGGTCAGCCACCGCTATCGCCGCGCCGGAAGTTTCGCGCTCAAGGACATCAACTTCGAAGTCCAACCGTCCGAAGCTGTCGCGCTGGTCGGCCGTTCAGGTTGCGGCAAGTCCACGCTGCTTCACATCATGTCCGGCCTCATGGCTCCGAGTGCCGGAGAGGTGCGCGTCGACGGCGCGCGGGTCGAAGGCCCTTCGCCGTCGCGGATCGTCATGTTCCAGCAGCCGCATCTCTATCCGTGGATGACGGTAAGGCAAAATGTCGGGCTAGGCCTGAAATTCGCCGGGCGGCCGCGCCGAGAGATCGAAACCCGCGTCGACGAACTGCTTCGGCTCGTGGAGCTCGAGGATTACGCCGCGCGCAACGCGCAAGATTTGTCGGGCGGCCAGCAGCAGCGCGTTGCGCTCGCCCGGTCGCTTGCGGTGCAGCCTGAAGTCCTGTTGCTCGACGAACCGTTCTCGGCGCTCGATTCGGTGACGCGCCGCGCTCTGCAACGCGACGTCCGCCGCATCGCCGCCGAAATCGGCATCACGATGCTCATCGTCACGCACGATATTTCCGAAGCGGTCGCCATGGCCGACCGCGCGATCGTGATGAAATCCGACCCCGGCGCAATCGTCGAAATCGTACCCATCGAAATCGACCGGCAGGATGCGGACCGTCGCGGCGCCGGTGCGCAGGCTGCGCAGACGGCCTTGCAAGCGGCTTTCGAACGGACCTACGGCCGCGTGATCGAACCACCGCCCGCCCGTGCCGGCCATGAAGTGCCAAAGCACGACACCCTCAAGATCGTCGCCGCCGGACATCGTTGATCGCGGCGAAGGGAGATTCTGATGTGCATCTATTGTGGAACCGATATGGTCCGTGCCGAAGGCGGCGGACTCCATCGTCGCGTCACCCGGCGGCACACGCTCGACATGTTCGCAGCGGGTGGGCTCGCCTCGCTGTTCGCTTCGCTGCCCAGCGGTTTCGGCTCCGCCGCACACGCCGCCGACGACGATGTCGTGCGGATAGGCTATTTGCCGATCACCGATGCGACCGCGCTCCTGGTCGCGCACGCCATGGGTTTTTTCAAGGATGAAGGTCTTGAGGCGGAGCGCCCGACCCTCATTCGCGGTTGGTCGCCGCTGGTCGAAGCCTTCGCCGCCGGGAAGTTCAATCTCGTCCATTTGCTCAAGCCGATTCCAGTATGGATGCGCTACAATAACAATTTCCCGGTCAAGATCATGGCCTGGGCGCACACCAACGGCTCCGCTGTGGTCGTCGGCGGAGATACCGGCATCAAAACTTTCGCCGATCTCGGCGGCAAGCAGATTGCGGTGCCGTACTGGTACTCGATGCACAACATCGTGTTGCAATACGCGCTGCGCCAATCGAAGATTAAACCGGTCATCAAGGAACAGAGCCAAGCGATCGCGGCGGACGAGTGTAATCTGCAAGTGATGCAGCCGCCGGACATGCCCGCCGCCTTGGCCGCCAAAAAAATCCACGGCTATACCGTCGCCGAGCCGTTTAACGCGCTCGGCGAGATCAAGGCCGGGGGCCGCGTCCTGCGCTTCACCGGCGACATCTGGAAAAACCATCCGTGCTGCGTTCTATGCATGCACGAGGCCGTCCTGACCAAAAAACCGGAATGGACGCAGAAGGTGATGAATGCGCTGGTGCGGGCCGAAATCTACGCCTCCGCACACAAGCAGGAGGTGGCAAAGCTGCTCTCCACGAACGGCGACAGTTACCTGCCCCTACCCGAACCCGTCATCGACCGGGCAATGACCTATTACGATGACGCCTTCTACGGCCCGACCGGCGCCATCGAGCATCCGCAATGGCACATCGGGCGGATCGATTTCCAGCCGTGGCCGTATCCATCGGCGACCAAGCTGATCGTCGAATCGATGAACGACACTCTGGTCGGCGGCGACGCGACATTCTTGAAAAAGCTCGATCCAGAATTCGTCGCCAAGGACCTGGTCAATTACGACTACGTGCGCAACGCGATGAACAAATATCCGCAGTGGAAGGACGATCCGAGCGTCAATCCCAACGATCCGTTCAACCGCACCGAGGTGCTGGCGCTATGAGCCTCGGCATAGCCGTCGACGATGCCGCCGCTGTGCCGCCGCGCGCGCCTTTGGCGGCCACCGCCATTCCTGCGGCGACCCGCAGTGCGGGATTGGCGCTGATCGGCATCGCGGTGTTGCTGGCGATCTGGTGGATTGGGGGCTGGATCGTCGCGTCCAACCCGGCCACCGCGAACTTCGCCGGTTTTGCGCCAGTGCCGACGTTCGGGCGGCTGTGGCGCATGCTGATCACCGGCGAGGCGGTGCGGATGGCAATTCCTAGTCTCGGCCGCATCGCGGCCGGACTGGCCTGGGCGATCGCCGTCGGCGTACCGACCGGCATTCTGATCGGCCGCTTCCGGGCGGCTCGCGAGGCAAGCGCGGTGCCGTTTCAGTTCCTGCGCATGATCTCGCCGCTCGCGTGGATGCCGATCGCGGTGATGGCTTTCAGCACCTGGGATGGCGCCATCGTCTTCCTCATCGGCGTTGCCGCGATCTGGCCGATATTATTTTCGACCGCGCACGGTTTTCGACGGATCGATCCCGCATGGTTCAAGGTTGCCCGCAATCTCGGCGCGCGTCCGTGGCACATGCTGCTCACGATCATCTGGCCGGCGATCGCGCAAGATTCGTTGACCGGCATCCGCCTTGCGCTCGGCGTCGCCTGGATCGTGCTGGTGCCGGCCGAGTTCCTCGGCGTGACTTCCGGCCTCGGCTACGCCATCAATGACGCCCGCGACGCACTCGAATACGACCGGCTCGCCGCCACCGTGCTGATTATTGGATTTATCGGCTTTGCGCTCGATTATATCTGCGAGCAGGCGATCCGACGTGCGAGTTGGATTCGGGAGGATTGAGCCGGCGTTTGGGGCCGTGGCCAAAACGCAATGTTTGGAATAGTGCAAGCCTGCAAAGGAGACATCAATGACTCGTGCTGATCTCACCGAGAAACTTCTCGATATCAAACGGGAAAAGGGATGGACCTGGAAATACATTTGCGAGCAGATCGGCGGCATGTCGCCAATCCTGGTGACCGGCGCGGTCCTTGGGCAAATGAAGTTGACCAAGCCGCAGGCCGCGAGCGCCGCCAAACTGTTTGGGCTGTCGAAGGGAGAGCAGACGCTGCTCAACGAGGTGCCGATGCGCGGCACCGGAACGCCGATGCCGCCCACCGACCCGCTGATCTATCGCTTCTACGAGCTGATCATGGTCAACGGCCCCGCGCTCAAGGCGTTGATCGAGGAGGAGTTCGGCGACGGCATCATGTCGGCGATCGACTTCGACATGGACGTCACGCGCCAGAGCGACCCGAAAGGCGACCGCGTCAAGATCGGCATGACCGGAAAATTCCTGCCGTACAAATATTACGGAGCAACCGGCAATAGTCTGGCTTACGGGCTGAAGGAGGACTGACGGTCATCGGCCCGCATCAACCCCGCAGCGCCACCGATTGGCCGCCGTCGGCGACGATGGTGGCGCCGCTCACAAAGCGGCCGGCATCGGAGACGAGCAGAAGCAGCGGGCCGTCGAGATCGCGTTCCTCGCCAAAGCGGCCAACGGGAATGTGCCGCGTCAGCGCCCTGCCATTTTCGCTGGTGAGATAGTCGCGGTTGAGCTCGGTGACGATCCAGCCGGGCGCGATCGCATTGACGCGGATGCCCTTGAAGGAAAGTTCGAGCGCCAGCGCCTTGGTGAGCTGGATCACGCCGGCCTTCGCGGTCGCATAGGCGACGACGCCCTTGTCGACGCCGAGCCCGAGCACCGAAGCGATATTGACGATGGCGCCGCCCTTGCCGGCCGCGAGCATGCGCCGCGCCGCTTCCTGCGACCAATAGAATACGGCGTCGAGGTTGGTCGACAGAATGCGCCGCCATTCCTCTTCGGCAAGGTCGACGGCGCGGCCGGCGTGCGCAACCCCCGCGTTGTTGACCAGGATCGTCACCGTGCCGAACGCTTTCTCGGCGGCGTCGAACGCAGCCTTCATCGCGGCGCGCTCGCGCACGTCAGCTTCGACCGCAATGGCGCGGCCTCCTGACTGCTCAATGCCCGCCTTGAGTGCACCGAGGCGATCGGCACGCCGCGCCACCAGTACCACCGCGGCGCCGTTTCCGGCCAAAACCTCGGCGAAGCGCGTGCCGAGCCCGCTCGATGCACCGGTCACCAGTGCAACTTTGCCGGCAAGATCGAAGATTTGCGCTGCGGTCATGGCCCCTCCCGGCGTCGGATCGTTCTGACCCATTGCGGTGGAGAAAGAATTGCGGGATTTAAGGCCCGCGATCAAGCGCAGGAAACGTCTCAAGCTGCGAATTGGAAAGTGAGCGCGCGATGGGCTTTTTGGACATGCGGCAGTGGATGGCTTCTCTCGAGCAGCAGGGCGAACTGCGGCGCATCAAGGCCGAGGTGGACTGGGATCGCGAGATCGGCGCCGTGACGCGACGCGTGCTCGAGAAAAAAGGCCCGGCGCTGCTGTTCGAAAACGTCAAAGGTTACAAAGACGGCCGCTGCACCAAGCTGTTTGCGAGTGGTCTCGGCGCCCGCTCACGCCTTGCGCTTGCGCTCGGCTTTCCTCGCGAAGCGTCGAACCGCGAACTGGTGCAATACGTCATGGGGAAAAACCGCGCCACGATTCCACCCGTGACCGTCGCGACCGGCCCGGTGAAGGAAGTGATCGTCAAAGGCGCGGCCATCGACCAGACCGAATTTCCCGTCCCGAAGTGGCACTATCTGGAAGGCGGCCGCTACATTCACACCTTCTCCTCCATCGTCACCAAAGACCCGGATACCGGCGTGATGAATGTCGGCCTTTACCGCGGCATGATCGGCCAAAAGGACACCACGCCCTTCCTGCTGATCAAAGGCGGCCAACATTGGGGAGCACATTTCGTCAAATGGGCCGAGCGCAAGCAGCCGATGCCGGTCGCCTGCGTCATCGGCTGGGATCCGATCATGTCGTTCCTTTCCGGATCGCCGATCCCGGCTGGCGTTTGCGAGTGGGACGTGATGGGCGGCTACCGCGGCGAGCCGGCGCAGCTGGTGCGCTGCGAGACCGTCGATCTGCAGGTTCCAGCAAGCGCCGAGATCGTCATTGAGGGCACCATCAGCGACGATCCGTCCACCTACGAAAGCGAAGGGCCGTTCGGCGAATTCACCGGCTACGTTTCCGATCTACCGACGCCACGGCCGACCATGAAAATCACCTGCATCACGCACCGGCGCGATCCGATCTTCTGCGGTTCGCTGGAGGGCACGCTGCCCGGCTCCTACAG
>JBAUYV010000106.1:0-2231 GCA_049584975.1 Xanthobacteraceae bacterium | reverse complement strand
AGAGGATCGCGTACATCTATCTACGGGACGCCCGGCGCTGCTATCTCCAGTGGGGCGCGCACGGCAAGGTCACGCGCCTCGACGAACGTTACCCGCACTTGGAGGAAGAAAGATCCGCGGCCTCTGGTGCCGCAACAATTGGTGCGCCCATCGCGCAGCTGGACGTCGAGACGGTGGTCAAGGCCTCACAGGCGGTGTCGGGCGAGATTGTTCTCGAGAATTTGATCAAGAAACTGATGGTGATTGCGGTCGAGCACGCCGGGGCGGAACGAGGCCTCCTGATCCTCCCCCGGGATGACCAGTTATGGATCAAAGCGGAAGCGACCACCGGCCTGAAGACTGTTGGCGTCAACCTCCGGCAGGCGCTCGCGGCGCCCTCGGAACTTCCGCTTTCGATATTGCAATATGTCATCCGGACGCAGGAGCCGATGATTTCGGATGACGCCCTCAGGGAGAATGCGTTCTCGGCGGACGAATACGTCGCGTCCAGGCGAGTCCGATCGGTCCTCTGTCTGCCGCTCATCAAGCTGGCCAAACTGGTCGGCGTGCTCTACCTCGAGAACAATGTGGCTGCGTCCGTTTTCACGCCCGCCCGGATCGCCGTCTTGAAGCTGCTGGCCTCGCAGTCCGCGATTTCGCTAGAAAACGCCCAGCTTTATGCGGAACTGACGGCGAGCGAAGAGCGTTGGCGCATGCTTTTCGAAAGCGTCCCTGTAGGCGTTGCCTTGCTCGGTTCGGACCGACGCTACGTCGCCGCGAACCCAGCCCTTCAGAAAATGACAGGCTACGCCGAAGCAGAACTGCGCCGTCTCTCACCCGCCGACATCACCCATGAGGACGATCAGGCGGCTACCGAGGCAATCATCGCCGCCAATTCGGCGGGCGAGCCCTTTTCACCGCGTATCGAGAAGCGATATCGGCGCAAGGATGGCGGTGTAATCTGGGCGGAAGTCGACTCCTTTCGCGCCCCGGTAGCCGGAGGCGAGCCCGTCCTCGCCGCGGTCGCTGTGGACATCACCGAGCGTAAACTCGCCGAGGAGGCATTGAGGGACGCTCGAGCCGACGTTGAGCGAATGGCGCGGCTGACGACGATGGGCGAACTGACCGCCTCAATCGCCCACGAGATCAATCAGCCTCTAGCAGCCATCGTCACGCAGAGCGAGGCTGCCTCGCGGTTCTTGGAACGCGATGAACCTGATCTTGATGAAGTGCAGGATGCGCTTTCAGCGATCAGGCAGGACGGCATGCGTGCGGGCGAGGTGATTCGCGGTCTGCGGGCGCTCGCCAGGAAATCCGGACTGCAACTGACCAAGCTCGACATCGACGATGTGATCAGCGAAGTGCTAGTGCTCGCCCGCGGCGAATTGCTGCGGCGCGACGTTCTGCTGCGTACCGAACTGACTGCGGAAGACCTGCCGGTCATGGGCGATCGGGTTCAATTGCAGCAGGTGCTTTTGAACCTGATCATGAACGGCGCGGAAGCCATGAGCGGGGTAACGGAACGCAAAAGGGAGCTGACCGTATCATCGACAGTCGAGCCATGCAGCATGCTCGTTTCGGTACAGGACACCGGCTCGGGGCTCGACCCGGCAGTCGCGGAACGCATGTTCCAGCCCTTCTTCACGACGAAGCCCGACGGCCTGGGCATGGGCCTTGCGATTTGTCGATCGATTATCGAAGCCCACGGCGGGCGCTTATGGATGTCGCCGCGCGCGCCGCGTGGCGCTGACGTTCGCTTCACTGTTCCGTTGTGGGCCGAACGCTAGTCTTGGATCGCCGAGCCTACAAGCATCAACGCATACAAACCGGTTCGCGCCAGCACCCGCTCGCTGCCTCATTCATGTACGCTGCTCGCCAGAGCTTGCGAGGACAAGTGATCATGCCCCGTGATGGCCGCAAACATCCTGTCCGATGTCCGTGTCCCGGTTCTCACCGTTGTCTGCGAACCGTGCGGGCGGCGCGACCGGCACGACGTGGAGAGCCTCAAGCAGCAACATGGTGGCGACGTAAAGATGCCCGATCTGCTTGCGGCGCTTGTGGCGGAGTGTCCTAAGACACGCTCGTTCACTATCTATGACAGGTGCAAGGCGGTGTACGAGAAGCGCGGATGATGACGGGTCCCCTCAAGTGCGCCCTTGCTTGCGAAAGGCGCTGCGATAGAGCTCATCAGCGCCTCCCTTCCGGAAGCCGGCAAACTGCCTCAAATCATCTGACGACGGACGATTCCCGAT
>JBAUYV010000105.1:0-3460 GCA_049584975.1 Xanthobacteraceae bacterium | reverse complement strand
CTGCTGAATGGTCGGCATCAGGGCCTCTGGGTATATTTCATCCATATAACATAACTCGTTGCCGACTGTCGTGCGGACGGCGCCGGCATTAGATGAGAAGATAATACAAGGATGTCAAAATTCCCACGTCTCCGGCACCCGCCGGAATGCGGCATGGCCGCTGAAGGCGCGCACCGTGGGCGGCAACAGGCCGAAACCGATCGCGCCGCGGCCGTAGCGGGAGTTGATGCGGTCGATCAGCGGCGACAGTTTCTGGCGCCGCGGGCGGGCGGCGTCGAACAGATCCGGCTGATGCTGGATGGCGGGCACCAGGTCGAGCAACACGACGCCGACGCTGAGCGGCTTGGTGCCCGGGACCCGGCGCCAGAGCTCGTCGAGACGCGCGAGCAGAAAGCCGGTGTCCTGCGTCTCGTGGAAATCGGTTTCCTCCCAGAAGCCGCCGAGATCGCCGATCCAGGAAAGGTGCACGCCTAATCGTCGGCAATAGTAATCGCCGCGTCGCAGGCGCTCGGCCGCCTTGGTCAGCAGGTGCTGCGCGAAATCGTGCGCACCCTTGCTGGAGCGCAATTCCGGCTCCAGCACATGCTGGTGGCCGGTGCTTTTCGAAAACCGCGACGACGGCGGTTGGATATCGACGCCGTGCAGCATCTGGTGGAACAGCAATCCGTTGATGCCGCCCCACACCCGGCGCAGCTGGAACGGCGTCGCCTTCCACAGCTGCTCGACATTGACGATGCCGGCGCGGTTGAGCCGCTCTGCCATGCGCTTGCCGATGCCGTAGATCTCCTGCAACTCGAGACGCAGCAACACCTCCGGCAGGTTGTCCTTGGTGATGATGACGAGCCCGTCGGGTTTCTGCAGATCGGACCCGACCTTGCCGAGAAACACGTTCGGCGCGATGCCGATCGAGCAGGTGAGGCATTCGCCGACCTGCTCGCGCAGCGCCTGCTTGAGCTTCATCGCTAAAGCGCGGGCGACGGGCACCTGCCGCTGGTCGCCCATCAGGCGGCAGGCGACCTCGTCGATCGACATCACTTTCTCGACCGGGATGCAGGTGTCGACCGCCGCCAGCATCCGCTCGTGGTACTCGGTGTAGAGCCGGTGCCGGGCCTGCACCGGGATCACGGCGGGGCAAATCTGCTTCGCCTCGCGCACGAGCGTGCCGGTGGTGATGCCGAGGCGCTTGGCTTCGTAGCTGGCGGCAATCGCGCAGGCGGAATGTGTCGGCGTCTGCACGACGATGATCGGCTGGCCGCGCAGGGCCGGATTATCCTGCTGCTCGCACGACGCAAAGAAGGCGTTGAGATCGAGGAACAGCCACTGGACGGCGTTGTCGGCCGTTGACGTGTTCATTGTATGTTCTATACGATGAAACGGCAGGAATGAACAAGCCCGACCGTGCCGCCGCGCTACGACTTCCGCCTCGAAGACCTGCGCGCCTTCCACCAGGTGCGCGCCAGCTGTCACGCCTGTGCGCACAAGGCCATCATCCCGAATGCGGCGTTGCTAGAAGGGCGGCCCAACCACACGCGATTGATGGATCTCGAGCGGCAGTTGCGCTGCCAGAAATGCGGGGCGAGGGGCAAGGCATCGCTGGATGTCGAACTCGGGCCGCGCGACTGAAACTCAGGACTGGGGAAACATGGGGGGCGTTTAGCCAGTCGCGATCTAGAGATTATAGAGCAGGCTGTGCGTGACTGACTCGTAGATGTCTTTGAACTGCGCCAGCTGTTCCTTCGTAAATGTGTTGGGGTCATAGCGTTCTCTCAACGCGGCGGCTGGGTGAATCAAATTGCGGAATTTCCTGATCTTGTCGACGACGTCCTTCGCTACATATCTGGGCGACTTGTTATCTTGACGCACATGGGATGGAATGTCGATCGGTGCGCTCAAGACATCGACTTCATTGCAGGCCTCGATCAGGTTGGCCATGTTCACGTTGTCGGGGATTTCTAGTTCACCGCCATTTTCCTCACCGAACTCCACCAAAAGATAGGTCAAGATACCGGTCTCAAGGGCAAAGGACAGGGCGATTGCCGCCATAAAATGTTGGTCAGCCTTCTCCAGCTCATGGGCCTTGTCAGCGTAAAAGGTGAACAGCGCATTGGCGGCATCGCCATAGCGGGTTCCTGTCAGCTTACCCATCTGAGGCTCCGGATAATTGGGACGTGGTCGCCGGCCAATCGTAAAGCGTCAATGTCACTTCCTCGCCGTCAAGATCGACCTCGAGCACGCGATTGACCGGTTCCCCGGCGGCATCGAGCTCGTCGAGCGCGGCCTTGAACAGGCGCCGCTGCGCATTACGGCTGACAACCGGGATTAGGATGACGAGGCCGGCATGCAGCGGTTGTGCCGCATAGAGCCGCCGGAAATCGCTGGCGTTGTTGGTGACGAGAACAAAGTCGCCGTCGCTCGCGCAGCGCACGACATTCCAGTCCTTCCATCCCGCGCGGCCGACATGCGCGACGTGCCGGGCTTGATGGCCGGATTCCCCGGCGACAAGAACCAGGTCGACGCTGAGGCATTCGTCGATCAGGAACCTCACGACACCGCGATGGCGTCGAGCTTCCGGCGGCTGCGGCGCACCGGCTGATGATCGCGCCAAGGCTGCTTGCGGCGCGGGCCGCGCAGCGGATAGGCGGCGGCATAGACCGGCGCCAGGCGGATCATCTCGGCCGAGAGGCGGGGATAGCCTTCGATCAGTTCGGGCGGCTTGCTGCCTTGCGCTACGAGTTCGGCGATGAGATGTACGGGCACGCGCGTGCCGCGGAACACCGGATCGCCGCCGAGGATTTCAGGATCGCTGACGATAAGGCGGCGGGCCCGGCGCAAATCGCGCAGCGACGCCGCAAGCGCGCGTCGCGGCTCGCGCAAATCGATCTTGAGCAAGCCGCCTTCAAGCGACACGGTGTTGCGCGGGGCATCGGCCAGGGCGTCGAAAACCCGGCGCCGCAATTCGGGTGTGGCGAGGCGGTCGGAAAGCCGTTGCTCGATCGCCAGCGACACGAGCGCCCGGGCATCAAGGAACCGGCCGCCTTCCTCGCCGGAAACGGCAGAGATCGTCTTCTTGTCGATCGCGTTGTTCACTGCTTTGAGCGGCAGGCCGGTCAGAACCGCGGCCTCCGTCGGAGTGAACAGGGTATCATGCGTCTGCATTTTAATCATTCTCCATACAGGGAATATATATAAGACGGGCTAGAAACGCAAGGCGATCAGGCAGGCGACCATGAGCTTATAGGCTACTCTACCAATAGGTTAGACGGTTACGATGTGTTTGCTCTTGTGAGGTTGCCCCGTTTCAGTGGACGGTTAGTCCGCTTGAGGGTTACGTCTTGGTCATGGTGGCCTGCATGTCGGCTTCGTAGGTTATCGGTGAGCGGTATCCCAGGCCCGAATGCAGCCGCACCGGGTTGTACCAACCCTCGATGTAGCTAAAGCAGGCCATCTTCGCTTCGGCCTG
>JBAUYV010000104.1:0-9409 GCA_049584975.1 Xanthobacteraceae bacterium | reverse complement strand
GGCTACATGTTCTTCTTCTGGTTCGAGCAATTCAATATCACCCAGACCCTGGCCTGGATCACGATGTTCGTCGTGCTTATGCTGGTTCTTGAACATGGTGTGTTTGCTCAGCTGGAAAGCAGGGCATTCGCTTGGCGCGTTTCGCAGCTGCGCTAGCTCGCTCGCCTACGGGAACCGCGATGCGCTCGAACGACGATGTTATCGATTGCTGATCAGGCGTCGCGGGGTTTCGCCTCGTGCACTGACCCTGGTAGCGCGGCATGTCGGGCTGCTTGGCAAGCTGGCGGCCAATGTGATGGCAGGTGAACTCGCCAAATGTGCAGACCGGCATCGAGAGGCCTTTCAAATCTATGAAACGCTGCTGCGGGGATACATCGGCTCGAAGCAGAGAGGTGCTGAAAGATTCTCTTCTGACTTTGCTCCGAAGACGCGGTGGGGTCTCTTTCTGCGCAATCAAGTGATAAAGGCGTGCGCGATCCCCGGACTTTCGCGGTTTGCGTTCGGCAGGGACGTCATCGATAAACTGCAGTTGCCGGACTACCGCTGGCCATGTTTGGCGGTGCCTATGCGGCAATAACCTTGCCTGACTTGGCATCGTGTCTGATGAGGGCCATCGCCTCCGCGATATCGCGTGCGTAGCCGATAAATGTTCTTTCTATCCAGTCCTGTCTTCGAACGACGAAGCAGCCGTTCTGGCCGGTTACATAATACCTTCTGTCTCCGCAACTAAATGTGTGTTTGTATTCCATCAAGACCTCGCTATGATCGTACCAGCCCTATTGTTATCGGCTATCTGATTTTCGTTCCGTCGCTCTCAAGTTCCCAACGGGTCGAGTGTTACTGGTGGTGGCATCGAGGACTCGTCTCTGGCGCCGGGCAAGGGCCTGCCCCTGGTTTCTGGCACGAAGGGCGCAGCCGCGAAGCCGAGGACGAAGAGCGATCCGATGATCGTCGCCGCTGGCCCATAACCTCCGAGCTTGACGATCAGAGTGCCGGCGATAAGCGGACCAATGCAGGCGACGAGACGCGGCGCGTTGAAGCAGAACGCTATCGCAGTGCTGCGCATTCGGGTCGGGAATAACTCCGGCAGCCAGATCGGCGCCCAAGCCCAGATACCAAGGGTGAAGAAGCCGAATACGCCGACCCAAACCAGGAGTACGTCCATGTTCCAGGTCCATAAATAGACCACTGGGGTGAAGATCAGGCACATCAGATAGAAGAGCATCGTCACCGCCCTGCGGCCGATCAGGTCGGCGAGGAAGCCGAGGCTGACAAATCCGATCGTGCCGCACACTCCGGTGATGAGCCCCGCCCATCCCGCCCATCGCGCCGCCGGCAGGCCGGCCTTCGCAGCCATTGCGCCCACATAGGTCGGGATGAAGGTGCTGACGCCCCAAAACGCAAATGTCAGCGACAGCATCATCACAAACGCACCAGCCAGCGATCGCCGCACCCCAGGCTCTGCGAAAAGATCGAACAAAGTAAAGCGCGTCAGCGCGGCGCGTTCGCCGGACAACTTGCTACCGTGCAGCCTTGGATCGCGGGCTTCGCAGCGGCGCACATTCGACTGTACCCACTTCGGAGACTCTGGGATGCTCCATCGAATCCAGAAGATCGCCAAAGCCGGCAGTACGCCCACGATATAGATCCAGCGCCAGGCTTCGGGACCGGTGCTGCCGATCGACAGCCAAACAAGTGAGGCCAGGATGGAGCCAAGGCCGGCGCCGCATTGCATAAGGCCGCCGGCTTTGCCACGAGCGTGGTCCGGCCATAGTTCAGCGACGATGGATGCGCCGGTCGCCCATTCCGAGCCAATCGCGACGCCGACAAGAAACCGCAGGGCAGCCAAAGACCCCCAATTCCAGGATAGCGCGCTCAATCCGGTGGTCAGCGAATAGGCCAGGATAGCGAAAATCATCATCCACTTGCGGCCGATGTAATCGGCCACGATTCCGACAATCACTCCGCCGGTACCCCAGCCAAAAAGGGTGGCAGCGATGATGTAGCCCGCGTAGCGCGGAATAGCCCCGAGCTGAGCTGGAATGAGAAGCTGATGAAGCGCGAAGCCAACCGTCAGGAACAACGCGAAGAACTCAAAGCTATCGAGGGTCCAGCCAAGGTTGGCGGCGATAAGGGTGCGCCATTGCGGGCCGCTTAGCGAACGGTACCACGGTGAAGATAGAACAGCTTGATTGGTTGACTTATTTTTCTGAACGACGCATTTTCACGAAAGGCAATCGATTTGTTGCGATGGGTTGAGAACTGTTCCACGCGATGAGCTTGACCATCGGCAAAGCAGCCATGCTCGGTGACATGGAACTTTTGTTGTGGGAACCAGCAGCGGCAAACAGAAGTTCCAAGGCGCCACACGCTAAGTTGCTCAAATGGCAGTGAAGACAAAATGTCCTGCGACAACGATGCCGCGCTGTGATCAAAAAAGCCGCGGTGATCGGCGCCGAGGATCACGACTGCACCGACGCGGCGCTCAGCCAGCAGCTTTACTGCGGCGGCAAGATCGGTGGTCGGCTCCGATCGTGACGACGTTGCCGCGCTTGCCAAGCAAAATGTTCCTGACGCTCATGGAGGCCTCCCCGCTTTCGGGCGCGGGCGGTTAAAACGCGATTCCGAGTTTCCAGAACGATCCGTGAGTTAGGCGCGGACTTCGGGTTCCGTAAATGTGGGTCTTGTAAAGCCGCCGCGTTCGCTAGACGGCGCTATGCTCGGCGATGCGGAATATGATGCCAATCAACGTCATGCCCACCGCTGCCGCCGCAATGGGCAAGAGAATCTGCGTAGCCGCCGCCGCGCCGCTGAGCGGGCCGGTCCACGTGTCGTAGTCGCACGCAGCCCAGTCGTGCAGCGACGGTTCTTTGGTGTGCTCCTTGGCGCTTTCGTTGACGTTGTGCCCCGGGTCGTTGTGGCCGACGCGCGAGAGGATGGCGGGCAGCATGACGGCAACAAAGATGAAGCCGCTCACAATGAAGAGCAGATAATCGGTTCCGCCGCCGCCGGCGAAGTTCCACACTGCGAGCGCAAACCACGCCGTCAGTGCGATCAGGATTCCATAGACGCGCGGATGCAACCAATTTGTGAGTGGCCGCCGCCGGCCGTCGTGCGTATGCTGGTTACCAGTTATTTTCATGGTGCCCTCCGAAAATGGCGCGGCCAAAGGGTCACTCTCAAAAACCAACGCCGCGCCGGCGGCGCGCGTTCCGTGCGCGCTGATGTCGCGGAAGTTCCATGCGCTCGCCGAGGGCCATTTCATTTCTTTTCGATGGTCAGCCCGTTGGGTTAAAGTATTTGCCCTGAATTAACTCGCCTTGAAATCGTATTCGCCTTTACCTTCACTTGGTTGGTGCGGGTGGCGGCGGGCGAGGATTTGATGGCGTTCGAGATTGGCGAAACGGTCATTGATCGGCGGCAGCAACCGTCATCTCAGTCCATCTCAAGCTAACGTGTCGTGATAGTCTGTCGACTTTCGTTTATTGGTCACTCACGACAGTTCTGGCCCGGGGTGGCACTCCGTCCACTTCTGCGGTTCCCCCGAAACCGGACATAGATCTGAAAGTAAAATTCTGCCGCTTGGGCCGAGTAGGCGCGGGGAGGCAAGTTGTGCAGCACGGTAAACTCAGTTGGGGCAATGACGAGCACTAAGCCAATTAAAACACTGACAGAAGCCTTGTTCAGTACGCAAGCGGACGGAAGCAGCATATTTCCGTTCACAAAAACTGCTCAAAAGGGGCCACCCTCAAATTCAAAAGGGACCAAGCGACATAAAAAACGGCGCGATCATTTTGCGCCGTGACAGATCGCGCCGTTTTCACACTACACACTCACAGAGGTGAGCCCCGCAGTCGCCTGGCGGGGCTCTTGACGCCTCAACTGTAGTTCACCTTGCCCACTTGTGCAGCGAGTGCCTCACGCCGCGACACAGGCATATAACCAATTTGCTGCAAGGCGTTCTGTTCCCGTTCCGTGCCCCATCAAATCCGGCCACTGTGATTTTCATACCGGGCTGCTAGGCATGGAAACCGGCCCTTATAACCTGCGGTGCATCAACGGGAGCGAAGACGACATTGACGCGGAGTCCGTATTTGTGAAGCTTGGTCTACGAACTATGCAAACGATTAGATTTGGTGCATGCCCACACCACAGAGAACATTGCAGATACTTAAGGCGTAAGCCTTCCAACCGGATGACGCGCAGACCCGATGAGCTGCGCTCCCAAGGGAATGCGCTGGAAGGTGGTGGCGGTGATCCAGGTGAATAGCAGTGTGAAACTGAACACGATCGCCGCTTTGATCACGGCAGGCAGCGGCGCATCGAGCAGTGCGTACTGCAGCCAGACCACGAATAAGTAATGCAGCAGATAAAGTCCGTAAGCATTCGCCGCGAGCGCGCCGAGAATGGGCGAACGCTCGGCACCGAAGCGCAGGCTCACGGCGATTAGGAAAAAGCAGCCTGCCGCACAAGCAAGCACGTAGCTGAAATCGGCAGCGATCGTGGTACTCAAGGCGCCGCCGTTCAACGTCAGTGAGGTTAGGCCCATCCATAGCATCAGCGATGCAAGGGCAGCCGCGAGCCACAGCACCCAGCGCCGCGCCAGAAGGCCATTGACCGCAAGCAGCCCGCGGCCAATGCCGCTAGCGCCGATGCCGACGCCGGCAAAAAAATAGACGGCGTAATGCAGCGGCCGGCAGAGCTGCACCGCAAAGGGTCCGGAATCAGACCAGGTCCACGGGGTGTACACGAGCGCCAACGGCACATACGCCAACGCTGAGGCGGCAACGAGCGCAGCAAAGAATGGACCAACGCGAGTCCCAGCTGTTAGCGACCAGCGGCCAAGAAGCCGCACCGCGTCCGGCGCAATCCGGTGCCCCACAGCCGCGATGACGTTCAAGATCAGGAGCTGCCACAGGAACCACAGCGGACCATTGGGCCAGAACGGCAGCGCGAGTAGCGCATGCCAATAAGCCGTCGCGCTCCCGTCGATGGCGGTCACCCGAAACGCCGGATAAATGGCAAGCGGGATAATTGTGACGATGCCGAAGGCGTACGGAACTCCAAGCCGCAGCACGCGGTCGCGCACGAAAGTCAAATCTGTCTTGCGCGCGAGGCTGGGCCACACGAACAGGCCCGAGAGAAAGAACATCAATGACATGAGATAAACGTCTTGCCACGCGCAAAAAAGATCGAACCCGAGGAAGCGGTGACTGTCGACGATCGGGAACGCGCGCCAATCGTAGGGCGGATTGTCAAAGCCGGCCCTCGGAACCGCAATCCAACTCACGTAGGCCAGCGCGGAATGGAAACCCAGCACAATGAGGATGACGGCGCCCCGCAAGTTATCGAGCGCCAAGCTGGAGCCCGAAGCGGCGTTAACACGGGACGGAACATGCATCGAATTACTGTCCAGCTAGTGCTCCTCGCCGCTCTCTTCGCTCCCTGGCTAAGAACATGAAAAATGGAGCCTTGGGACCGCCCGACCGCGCATAAATCAACGCGACAGATCACCATTTGTTCAATGTGGCTGAGCTGCAACTTTGCTAGATCGTCGCAATTGTTAAGTAGGGATGCCGCTAGGGGTGCAGCGGCGGGATCAAGGTTTCAAGAGCAAGACATTGGCGGTGATCAGAATACGTGAGCTTGGGTGATGAAAGCCGCTCCTGGAGATTTTCACCGGGCAATATTGAGCTTAGGACTCTGCCTCGCCGGCTCCTGGATAACGCTGCGTTCTCGCAGTGAATTATTTGCGCCTGCTTAGGTCGCGTATCGGCCCCTCTCGTCGCCTTCGGACGAAACTTCGGTGCGGTGCAGCAGGTACACGGCTCGGTAGTCTCGGTTGATTTTAGAACGATGAGGCCGATGAACAAGCCGGACCGAGGGCGCGTTGCCTGGAACCAAAAAAACAGATTTAACTTAATATCGGTGGGGCGTGAAGGAAGAATCAAATGAGACTGTATTTGGCGATCCTAGCGCTTGCGCTGGAAGGTCAGCTTGCGCCCGCTTTGGCTCAAGGTGTCCAACCCCAAGGCCAAGCTGGGACACCGGGACAGCAAGCGGCGTACGAAGGCCATGCCGGAACGCCGGAACAGCAAGCGGCCTGCGCGGCGACGTGCTCAAATTTTGCCCTAACATGAAGGATGATTATGCGATGGCGGATTGTCTGCAAAACAACGCAGAAAAATTGACGGCGATTTGTCGCCAGGCGCTTGAAGACCAGCAGTAAGTTTGACTTGCCTCCCTGCGTTAGGCGGTAGTTTAACACGATCGCTTGTTACGCGATGCTACGCATCCGCAACACATTTGAATTTGTAACTTCTTCTGCCTGAAGAACACCGTCCTCGATATAGAGGATGTTGTCCGCAAATCCGAGCAGCCGGGTATCGTGGGTGACTACCAGGACGGCATGGTTCCGCTCTTTGGCGATCCCCGACAGGATAGCCATAACTGCCTGTCCGTTAGCTCCATCGAGAGCGCCCGTTGGTTCGTCAGCCAGAATGGCAGACGGTTCGGCAACGATGGCACGCGCGATTGCCACCCTCTGCTGTTCGCCGCCACTTAGTTCACGGGGAAACGCCTGGCTTTTACACTCCAGGCCAACCCGGACCAACGCCTCTCGGGTCTTACGCCGAGCAAGAGACCGGCGCTCCCCGCGCACATCAAGAGCCATCCGCACATTTTCGGCTGCTGTAAGCGTGGGAAACAGATGATACGATTGAAAAACGAAGCCTATGTGCTGGCGCCGGATTTGCGCCAACTGCTCGTGGCCGATCCCCTCGGTTGAGTTCCCGCAAATCTCGACCGTCCCCTTCGTAGGTGCGAGCATGCATCCGAGAATTGACAGCAACGTTGTCTTGCCGCTTCCCGACGGGCCCATGAGTACCGTCAAACTGCCACTGGACAGTGACAAATTGACGTCTTTGAGCGCCAAAACCTCCGAGCTGCCACTGCCCAAACGCTTGGTGATGCTGTTCGCTTGGACGATAGGCGCGCTCATCTTGCCAAAACCATGACGGGGTCAATTCGAACAACGCGCACGATAGCGATAATCGCCGAGGCGACGCACATCACGATCGTCAGGATCAACAGGCCGATCACCAGGCCATTAGTGATGACGACGGGTAAAGCGCTTTGTGCTGTAAACTCAACGACGGCAATCGCAACCAGCGCTGCAAGGCCAAAACCGATGGCCGCGTTCAGAAGCGCCTGGTAGATGATGATCTTATAAATGTAGCCCTTTGAGCCGCCGATTGCCCTCAACGTAGCAAACTCATAAAGATGGTCTTTGGTGCTGGAGTAAAGCGTCTGCGCCACAATCACAGTACCGACAATGATGCCGAGCAGCGCGCCGGCGAAAAGGGCGGCGCCAGCGCCCGTTCCGAACAGCCAGAATGATCGGCTACGCTCGCGGAACTGACTTGGAGTGAGGACCTCCACACCGGAGGCTGCCGCTTGGATCTCGCTTTGCACTTTTTCGGCGTCGGCTCCCGATTTCAGCCGAACAATAAAGCTGCTGGATTTGCTGGCAGGTAGTCCGATGTAGGAACGAGCGCGGTCGATGCTGCAGAATATGTAAGGAGTCGTCGTGAACGATCGAATGCCGCTGGTGACTGCAGCCACCTTGACTGGCTGCCCACGAAGGTCCGCTGTCGAGTCGAGGCCATCGACACCAAGTCGATCTTCATAGAACCGATCGATTGCCACTGCCCCAGGCGTGGTCAGCGCCTGAACGGTTCCCGCCACCAGATGCCAGGGTAGCAATCCACCGGCTTTTAAGTCGGACCCGACGACAAAGACGGGAGTCATGCCGCCTTTAGGCAGCCGCCAGACGGAAAATCCAATCACGACTGGAACGACCTCGGAAACTCCATTGATAGCTTGCACCTTGTCGCGAATATTTGTGTCAAGCAGCGAAATATCTTCAAAGCTTTTGGCTCCCTTGGAGACAATCCAAAGGTCCGCGTTGGCGTGGTCAATCATGGTCGTCACCATCCGACCAAACCCAACATAGAGTCCCAGCTGTATCATCACCAGGACGACGGAAAACACGATACCGATCAGCGTGGCGACAAGCCGAAGCCGATCTTGAAAAAGGTTCCGTGAGGCGAGTGTGAAAGAAAGCGACACGTTTAAAAGTATCCTTCCCACGGAAGGCAAATGCGCCAGGCAATAACCTCCCCCACGGGGTCGCCGATGAACCCCGTTGACGCATCTGCGATGTGGTGACAAAACGAAAGAGCACCCGTTTGGGTTCCATCTCCGGGAACGGAAGCGTCGTCGCATCGGCTCAATCAAAAACACCGCTAGGGCGCCCATTTGACCCGCTGGAAACCACGATCTTGTGTTTGATATCCGACATAGTGGTCTGGCGGGTGACGCGTCCGTTCAGGTTGACCGGAGATGTCGCTCAAGAGTTGTCATGTGCGTATCGGAAATTGGAGATCGACCGTGACAGCGAAAAAGCTAATAGCCGTGTCGGCACTGATCGTGGGTGCAACTTTGGGATCGGGTACGACCGCGTTCGCACAAGTTTATTATAACGGACCGTTCGGATACTCCCGCCCCTACCAGCCCAATTACCGTCCCTACTACCCGCCCGGTGACGTTCGCAGGAGAGGTGGCCCCGGACCTCGCGTTGGGGACGGCACCGGCATAGGAATCGGAGCGGAACGCTAGTTCCCTGTGGCGACGCGTCAAATTTCTCTCATGACCTAGGCGTGAGCGATCAGGCAACCAGCGCCGTGCCGCCAGCGATGTTTCCGTTCAGGACCGGCAACGACGCGCTTGATTCCAAGCCAATACGATCCGCGGCATTTTGCAGCGATGCAGAATACAGCTCGCGGGTTCTGCCACGTTCCTCTGTGGTACCGATCGCTGCAATGCTGGCCGGTATAGGGGCTCATTTACTGTCAGCGAATCGCACTGACGTCCTGCAACCAAAAGCCTTGCTGGGAAGTTCACAAGGACGGCAGCAGCGAACGAATTAAGCAACACGGAGGCAGCCATGCCGAGGGTCCTAGTTCTAACTGGCGCTATTTTGCTAATGGCAGATTACTCCTCCGCTCAGACCCAAGAGCTAGATCCGATGCAATGCCAGCAATTAAAACAGGCCGTAGCTCAATACGGGTACGCCGCCGCCAGGCGGCACGCCATGGCAACCTATGGCCCTGAGGCCGTAAAGGCTGGCGACAAATGTCTCACCAAACAGGAAAGGACAAGGCATTAGACTAGCATTACAGTTGTGACTTTTTGCTGGCACATTTGTTTGATTTCTGAATCCATGGGTCACCATGATTCGGAGATCATGGGTGATGGGTGCATCGATTGGGACGACCTTCGAGTTATGGGCATCGTCGTTGCGGGAGGTGAAGAAGCGGATACGTCCATTGTTCGCGCAGGAGCGCGC
>JBAUYV010000103.1:0-1761 GCA_049584975.1 Xanthobacteraceae bacterium | reverse complement strand
GCCAACCATGTCTACACCCCGACCGATGCCAGCTGGGCCAGCAAGGAGCTGATCTCAAACGCGAACAGCATCGCCGGCGAGCAAGGCGCAGCACAGGCAGCCTACACCGATTTGCAGGCCCACGCGGCGGCGCTCCAGGCATTGCGCGGTCATCTGGCGACCGCCAGCTCGCCCAAGGACGTGCAGGACACCCAGGCACAGATCGAGCTCGAGACAACCTGGTCGACCAACGAAGCCGCCCAGCTCGCGGCGGTCAATGCAGCCTACGACGCGCAGCGCGACTCTCGCGAGCAGCAGGCGAATGAAGAACTGGCGAAAGACCTCGATGCTTTCACCGGCAGCATAGCCCCATAACCCGCGCCAAAAGGCGGTGTCTATGACGCTCATATCTCGCCCGCTCCTCGTTGCCGCCGCTATCGGCTTCTGCTCGGCTGCAGGACTCGCCGTGACTGTGTATTTGGTGGTACCCGTCCGACCGCCGATGGCGAACGGGGTCACCCCGCCGGCCCGAATGATGCCGCGCCCACCAGATGCCCGCACGGTGACGTGGTTCAAGGCGCACGTTCCCGAGCTACAGGCCAAGCTCGCCGCGTGCAAAAACAACCCTGGTGCAGCAAGCACCGATGCTGAATGCGACAATGCTCAGCATGCTCAATGGGATCGAAGCTTCGATGCTTTTCTAGGAAAGTCGAAATGATCGTCGGTTTGGGTGGTTTATTGCTCGCCATTTACATGTTCCAGCACGGCTACTGGTTCATCGCGTTGGCCGGACTTGCTGCGATGGCGATCGGATTCTGTTGGCCTAGTTGGTGGATGCCCCGTCAATGATCAGCACGTCAACATTTTTTGCCTCACTCTACACCGCGCTCATCACGCCGCTGTTGGCGCAGCTCCAGGCGATGATCGGGACGGTCATCTCGACCATGGCGCCGATCGCTTCGGTTATGACCGTCATCGCCGTCGCCTTGAGCGGTCTCGAGGTCGCGTTTGGACAGAAGACATTCGCCGGGTTCAAAAGGGACATAGGAATTGCAGCTATCGTCGTCGTGCTCGCGACGAGCACCTACTACACGCAATATATAAGCAACCTTTTTCTCACTGGCATACCGAACACACTTGGAAAAGCGCTCGGAGAAACTACGAATCCGGCATCCGCGCTCGATCTTGTTTTAAATACGGTAGTTCGAGCTACATTTGAGGACTATCACAAGTTGCCGTGGAGCTTGATGTCGATCCCGCTCGGCATTGGCCTTATCGTGATTTTGGTTGTTGCAATCACGTGTCTGCTTTTCAGCTTTGCCGTTTACATGACGGCGACAATCATCAACGTGGTTGCCGTGCTAATCGGCCCCGTATTCCTGATTCTGGGTATCACGCCCATCACCCGTCGCTTTACCGCTGGCTGGTTCAGCGTGCTGGTAGGCGGCTGCGTTACGCAACTTCTGGCGCTCGGCGTAATCCAGCTTATGGCCACCGCCGAATTGACCATGATCCAAGGCTTTATCACGACAGCGGCGCCCGCCGCAGGCGGCGACAATAGCATCGTGATCCTATGGGGCCTGACGGAGTCGGCAATGCTGCTTGCGCTGACGGCCGCGGCTGTAAAGCAGGTCCCCGAGATCTCTCGCGCTATCGCCCATGGCGTCTATCACGGCTCGGCCGGTCTTCAGGCCGCGACCTTCGGGGCGGCCAAGGAGATTACGCGGGCGGCGGCCGGCAGCGCGGCAAGTGCTGCGCGCGGGGCGGCGAGCGGTGCGAGGT
>JBAUYV010000102.1:0-23390 GCA_049584975.1 Xanthobacteraceae bacterium | reverse complement strand
CTTGGCTGGGGACTACGAAGGCGCTGCGGCTTAGAATAGCGGCCGCATGACAACGCCGGACCAATTTCGACAGCTGCAGGCTGCGCTCGATCATCAGCGGGCGGGGCGCATTTCCGACGCCATCAAGGTCTGCCGGCGTCTCGTGCGTGAGGCGCCGGAAAGCTTTGAATGTGTTTATCTGCTGGCAATGCTCCACGCCGAGCAGCGTGACCTGAGTTCCGCAATCGACATGTTTCGGCGCGCCGCCGGCATCCGACCGGAATTTCTGGACGCTCAATACAATCTTGCCGTCGCGCTGAGCATGGCGGCGCGGCATGAAGAAGCGGCGAAGTGCTACGAAAAAATCCTGCAGATGAATCCGCGGCATTTGGATGCGCGCAATAACTACGCGGCCTCGCTGCTAGCGAGCGGCCGCGCTTTGGACGCCCTGCATCAATGCGATCAATTGATCGCTCTGAACCCGGCATCCGCCGACGCCTACAACAATCGGGGCATGGCGCTTCAGCATCTTCGGCGCTTCGGCCCGGCCATTGGCGACTATGACAAAGCGATCGTGTTGCGGCACGATTTTCCGCAAGCCTACGTCAATCGCGGTAACGTGCTGGTCAGTCTTCGCCGCCCCGACGACGCCCTTGCCAGCTATCGCAAGGCGGTTGCTCTGCAGCCCGATTTTGCCGACGCCTACAACAACATCGGCAATATCTATTGCGACTGCGGCAATTACGAAGAGGCGTTGGAAGCCTACAATCAGGCATTAGCGCGCCAAGTCGACGATTCCGAAGCGCGCAGCATGCGTCTTTATACAAAGATGCACCTGTGCGACTGGAGCAATTTTAGGAGCGAATGCTCCAGCGTTATTTCGAGCATTAAACGCGGGGCGTCCGTATATCCGTTCACCATCCTGGCGTTCTCATCCTCGCTCGACGAGCAATTGCGGTGCGCCCGGCTGTTCAGCAAAAGGTACCCGCTGTCCGCCCGGCCATTTTGGCGGGGCGAGACCTATAGCCACGACAGGATTCGCGTCGCCTATGTGTCCACGGATTTTCGTCAACACGCGGTGGCCTCGATCTTGGCGGGCATGTTCGAGAACCACGACAAGTCGAAATTCGAAGTCACCGCGATATCGATCGGGCCGGACGACCGCTCCGAAATGCGCCAGCGTCTGCAGCGCGCTTTCGGACATTTTGTCGATGCCCGGGAATTAAGCGACGACGAGATTGCGTCGCGCATCCGGGAAGCGGAAATCGATATCCTGGTCGATCTCAATGGATATACGGCAGGGGCGCGTTTCGGCATCTTCGCACATCGTGCCGCGCCGCTTCAGGTCGGTTATCTGGGGGGCACGAGGGGCGCCGACTACATCGATTATCTCGTCGCCGATCGGGCAATCGTGACGCCGGCGCAGCGGCCTTACTATGCCGAGAAGATCGTCTATCTGCCGGACAGCTTTCAGCCGGCGGACGACAGGCGCGTTGTCTCGGACAAGTCGTATGCGCGCGCAGAACTGGGGGTGCCTGAAAAAGGCTTTGTCTTCTGCTGCTTCAACAACAGTTACAAAATCGTTCCGCGAAACTTCGACTCCTGGATGCGGATCCTTAAGCGAATAGAAGGAAGCGTACTGTGGCTGCGCGAGGATAAAGTGGCGGCCTCCGCCAACCTCAGAAAAGAAGCCGAGGCCAGAGGGGTTGCCGGGGAGCGCTTGGTGTTTGCGCAAAGGATGCCGTCCATAGAGGAGCACCTCGGACGACATCGATCGGCCGATCTGTTTTTGGACACGTTGCCGTTTAACGCCCATACGACAGCGGACGATGCACTGTGGGCCGGCTTGCCGGTGCTGACGCAAATTGGCGAGACCTTGCCGGGTCGTGTGGGAGCAAGCCTGTTGCGCGCGATTGGCCTTCCCGAAATGATCGCCGAGACGGAGGAGGAGTACGAGAAGATCGCGATTGAATTGGCAAGCGACCCGGCCAAGCTCGGGGCAATCAGGGGGAAGCTGGCGCGGAATCGGCTGACGACACCCCTGTTCAATACGGCGTTGTTTACCCACCATATGGAAGGCGCCTACCAGGCGATTTACCGGCGTTGGCAAGAGGGGCTGCCGCCCGACGATGTCATCGTGGCGAGAGCGGCCATGGCGGATTCCGCGACTGAATAGTCAGTAAGGATAAATTCGCTTGTAAAATTCGATGGTGCGTTTGAGCCCTACGTCAATCGCGGTGAATTCGAAATTCGGGAACACTTTACGAAAGCGGCGGTCGTCCATGACCTTCCGGGGCGCACCGTCGGGCATGGACGGGTCGAAACGGATGGCGCCGGAGTAGCCGACAGCGCGTGAAACGAGGTCGACAAGCTCGCGAACGGTGACGCCGAAATTCTGTCCGACGTTCAAGGGCTCGTTAAGTCCGAGCATGTCGGGCTTCTCGATGACTTCCAAGACCACGCGGGCAAAATCGGGTGCATAGAGCCACTCTCTGATGGCCATCCCCGTGCCCCAAATGATGGTTTCCGCCTGACCGCTCGCTTTCGCCTTGACGAATTTTGCCGCCAGCGCGTTCAGGGCGTGGGCTTTGTTGGGATCGGTGGAATCGTGGGGACCGTACATGTTGGGCACGAGGAGGTGGATGCTGCGAATCCCGTGCTGCATCTGAAAACACTCGGCGACCACCCACAGCATGCGCCGCGTGCCGCCATAAGACAGCACCGAGCGGTGCAGATGGCCGTTCCACCAGCGATCCTCTTCGAACGTGGTCGCATCCGCCGGATAGGCGCAATTGGCGATCGGATTGATGACGATCGCATGGGGGGCTTCCGCCGTAATGGCCTCATACAAGGACAGTATGAGCCGGGAATTGTCGCTCACCACGGTCGCGGCTTGTTCGGTCACGTAATTCAGGCTGCCGACATGAGCTGCGCAATTGATGATGAAGTCGGGGCGTGATTTCGCGAGGAAACCGCGCGCCTGCACCGGGTCGCGCAGGTCGATGCCTTCGCTGCGGCTCGCCGTGAAGCACTCGCTGCGCGTTTGCTTGAGCGCGGCAAGGAGGTTTTGTCCGACAAATCCGGTTCCGCCGAGCACGGCAATGCGCTGGCTCATCGCAGGCCAGCTCTTGGCATGCGGTGCGCCAGTGCGATCATAGGGTCACACGGTAAGGCCGCATTGGTGGACATGTTCCCGGCCGCCGCCAATGAAATTTCCTCGGCCATGAGTAACACTCCCGCCGGCATCTTGGAATGCGCACCGGGGTTCAATTCCCTTCGACGCGCTCCGTGGCGGCTTGGCTTAATCGCCGCAGAAATTGCGGCGCAGTTTCCGGAACAGTGCGCAGGCCGCGAAACGTCACGGGAATTCCGGCATAAAGGCCCAGAGCCCGATAGTCGCCGGGTTTGATCAGGGAATATGCGCCGAAAGCCGAGCCGTCAGGCAGGCGTGCGCCCGGCAGGATGCACGAATGGGCGCCGACGACGACGTGCTGCCCGATAATGACGTCTCCGACTGCACCGCCGAACTTCTCCGCCGGCGGCACCGACGGCAGATCGAGGGAAACGGTCGTGTAGTCGGACGAAGCGCAATGAACGCTGCAATGATTGGATAAGGTGCTGTAGTCGCCGAGAACGAAGCGCCGTTCGTGGCCGCCCGAAATGGAAAGGTGCGAGCTAAGGTGGCAATATTTGCCGATTTCGATGCGCGCCGAGATATAGGCAAAGTCGTCGATGATGGTGCCGTCGCCGATGATGCAGTCTTGCGGGTGCCTTATGCGTACGGTTTTGCCGATAATGGCGCCCACGCCGAGGTATTTGAGCGTTCGCAAATCGAAATAGATATTGTCCATGGCGCTACCAGCCTTCCCGGACCGCGCCGATGATTTGCCCGATTTGCTGATCGCTCAGCCCGGGATGCACCGGCAACGCAATCTGCCGAGCATCGAAGAACGCTTGGCCTTCGAGGTCCGCCCTTATTCCCCCAAAAACCTGATTACGGTCGATGCGTTGATGGACGACGCTGGTCGGTACGCCACGCGACTTTAACGCGCGCACAAAGTCCTCCCGCCGTGCGACCAATAGGGTGAAAACCCAATACGCGCTCTCCCGGTCGGACCGCGATTCAAGAAGCGTCACGCCTGGAACTTGAGCCAGGGCCTCGCGGTAACTGCGGGCAATCTGGCGGTGCCTCGCGAGATTGGTGCGCACATCGGGAAGATTGCCAAGGCCGACCGCCGCACCTAGGTCGTTGAGATGGTATTTGAAGCCCACCTCGGTGAGATCGTATTGGCGTTCGCCCAGGATGGAGGCTTGATCGCGCTCGCGGTCGATCCCGAACCACCGTTTGCGCCGCGCCTCAAGATGGTCCGGCTCGTCCAAGCAGCACAAAGCGCCGCCGTCGCCGGTGGTCAGGTGCTTGATCGCCTGAAAGGAAAATGCCGTGAGGCGCGAAATCGAGCCGACCGGGCGTCCCTTGTAGGTCGCGCCGAGCGCTTGTGCAGCATCCTCGATAACGACGAGCGAATGCTCGCGCGCAAGGGCATTGAGCTCATCCATGTCGCACGGATAGCCGGTCCAGTGCACCGGCATGATTGCCTTGGTGCGCGGCGTCACTTTGGCGTGCGCCGACATCGGGTCGATATTGCCTGTCATAGGCTGAATGTCGGCGAATACCGGCGTCGCGCCGCACATCACGATCGCGAGCGCGGAAGCGACGAAGGTCTGCGGCGACAAAATGACTTCATCACCAGGTCGAATGCCCGCAATGGTAAGACCAAGATGCAGGGCACTTGTGCCGCTGTTGACCGCCACAGGCTGCACGAGGCCGAATTGGCGCGACAATTCCTGTTCGAATTGCCGCACGAGCTTGCCTTCGCTGATATATGTGCTTTTCAGCGTTTCGGCGGCGAGCTCGATGGCCCTGGGACTGACGTGCGTGTGAAAGAAATTCACGGCTGAATCCGATGCGTGTCAGCGAGAATGGACGCTAGCACGATTTCGCAAGCCGCGGGCGGCCGAGCATGTGGTCCCAATCAACTGCCAACGCTTGCCGCTGCGGACAATGCCTGCGTGCGGTCACAGGCGGTGACGAATTGAGTTATGCGGAGGGCCAGATCGCCTTCGAGCAGGGGGACATGGCCCTGGTCGGGCACTTCGATGGACTCCATCCCCGGATGGCGCGCCGCCATGGCGACCAGCGTTTCCGGCGACAGAATGTCGGAGTTGGCGCCGCGGATGACCAGCATGGGCACGCGCGCCAGCGCGTCGAATTCGTTCCACAATGGCGGCAGCCGCCGTTCAAGATCGACGGCCGCAAGCGTGCTCGCCAAGCGGACATCGTAGGTCGGCACCACGGCGCCATCGCGCAGTTGCCACGTGCGCTGCGCGGCGGCGAGCCATTGCTCGGCCGTGACGTTTGGAAACTGGCTGCTGGACATCCGCCGGAGAATCTCGGCGCCTTCCGCGAAGCTGCGCGGCTGCATCATTTTGCCGACGTAGCTGCGGAGGCGCACAAGTCCCTTTGGCTCGATCACCGGTCCGATGTCGTGCAGCACGATGCCGGCAATCGCAGTTGGGTGCGCCACCGCAAGGTGCATGGCGAGCAGTCCGCCGCGCGAGCTTCCGACGAAGACAGCAGGACCAACCGAGCGCGCGGTCAGTACGGCGACGACATCAGCGAGTTCGACCAGAAGGTTGTAGTTCTCCGGATTGCGGTCGTATTCAGATTGGCCGCGCCCGCGCGAGTCGATAGCAAGAACGCGGCGAGGGCCGGCATCGGCTAACGCGGGCGCCAGCGCGTCGAAATCTGCGACCGTGCGCGCGAGTCCCGGCAGGCAAACGGCCGGAAGCGCCGGCGATCGAGCTGAGCCGTACTCGCGCACATGAATGCGCAGCCCGTCCGGCGCGCTCACAAAAGCGCTTCGTCCCGTGTCAGCTATAACGCCGCCAGCCATGTGTGACCCGCACCCAAGTTGGGATCACTGTAATCGGCTGTAAGCGCCGGTTCAATTGTCTGCGGAGGCCAGAATCCCAACAGAATACCCAATAATTACAATGCCTTGCCGAGGCTGTGGAATTCTGATTGATTTTGCCCTGGGTATCGTTTGGCTTGGGACAGGATGACTGTTTCAACACCCAGCGACCTGCTGCAGGAGGGGCTCGTGCTGCACCGGCGCGGCGCCGTGGCCGAGGCGGCTGCGCGTTACGCACAGGTGTTGCGCATCGAGCCCGGCAACGCCGACGCGCACTATTACCTCGGCATGATGTCCTGCCAGAACGGCCGCTTTGCGGAAGGCGCTGAGTACGCGCGCAAATCATTAGCGCGCGAACCGCGCCACGCGCGCGCCCACGTGTTGTTGGGGCGGGCGTTGGATGCGCTGGGACAGCGAAACGAGGCGCTGAGCAGCTTCGAGCGCGCCATTGCGCTTGCGCCCGACCTGGCGCAGGCCCATGGCCATCGCGCCGACGTGCTCGGCAAACTCGGCCGCAACGAAGAGGCGGTGGAGAGTTACGATCGGGCATTGGCCCTGGCGCCGGATGTGGTCGAGGACTGGCTCAGCCGCGGCGTGGTGCTAATAGCCATAGGCCGCTACGGGGACGCGGTGGCAAGCTTCGATCACGTTCTCGCCCTTAAGCCTGATTTTCCGCAAGCTCATTTGCTATACGCGCCGCGGCTTCTCTCAAAGCTGCGCGTCTGCGACTGGTCCGATCTACATGCCGAGACCGCTCGGCTGTTGACGGCCATAAGAGAGCAGCGAGCGGTCAGCGTGCCGTTCGCGACGCTCATGGTGCCGGCGACAGCCGCCGAACAGTTGCAATGCGCCCGGCGGTACGTCCAGGATCACCCGGCTTTCCCGCCTATTTGGTGCGGTGAAATCTATTCTCATGACCGCATCCGCGTTGCCTATCTTTCGGCGGATTTCCGCGATCATGCGTGCGCCTATTTGACCGTAGGCCTGTTCGAACAACACGACAAATCGTGCTTCGAAATAACCGCGATTTCACTTGGGCAGAATGACGGTTCGCCGATGCGGCAGCGATTGGAAGCTGCGTTCGAGCACTTCATCGACGCCGAAGGCGAGAGTGACCAGGAGATCGCGGATCTCATCCGCCGGCTTGAAATCGATATCGTGGTCGATCTCATGGGCTTCTCGAAGGATAACCGGCTCAATGTGCCGGCACGCCGGCCGGCACCTATCCAATTGAATTATCTGGGTTATCCGGGAACTTTGGGGGCCGCCTACATCGACTATATCTTCGCCGATGCAACCGTCGTTCCCGACGATCAGGGGATGTTCTACGCCGAGCAGGTTGTCCGGCTTCCTGGAACCTATCTGATCAACGACAATAAGCGGTACATCGCCCCCAGCACGCCAACACGCTACGAATGCGGCTTACCGGGGCAAGCGTTTGTGTTTTGTTGCTTCAACAACACGCAAAAGCTCAATCCCGAAATGTTTGACATTTGGATGAGGCTGCTGCGGGCGACGGAAGACAGCGTGCTGTGGCTGCTCGAAGGAAGTCCAAGGGCTTCGGCCAACCTGCGCGCCGCTGCCGAACAACATGGTGTCTCTCCGCAACGGCTGATATTTGCGCCGAAGGTGAACGTAGGGGATCACCTGGCACGTCAGCGGCAAGCGGATTTGTTTCTCGACACCTTGCCGTGTAATGCGCATACCACGGCGAGCGATGCGCTTTGGGTTGGGCTGCCGGTTCTGACCTGCCTGGGCAGGACCTTTGCGGGGCGCGTTGCGGGAAGTTTGCTTAGGGCGGTGGGTCTCGACGAGTTGGTCGCGTCGTCGCTACAGGAATACGAGGCCTTGGCGCTAAGGTTGGCACAAGATCAAGCCTACCTGGCCGCGATCAAAGGTAAGCTGGCGCGCAACCGCAATGCGTCCATCCTTTTCGATACCAAACGCGCGACGCGCCACATTGAATCCGCTTACCTGACCATGGTGGATATCTTGCGGCGCGGCGAAAGCCCACGTAGCTTTGTCATTGAACCCGCGTGACCGTGCCTCACGATGGCTTACAACCGCGAGACTGACCCCGAGATGCTCCTGGTCGTTGCCGGGATGGACCTTAAGGCAAAGCGCTTCGCCGATGCGCGCCGCGCTTACAGCGCAGTTTTGCAGCTGCGACCGAACGATGCCGATGTTCTTTACCGGCTCGGCGTCACGGAGGTTGAGCTCGGCCGCATTGACGTCGGTTTGTCCTTGATCGAGCGCGCGATTGTGGCCAAGCCAGCCCAGGCTGATTTTAATTTCGGTCTCGCAGTTGCCTATGCGCGTCTCAACAGGTTTGCGGATGCGCTCAGAGCCAGCGGCCGGGCCGTCGCACTTGCACCGGAAAACGCCGAAGCACTCGGCACCGTAGTCGCAATCGGGCTGGCGTCGGTAAAAAGCGGAGAGCGGTTCGACACCGCACCCACGGCGGCCGACGAGAAGGATAGCCGTTCGATTTCGGTAGTCGTCTGCAGCAGAGAGGAGCAAAAGGGCCGGCGTATCAGGGCGCAATATGAGGCGCTGCTTGCGGGGCGCGAATTCGAGATCATTCAAATCTACGACGCGCGCTCCCTTTGCGAGGCCTATAATCGCGGTTTCGCCCGCACGTCCGGCGATGTCGTGATCTTCTCCCATGATGATATCGAAATTATTTCGGAAAACTTTGCCACTCGGCTGCTACGCCATCTATCGTCAAAGGATGTCGTCGGTGTGGTCGGGACGTCGCGACTTGCCGGAACATCCTGGATCGCTGCCGGCTGGCCACAACTTCACGGCTGCATCTTGCATCGAAATCCCCGGGGCGTCGGTTTCGTCTTCGACTGCTACGGTCCACGACCGAGCACTCCGATACAGGCCATTGATGGCGTATTGATCGCGGTCAACCGTAGTGTGTGTGAATCGATCCGGTTCGACGAAGCAACATTCGATGGATTTCATTTCTACGACCTCGATTTCAGCCACCGGGCTTATCTCGAAGGGTTCCACATCGGGGTGGCGTGGGACATCCTACTGCTTCATGATTCTATCGGGCGCAGCGACAAAAATTGGGAAAAATATGCCACGAGTTTCCTCGCCAAGCATGGAAGCCGTATGACACCGGCGACGGGTTCGCCAAGGGACACTTGGCCGAGTATTGCCTTAGCTGACCAAGCGCAAGCAGTCGCGCTTCATCGATCGATGGTGTTCGCGCAAGATATCCGTTGAAATCTGCCTGCTGAGCGGCTAGCAGCGAGCACCAGGGTTCTTTGTTTGATGGCATCATCCGCGGACGAGACCCTTCGGCGCGCTGTTTCCGCCATGCAGGCGGGGCAAGCCGAGGCCGCGGAGCGCTTATTCAAGCAGGCTCTTCAATCGGCGCCCGATCATCTCGGCGCGCTGAATTTGTTCGGCCTTTTTTTGACGAGCCGCGGACGGTTTGATGAGGCCGAACGCTACGTCCTCATGGCCTTGAAGGCAGGGCCGGACTCGGAAGCCACTTTGTACAATTACGGGGTAATCCTTAAAGCCTTGAAGAGGCCAAAGGAGGCGCTGGAGAGATTCAGTCAGGCTCTGCAAATCAATGCGTCCGTTGCGGAAACATGGAACAATCGCGGCACTGTTTTCAATGATCTGAAGCGCTACCGCGAGGCGGTTACCGACTTCGAGCAGGCGACCGCGATCAATGCAAATTACGCAGAGGCCTTTTTTAACAAGGGTGGGGCTCTGGCGCGTCTGCGCCTCTATGCAGAATCGCTTGTTGCCTACGACCGCGTTCTCGCTTTCAATCCTCAATGGGCTGAGGCGTGGATCGCTCGCGGCAACGTCCTTACTGAACTCAAACAAGACGCTGATGCTTCTGCAGCTTTTGACAGGGCGCTGGCGCTGCAGCCCAGTCTGGCCGGAGCTTGGCTTGGCCGCGGCAACGTTCTCGCCAATATCGCTCAATACGAGAACGCTCTTGCCTGTTTTGACAAGGCGCTGGCGCTGAAGCCAAACCTCGGCGAGGCGTTTATGGGGCGCGGCAGCGTTTTTCTGGCACTCAAACAATACGATGCGGCATTCACCGCGTATGACAAAGCACTCGCGATCGACCCGGATCTGGCGGAGGCATGGCACGCGCGCGCCAATGCCTTCTTTGTGCTCAGGCAGTACGCGAAAGCCGCTTCCGCGTATGACAGCGCTTTAAAGTTAGACGCAGACTTGAAGTACGCAGAGGGCCGCCGGCTCCACGCAAGGCTCCACATCTGCGATTGGAGCAACGTCGAATTCGAAACCTCGCATGTGCTGACGGGGGTGCGAGAGGCCAGGCTCGTTTGTCCGCCGTTCGAAACTCTCGCGATGAGCTCCTCGGCCGCCGATCAGCTGTTATGCGCGAAAAGTTTCATCCGCGATCTGCCGCCGTTGGCGGCCGTCCGGCGCGGCGAGAATTATTCTCATGAGCGGATCCGCATCGGCTATCTATCGGGCGATTTTCGTGAACACGCCACAGCCATCCTGCTGGCGAGGTTGTTCGAGCAACACGATCGTTCGCGCTTTGAAGTGACCGGAATTTCGTTCGGACCGAACCAGAACTCGTCGACAAGGCAGCGCATAGAGCGGGCGTCGGAACATTTCATCGATGTTCGCGAGAAGAGCGATCAAGAGGTTGCGGAGCTCATACGGAGGCTGGAAATCGACATTGTGGTCGATCTCATGGGACTCACGGGTGACAACCGTTTGAATATCTTGGCGCGGCGACCAGCGCCCATTCAGGTTAGTTATCTTGGCTACATTGGAACCATGGGTGCGGACTTCATCGATTATGTGATTGCCGATGAGATCGCATTGCCGTTCGACCAGCAGCCGTTCTTTGCCGAGAAGATCGTCCATCTGCCGGGCTGCTTCCTGGTCACCGACGACCGGCAGGAGATTGCCGCGCACACGCCGTCGCGGGAAGAGGCAGGCCTGCCGCCGGACGGGTTCGTGTTCTGTTCCTTCAACAACAGTTACAAGCTTGCCAAGCGCGTCTTCGAGGTGTGGATGCGGCTTCTCGCTGCCGTCCCCGGGAGCGTGCTTTGGCTCGCCCAAGCCAACCCGGACATGGCCACCAATCTCCGGCGTGAAGCGCAGCGTTGCGGTATCGCGCCGGACCGCATCATCTTCGCCCCACGCGTGCCGCTGCCGCGGCATCTGGCGCGCCAGCGATTGGCCGGGCTGTTTCTCGATACGGTGCCGTATAACGCCGGCGCGACGGGAGCGGCCGCGCTGTGGTCAGGCATCCCCCTTCTGACCGTTCTGGGGCAGACCTTTGTGGGACGGATGGCGGCGAGCATGCTGCACGCCGTGGGGCTGCCCGAATTGGTCGCCCAGAATCTCGAAGACTACGAAGTGCTCGCGCTGAAATTGGTGCGCGACCCGCACGTGCTATCAGGCATCCGGCGCCAATTGAAGGCCAATCTGCGGGTCACGCCGCTGTTCGACACCGACCGCTTCCGCCGCCACCTGGAAGCGGCCTACAACACCATGGTCGATATCTGTAGGCGCGGCGAGAGCCCGACCAGCTTCCGCGTAGAGCGCATGTGACCACGAACGGACGATCTGTCGCGCGATCGCAAGGCTCCGCCACGCTGGGCGGCCAATCGAGCGACAATCTCACGCAACGGCTAGTGTCCCCAGGGGCATGTCCGGATCATTGAGAACCCGTGCCCATCTGACCGCACTCGTGCCTGACCAAGAGAAAGGCAGCAACGCAGCGGCAGGAACAGGAATCCCATCAAAATACTAATGGACGACGAGTCTCCCGAGCGCCCTCAGCCGGCCCTGGGGGACGGTGGCGGCCGTAAGGTGAAGTATCTTGAGCGAATGGAGATAGGCCAAAGGCCGCAACATCACGCGCGTTCGAAACTGAAGATAGGGCAGCAGAGCCACGATGGTGTCGATCGCCTGCTGCATGGACGCGAGATCTTTTCTGTTGACGGCTCGGAAATATTCGACGAGCAGCGTCTTCACAAATCGCGGGGCAATGCATTCGCGTGCGAAATTTCCGTCAAGGGCTTGGACGTTCTCAAAATTTCCAAGCAACTTTTGCACGTATACAATGGCAGACCGCCTCATGTGAGCGGTCTGGGAGCTCGAGGAGGAATAAATCCGCCACTGAGAGAGCGGTTCATCGAGAAAGACGTTGTCGTAACCGGCGCGGAACAGCCGCAGGAAGAAATCGTCATCTTCATAGCCGCTGAGGCGTTCGTCGAATCCGTTGACCTTCTCGAAGGCCTCTCGATTGATCAAGCAGGCTGACGGGAGGACGAACATATTCTCTTTCAGGCACTGCCCCAGCGAAGTTTTCGCCTGGTTTTTATCCAATTTGCGCAGAAGACGGCGATTGATGAGACCGCCCGTCTCATCCACCTCATCGAGATCGCTCGATACCCAACCGAGCGGGATGCCCCTGCGCCTGCGAAACGGCTTAATCAGCTGTTCCAGGTGATGCCGGTACCAGACGTCGTCCTGGTCGAGGAGCGCGATCAGTGCGCTTTCCGAATGGCCGACGCCGAAATTGCGCGCCGACGACTGACCGCCGTTGGGCTTATGCAGAAGTTTGATCAGCGGATGATCGGCCGCCAAGCGTGCGACGATATCGGGTCCATCGTCGGTCGAACCGTCATCGACGACAATCAACTCATCGGGCAGCAGTGTCTGCGAAAGAACGCTCTGAATCGACTGCTCTATCCACTTCGCGCCGTTGTAAAGTGGTATGATGGCAGCAATCGATAAATCGACCTTGCGGTCCTCTTCGATGACCGAAAACCTCGAAGTCAGGTCGGTTCGCTGGTGCATAGCCTAGCAGCAATCAACACCGGAGCCGAAAGCAGGCTCCGAAGGGCGCCAACGCAAACGCTACTTGGAAAGCGACCGTCTACAACTTCCCCAGGTCGCTCTGGAGTTTAGGTATTCAGGTAATCTCTAACCCTGCCTGTTGGTCAATGAGTTGCGGGAGTGTTTTCCACAGCGGAAAGTAGTGAAGCGCAAGGTGTGTCTTGGAGAGCACACTTCAAAGAGATGTCAGACATGGTATGAATTGACGGGGACCTTATCCCGCCCGTCCATGTGGCCTCGTAAATCAAGGTGTTTAAGTGGACGCACATGTTCCGAATAGCGGTGGGCTAGTCGCGGATCTTCGAATTAACCTCGCTGTAGAGCCTGTGAATAAAGAGGAGAACGAGGGGTATGGCTCGACTATCGGGCCGTCGTCGGATGATGTACCGGGTCGCAAATATACGAGCACACTTGCGCGTTCCTCGAAAGCGATTAGGCGTGCGATCCCTTCACCTGTACGGAGAGTATTGAGGCGACTATTTGGGCCGCCATTAGATTATTTACGTTACCGAATAAGAGAGCCAAAACTGAGCCGGCGCGCTGAAGCTGACTGGGAGTTCTTCATAAATATACCGGGTAGGGCGCAGCCTTTATTGCGACGAAGCGCACAGGGGCGGGAATCGAGTAGCGATTCAGTCAGCCGCGGCGGCGACGCAGCAGTTTCGGATAAGGCTCGCACAGACAATTCGGGTGAGCCTCACACCGGCGCGCCGATGAATGTCGTAACTATTAGCTATCACACCTACAACAATAACAGCGCACTTCATATCACGGGCTTCGCAAATGCTTTAACGGCGCTCGGCCACAAGGTTGTCGTCTGCGCAGCCGGTCCCACCAGCGACGCCGGAGACTTTGGCGTTCCGCGTTTTCGCTGCATCCCCCATCAGGTGATCAGGGAGAACCCGGAAGCCTTAGGAAAATATTTTGCCAGCATGGGCTCCGGAGTTCCCGACTTGGTTCATTGCTGGACCCCTCGAGAGGGTGTTCGCAGCGTTGCCCGCGCCATAATCGAACGATACGGCTGTCCCTACATCGTGCATTTTGAGGACAATGAAATAGCCCTCGCGTCGATCGGGGCCACGATTGAGGCCCCGGAAATGATCCGCGAGTTTGTAGCCGGCGCGGCCGGCGCAACCATAATCGTGGACGCCCTCAGGGATACTTTGCCGGAACGTCTTCCTGTCCATCTCCTGGAACCGGGCGTGGACGGCAACATGTTCGCGCCCAACCTCAGCGACTTCGACCGCAAGCGTCTCTGCGACGCATTGGACATTCCTTCGGACGCCTGGATCACTGTGTATCCTGGCACCGGCCATCCCGCGACCGCTGATGATATCTTCAGCCTCTATGCGGCCGTCCACGCGCTCAATGCGTCCGGATACAAAGTTCATCTGATCCGTACGGGGGTCGATTGCACTCCCGAGATCGATGCCCGGTTTTCGAGATTTCCCCGGACCAACGTCACCTATCTCGGATTTGTGCAGCGGAGTTGGCTGGTCGAAATTCTCAAGCTGGCCGATTTTTTTGTGCAGCCGGGCGGCCCCGATGCGTTCAACAATTACCGATTGCCGTCCAAGATTCCGGAATTCCTCGCAACCGGGCGCCCGCTGGTGCTGCCAAGAGCTAATGTCGGATTACAGATGAAGGACGGGGTCAATGCGCTCCTCATGCAGCGCGGCGATGCTGCGGAGATTACCCAATGCGTCGAGAGGCTCCTGACCGATCCGGAACTGGCCGGCCGGTTGGGCCAGGAAGGCCGCCGCTTCGCCATCGAGCACTTCGACTGGCAGCGAAGCACAAAACAGCTCGAGGGCTTTTATCGCGACGTGTTGGCGCGAACGCGCCGAGCATAGGCGACTCGGACAATTCCACAGGTGGCCGAAGTCATTGATAAGGTCTTTTGTGCGGGCCGATTGACAGACAACGCTAACGGCGGAAATCTTCCTCCGCCTGTTTCCGCAAGACAGACGCTCTGGCAAGACCGTCGTGCGAGGATTGTCTAGGATGCGTGCGCTGGGGTGGCCGCTACATCGGCGGGAGCGCCGTAACAAGGGATGGATGCAGGAAATAGCACGGTTCGTCAGGCGAAGTGGCGTCAGAACAGGTGATTTGCATCGCGTATTAGATGCGCGTTGGTACCTCAAGAGACATCCCGAAGTCGCCGCCAGCGAGATCGACCCACTCGACCACTATCTCAGGCATGGGGCCGCCGCCGGGTACGATCCGCATCCGACGTTTTGTACAACCTGGTACCTCCACCGTTACCCGGACGTCGCCGGGGCGGGAATAAACCCACTCGTGCATTACGTTAGAGACGGCGCGTTCGAGGGGCGCGACCCGCATCCGCTCTTCGATGCCAACTGGTACCTCGCCCGCTATCCCGATGTTGCGGCATCCGGCGCCAATCCGCTTGTGCATTATATCGAGGTCGGCGCTGCCGAAGGCCGTTCTCCCGGCCCCTTGTTCAAGGGTCCTGAGGATTGGGAGATGGATCCAGGCGGCGCCGCAAAACTGCGGGCAGAATATGACCGCGGGCAACCGCTTCGCCAAATGGTCTCCTTGAAGCGGAAAAGACACTGGAGCCGGAGCTTGGTCGGCGCGCCAAGTTCGGGACTGATCAGCATTGGGGAGTTTTGTTACGGCCGCGGCTTTTTCTTTCCAGCGTCGATTGCCTATAGGATGGCACTGTTCGCTCGGTTCAGACGTAGCGACCTGCGGGCATTGCTGGCCAAGTGCGACATTCGGCTAAAGAAATTCGACCGCGCTTTCGCGTGGTTTCTGCGACAATCAGACTTAACCTCTCGTCCCCACGCGGCGATTAAAACGGTGGCGATGCCGCGGCCTTCCGTATCAAATGGGGCATGCAGGACCGTTTGCGTCATAACGTCGGTCATGCCGAAACGGATCGAAGCGCAACGGGCCGCGCTCAACTCCTGGCGCGCCGCAGGTCTATCGGTGGTTTCAGTCAATTCGCCGTCGGAAGCGGCTCATTTGTGTGAACATTTCCCGGACGTTTCTTTCCAGATGGTTGACCAGCCGGCGGTCGACACCCGCGGCAGGCCTTTGGTTCCAATTCACGCGATGGTGCAAGCCGCTCGGAACGTCCCTGATGACATCTGCGGAATCATAAATTCGGACGTCGAATTTCGTGGCGAGCCCGCGTTCTTCGATATGGTTCGCCGGCACGTGGCAGGTTCATTGATATTTGGAAACCGCATCGATGTGTCGGATAAGGGGCTTCGTGCCGGCAAGACCTATCGCAAGGGGTATGATTTCTTTTTTTGGGAAAGGCAGAATTCTCCCGTCCTCGAAGACAGCCCAATGGTTCTCGGTCTGCCCTGGTGGGATTTTTGGCTGCCTCTGCACGCCTACTCGAAGGACCTCGGCGTCAAGCGTTTTGCAACCTCCAGCTTTGTCCATGTCATGCATCCGGTAGGCTATGACATGCCGGCGTTCATGAGATTGGGGCACCTCTGCGCCGGCGCGTTAGCCGAAGCATATTCCCGATGGGGCGATAGACAGGTTCCGTCTGAAAGGGTCTTCCTTCACCGTCTTTTCTCAACAGCCTCCGCGATTCCTGCCGATGCAAATGCGCAGACGGCCGTGAACGGGATGATGGCTCTTTGCGACCTGACAAATTGTATGATCGAGACCGTGTGCGACACAGTAATCTTGCCGGATGCCCGTTTGGCATCGGGAACGGTGGACTTGTTCTGATATGATTGGCCTCCGGGACAGGTCAGCGGGCTTCGGGCGGGCCGGCTAATTTGTTAGGCTTTCTCATCAGTCCGCCGACAAGTTTCTTTAATCTTGTGCGAATTCTCAGCGAACGACGAAGTCGATATGCCATGCGGCCAGCGGAGGCCTGGAGCTGGTCTCTTAAGTCGCTAGCTTCCTCGAAATTCAGTTCCAACGCCGTCTTTCTTTCACAGCCGGCCAGAGCTTTCTCAAGGTAGGCCGCCATCTGACGCGAGAAAGCCTCACGCGAATGCTGACGCAGGGCCTGTGCTTGGCAAGCCGACGCGTGCCCGATCACGGCCTCATCGTTCAATGCCAGGGCTTTGTCTATGCAGCTCTCGATCTCCGTTTCCGTAAGCGCTTCCAGTATGAAGCCGTGCCCAGGCGGGAGATCTACGCCGGACGGACGGCTGACAATCGGAAGAAGGCCAGCGTGAAGGCAAGTGATAACGGCAGTTGAGTTGCCCTCGGAGCAGCAAGGCGCAATGAAGCAGAACACATCCTTGAACAGCCTGTGGAAATCCGACAGAGGGTCGATCCACCCGTGATTGCGAACGTTGGGGCCGGACAGTTTGGCGTGGTAAGCCGCCATGAAATCCGGCTCCCTGTTCGGGGCGCCGGCAACATGGAGAGTAAGTTCCCGGCGTCGAGCGAAGACATCGAGAACAAGATCAAGACCCTTATGAACCGCGCCGGGGCCGCCGAACCAGAGAAACTCCCGTGCCGCCGGAGCCATCTCTCCAGGCTGCCGATAATGCGAAAGGATCGACCCCGAGGCGGGGATCAGCGTGATCTTCGCTTGTAGCTTCGGGGGAAAAGTTTTCAGGGTCTGCGCGTTGCCTAAAAGCGAGCAATGATCGGCGAGGTCAATGGATTGCAGGATACCGTCCATGGGCCCAATACGCTTTGGCGCGTAAGGCATTCCTGTACGGTTCTCGAATTCTCTGGCTCGCTTTCGTTCTTGCTCTGCATTGAAGGGTGGATAGCCTCCTGTTATGTGAAAAAGACGCCGCGCATCCGGGCTCAGGGCAGGATTTAATCTCTTCAGATTGTCAAATATGTCTATAACCGCGGCTGTATTTCTTCGCGGCTGGAACGTGTTGTCGGTCCAATCGATTGCGTCGACGGCGAATCCCATTCGCTGGAGAATGCGTGCAATTTCACGCGACTCCCAAGAATTGCTATGGCCAGTTAAGGGATCGTCTTGAGGGCCTTCGAGCGGAGCCTTGAGATAGCTCAACAGGGCGACGTTACGCCGACGCGGGAAAAATCGCCTTAAGCATCGAACGCAGCTTGTCTTGCGCATCAATTCACGCACTTCTTCGACTGGAATTGCCCCATACGAGCAGGGCGAAGTATACGCTCAAGAAGGCCGACTTCTCCTCTTTACCTAACGCGATGCGGCAAATCCTCTGGGACGACAATGCAGGGGTATCGTTTTCCACAGCGCAGCGGTGGCGGGAATACGCCGAGAAGTCGTAAGCTTTTTCCGGTTCCCTCTGGACGAATTCGCAAGGCTTAGGCACACTGGCTTAGCGTTAGCGGGCGTCATGCAACCGGCCGGGGCAGGTCAGTTCGGCAGGTGCCGCCTTTACCGAAAAGTGATGGAATTAGTTTCTAAAGCACGCGGGTCGTCGGCAACACGCACGCCAACTGGAGTATTCCGGCGCGCACGCCGCACAGCGCGCAATTATGTCTTCGACACTATCACAAAACACGCTTTATTCCACGTTCTCACCAGACACGTTCCGCCCGAACAACGGTTTTGGCAGAGCATACTTGAACTCGGGATCCTTAATTATCAATCCGACACCATCAGCGGCGAACGGAATTTCGTTGAAAAATATTTGGCGACCAGACCGGGTGCTGTGGTGGTTGATGTTGGGGCCAACATCGGCAACTATTCTTGCCTAGTGCTCGAAATTGCTCCGACAGCGACTATACACGCATTCGAGCCACACCCAAAGATTTTTCAGTCATTGATACAGAGGAACGTGCCGAACTTGGTGCCGTATCAGATGGCGCTTGGCGCTGAGCCTGGCCCAATGACGTTATTCGACTACGAGAATGCCGACGGTTCCGAACACGCCTCGGTATATTCGGAAGTTTTTTCGCGCATATACGAGAAGGAAGCCGTCTCGCATCAGGTGGTCTGCGAAACATTGGACCGAATAGCAGAGAAGCTTGACCTCAAGGTGATTGATCTTTTGAAAATTGACGTTGAAGGCCATGAGCTGGCAGTGCTCAGAGGGGCCGCATCATTGATCGAGCGAGGTTGCATCAAGGCAATTCAATTCGAATTCAATGAGATGAATGTGATATCGAGAACATTTATGCGCGATTATCACGACATTCTCAAATCTTATCGCTTTTTTCGGCTTCTATCTGATGGCGCCATCGACCTATCAAACTACATGGCATTATTTCAAGAGATTTTCGCCTACCAAAACATCGTCTGCATACATCAGGATGTCGATTTTTCATTCGATTGAGATGCCGGTGCGTTGAGGCGGGTCGCAGTATCGACAACTTGGAAGCTTGCGCGATATACTGAATTAAGCGATTTCGGGGACCACGAGCTTTGCCATTCACACGTCCTGATCGGTGATTCAACAATGCCCGAGGTTCGAAGAGGATTGGCTGCTGCGCACAGCCAAGGGGAAGCTGCTCCATCGAACGAGCGAACCCTAGACCCGGGAACTCGCTGCCGGCTATGTGATGGTCGCAGCGACAAGCGGTTCGACTTGACGGTGCTTGGCCGCCACAAAGTCGGATATTGGCAATGCCGCGATTGCGGCAGCTTGCAGACGGACGAGCCGTATTGGCTCGACGAGGCCTACACCAATTCGCTGGCGGTCAGCGATACCGGCGCGGTCTGGCGTTGCCTGACCTGCCGCGCGGTCATTTGGAGCGTGCTCGGCGTCCTGCGCATGCGCCGGGCCCGGCTTTTGGATTTTGGTGGCGGCACCGGGCTGCTGTGCAGGCTGCTGCGCGACACCGGAATCGACGCCTGGACATGCGATCGCTACAGTGGCGGTGAATATGCGCAACTGGTCCGCCTCGATATTGACGGCATTTCACCAGGAATGTTCGGCGTTGTAAGCATGTTTGAGGTATTCGAGCATCTGCCGCATCCGGCAGAAGACTTGGCAAAATTGTTCGGCCTTGGCCCCGAGGTCCTGATCGCCAGCACCGAACCTTACTCGCCGCAATACGACGCCAAGTGGTGGTACTTGAGCCCTGGTTCGGGCCAGCACGTGTTTTTCTACTCCCAACGGGCATTGCAGCTCATGGCCGATCGCTATGGCTATTCACTCAATTCAGTCGGGACGTGGCACATCTTCACCCGGCGCCCGATCTCGCCGTTCAGGAAACGGCTTCTGCGCCAGATGCTGTCCTATCGACTTCTTCGGCTCTCGCGTATCGTTATTGAGGCTATGCCAAATGCCGTCCACGTCATGCACGATCACGGCCTGAGCTTGGAGAAAACCGCCAAGCCGTAAGAGCCAACTCGCAACAGTGCTTCCGCTCAAACATGGTTCCGATTGTCTTCCTCATCTTCAATCGTCCTGAGGCAACCGCGCAAAGCTTTGCGGCGATCCGCGCGGCCCGGCCCGGCAAGCTGTTGGTGGTCGCCGATGGGCCGCGCGCCGATCGCGTGAGCGACGGGGCGCTGTGCGAGCGCACCCGCGCCGTGATCGATGGGGTCGATTGGCCTTGCGAGGTGCTGCGTAATTATGCCGACGCCAACATGGGGTGCGGCAAGCGGGTGTCGAGCGGGCTGGATTGGGCCTTTGCGCAGGTCGACGAGGCGATCATCCTGGAGGACGACTGTCTGCCTGACCCAAGCTTTTTTCCGTTTTGCGATGAACTACTGGAGCGTTATCGCGGCGACGACCGCGTCATGATGATTTCCGGCGATAATTTCCAGAACGGCGCGCTGCGGACTTCGGACAGCTACTATTTCTCGCGCATCCCGCATTGCTGGGGATGGGCGACCTGGCGCCGCGCTTGGCGGCGTTACGATTTCAACATGACCGGTTGGCCGCAACGGCGGCAAGCGCGATGGCTCAAACCTATCGCTCGCCATCTCGCATTAGAGCGCGATTGGACCGCGAGTTTTGACAATACGATGAGCGGAAACATCGACACTTGGGACTATCAATGGATGTACTGCATGTTTGTTCATGGCGGGCTTTCGGTCGCTCCCAATGTAAACCTGATCACTAACATTGGTTTGGGCGCGGGGACGCACACGGAGATAACATACGACGAACGCTTCGACGTAGGTCGCCGCGCAATGGAGTTTCCACTGCTGCATCCAGCTGCCGTTACGCCCTGCGAAAAGGCCGATGATTTCGAGAGAAATTATATTTATCTTTATCGCCTTTCCCCACTGAGCGATAGGATACGGTTAGGTCTACGCTCGCTCCTGCGTCCGCTACGGCCTTGTCTCGAACCGATTGGCCTCTGGTCAGCTCTTCGGGCGCTGGCAATCAAGCTTAGGGTATAATGCGCCCCCAGAATTATTCGGTAGAGAAGCCGTAACCCGGGCCACATGATTTCCTTTTTCACTTCACTGAAGCCGTTCCGCGGGACAACGGCTATCCAGCAAACGAACGCGTTGCGTAGCTGGCGTCGTAGCATCCCTGGAAGCGAGATCATCGTATTCGGGGCTACCCAGGGCGACGACGGCGTCCTCGTCGAAGTCGAGGCGACCCGGCGCCCTGACATGGCGTGCAACGACTTTGGTACGCCGCTGATCAGCGCAATGTTCGCGGAAGCGCAGCGCAGCGCGCGCCATTCGCAGCTCTGTTACATCAACGGCGACATCGTGCTCCTGCCCGACTTTGCCGCCGCCGCAGAGCGCCTTGAGCGATGGAAAGCTTTTATGGCTGTCGGCCAACGCTGGGACCTCGATTGGGATCTGCCGATCGACTTCACGCGACGAGATTGGAGTGAGAGCCTGCGCGAAACGGTGGTCAAGGCGGGCGTTCAACACGACGGCGCGGCGATGGACTTTTTCTTGTTTCGACGCGGCGCCGTCGGAGAGTTACCGGCGTTCGCCATTGGCCGCCCGGGCTGGGACAATTACCTCATCAAACACGCGTTGCAGCGTCGGACGCCAATCGTCGACGTTTCGTCTGTCGTGACGCCAATCCATCAAAATCACGACTACGCGCACGTACCGCAACGCCGGGGTTCCATCTGGGAGGGTCCGGAGGCCGATCGGAATCGTCAATTGGCGATTGCCGCAGTGCCGGGATTCGAGCCGGCGCTGTATACCGTCTCCGTTTCGCAATGGATCATGTTGAGGAGTTTGGTCGTTCCAGCCTTAAGCCGTTCAAGGTTGGCGAACCGGCTTTGGGCCGCAACGGACTATCGCGTACGTCGCAGGCTCCGAGTGGGTCTGGCTCGACTCCAAGCGGCATGGTTTTTGTCGAAGCGTCTTATTGATCTCCATGGATCGACCCTCGCGTTTCGTCTGCTGCCTCGGAGGGGCGGCGAGATTGCGGTTGTGCGTGTCGACAATATCGGCGACTTCATTCTCTGGTTGGATGGCGCGCGCGCAATTCGTGCGCGCTATCCGCGTCCGGACTATCGCATCACCCTGGTTGCCTCGTCGAAGTGGAGCGATTTCGCCAAAGCCTCGGGATTATTCGATGACGTGATCGCCGTCGATACCGGCCGCTTCGCTAAGGAGCGCGCGTACCGGTGGGTAATCTGCCGCCGGATTGCCAGCCGGCGCTTCGCGATCGCGATCAATCCGACGTTCTCCCGGAACGTCTTTTTCGATGACTTCCTTATGAAAGCGACCGGAGCGCCAGTCCGCATCGGTCAGGTCGGCGATCTGTCGAATGCGACGCGCGGGATGCAGAAATTCGCCGATAATTGGTACACGGAGCTCGTTCACGGCAGCGCTGCGGCAACCCATGAGTTGGAGAAAAACGCGCATTTCGCCAAGCGGTTTGATCCGCAGGCGCCGTTGCGCCGGCCGCGCTTGGAGCCGGCGATGGTCTGCCGGCCGCCCTGGCTCCTGGCAGACAAAGACTACTTCGTGCTGTTCCCCGGCACCTTTGCCACTATTAAAGCGTGGCCTGCGGAACGGTTTGGCGAACTTGCCGCGCGCATACAGGCAAAGACCGGCTGGAGCGCCATCGTCTGCGGCGCAGCGTCAGACGCCGAAGCGGCGGACCAGGTCATCGAGCACGCGGAAGGAGTCCGGATCATCAACGCCTGCGTCCAAACGAGTTTGCCTGAACTCGCCGGCGTGATCGGTGGAGCAAAGCTGACAGTGACGAACGATACTTCCGCCGCCCATTTCGCGGCCGCACTCGGGGTTCCAGCCGTCGCTATCGTCGGTGGTGGGCATTTTGGCCGCTTCCTGCCGTATCCCGCCGCGGCACACGCTGAGAATCTCCGCGTCGCCCATCACGCGATGCCGTGCTACCAGTGTTATTGGGGCTGCGTCTATCCGATTAAGCGCACCGAAGCGGCGCCGTGTATTACATCGGTCAGCATTGAAGACGTATGGGCGCGTGTCCAGCAGTCTCTCGACTCTGATCTGCATGTTGCACGGAGCGGTTCCGGCTAGGTTCTCCGGCGCCCGCCGATCGCATCAACGGACAAAAATCGCGTCAAACTGCAGCAGTTGGCCGGTCGATAAATCGAGAAAGCCAGGCGCGAGAGACCACAGATAGAAGCCGTTTCTTTCGAGCAGGTCGAAGAAATATGGGTAAAGCTGTTGGCCGTCGTACAGAGGTACAATGGAAAGCTCGAGCTGAACGCCGAACACATTTTTGAGATTACTGGAAATCCCGCTCAGTACTTTGT
>JBAUYV010000101.1:0-10129 GCA_049584975.1 Xanthobacteraceae bacterium | reverse complement strand
GGCCGTCGATTGTCTCGTCGATCTCGTTGCGCCGCTCCTCGAGCTGCGCCGCTTCGGTGGCGAGCTCGTCGGTGACACCGTCTTCGCCGATCTCTTCGAGCTCTCCGAGGCGCTGTTCGATGCGCTCGATCTCGGCGGCCAGTTCGGGGGGAGCGTCGGCTGGCTTTGGACGAACCCGCGCGTACTGGGCGAGGAACCCGTATTCGGGATCGAGCATCGCTTTGGTCCACGCCCATTGCGGGCGCAATTCGGCGGCCCTGACCTCCAGCTTTTCGATCGCGAGGCGGGTGACGAGCGCGGCATCGTCGAGAAAGCCGTCTTCGTCGCCGGTGAAAAGATCGCGCGTGATCGTGCCGCCGGCGGCCTGGTAGGCCTCGGCGCCGACGAACAAGCCGAGATCGGAATCGAGCGGCACCGCGCTCTCGGTCAGGAGGCGTTTCACGGTGTAGGGCTGGATATAGGAGTTGTCTTTCACCTGGTTCCAGACCGCGAGCTGGGCGGCGTGATCGGCACCGAGGCTAAAGGCGGTGACGGCATCGAGACCTGATGTCGCGATTGCGGTAGGCGTCGAGCAATTCCGGGGCGAGCTTGCCGAGGCGCAAGCGCTGCCGCACGTGCCGTTCGGAAGTGCCGAAGCGGGTCGCGACCGCGTCGATCGTCGCGCCGCCGTCGATCAGCGCCGCCATGGCGACAAATTCGTCGGCCGGATGCATCGCGGCGCGGATCGTGTTTTCGGCGAGCGAGGTTTCGACCGCGTCGTCCGGTTCCTCGACTTTGCAGGGGACCGGATGATCGGCATCGATGACGCCTTCGGCGGCGAGTTTCTGCAGGATCTTGAGACGGCGGCCGCCGGCATCGACAAGGTAGACGCCTTTGCCGTCGATTGGCGTCGCGTGAACGATCAGGTTCTGGAGGATGCCCCTGGCGCGGATGTTGGCTTCAAGCGCCATATCCTCGGCCGGCGTAGCCGGGGTTTTACGAACATTGCTTGGCGAGAGGACGAGCTGGCTGAGGGCGATGTTGCGGATTTTGCTGCGGGCGGTCATGGGATAGCTCCTGGGACGGGCGGGCGTGAGCTGTCTCTCGCCCTGAAAAACCCGTCACAAATCCCCTTTCGGCCCTCTTCCTCTGGCGGCCGCCGCCGGAACCGTCGCCGGGAGGAGGGGAGGGCGCCGCGGCTTGGGGGATCACCGAACCCGCGGTGCGGCTGTTGTGACCGGCGCTCATGGAGGCGTGATCTTCGGCCCGGTCGATTTGTGCGAGGCGGTTGGCAATCGCGACGATCAGAGCGGTGTGGGGCGCGTTCCGCCGCTGGCCGCGCAGCGGCTGGCAAAAATGGGTGGGGCCGCGCCGGAGCAGTCGATCGCAGGAAACGAGGTTGGCACGGCCGGCGCACTGGTAGACAAGGCTGGCCGGCAGGGTGCGGACATGAAGCTCGGCCTGCCGGTTGCACAAGGCGCTGGCGCGGCGCCGTTCGATTTTGCGCGCACAGTCGAGCCAATCCTCGAGCGTCGCCCATGTCAGGACGGTGCGGGGGGTGTGCATGGGCGGTCTCCTCGACGGCGGGCGAAAAGAGCTCTCTCGCCTGGTGCGCTCGTCATCCGGCCCGCACGGCCCTTTTCCTCTCCTCTTCCCGGCGCTCGCTCACGGTCACCTCCGGGTAGGAAGAAGCCGCAGCCTTGCTGCACGCCAACGTCAGCGATCGCAACCCGTCAGGGCGGAGACGGCTCCCGGGTGGGGGGAGAAGGGAGCCGGCTCCGCGACCCCGCAAAGCGGGGGCGTAAGAGCGCGGCCCGACCCCGGCCTCCGGGTCCGCGCGTTGCGCGGCCCGAGGATAAACTTCGGCCGGGGGAGGGAGACGCCCAAAACCGGCAACGGAGCATGAGTTCAGATTCAGACTGTCGCGGTCCGATGGTCGCCTTTTTCGCCCGGTATCGGCAGGACGCGACGGGGTTGGCCAGGCATCACCATTGCGCGCGGGACGCCGGCATATGCCGCCGGTTTTATCAGTCGCTGAGCTCGACCGAATAAGCCTCGCACCACAGCCGCAAGGCCGTCTCCTCGGCTCTAGCCTCGAACTCGTACCATTGATCGAGCGCGCCGCGCCGCGCCAGCAGATCCTTGAAGCGGGCGTAGGCGCCTCTTCGGCTGAAAAATTGCCGGACCTCGTCAAAATCGCCGGGCAGGAATTGGCGGGCGAAGTCGAGCGCGACCGGCTTGCCGAGGTCGAGATCCCTCTTGTCGGGTATCGGCAGAAATTTCTCGGGGTCGTCGATGTCGTCCGGATAGGGGTCGAGGTCCTCGGCGAGCTCGGAATGACAAGTGATCCTGCCCGACTGCCTGCAGAGAAAAGCCTGATGCTCGCCGCTGGCGGCGCAAACGAATTCGAAGGCGTCCTGCAGGTCCTTGAAGCTGACCGGCATGGCGATGCTCCCGGCATGGCCCGGCGATTGTGCGCCGGCGCCGCCGCGCGTATCAGCGGCGGTGGCGATATTCATTGTGGCATCGATCGGCGAGTGACTGTTACGGCGCATGCTGTGTTCCGTGGCCGTCTCGGTTTTCCAATGCCAGTGCGAGCAGTTCAACTGCGGATGCGTGCGTAAAGGTCAAGTCCCGACAGATTAACTATCATTATGCCCTGATTAATCACGATGATGTCTGACATATCCGATAATTTGTGTCAGATTTTCGACGTCAAATACACGTCTGCCCCTTCTCGATATGCTCCATTCTCAATGGCGGAGACATCCATGTCGGCAACAAGCGACCTGCTCGATTCCGCGAAAGTATATAGCAACATCAGCTCATCTGATCTCTCTATTTCTGCTCTATTATCAGCAAATAAAGCGATGTTGATCGAAGTGTCTGCTGTTCGCACTTTAGCTGCGGTTTACAACGCATTTCGGCTGCACGATGCAATCGTCGATTTCGCCGGGCAAAGCGCGGGGCAAATTGCATATGATCGGACTTGCAGCCGACGTTATGCCATTGCTGCTGCCCAGGCTGCCGCCAAGGCTAGTAGCGAACAATTTACCGTGTAGAGCGACCCGACAAGAATACGAGGCCCACGCGCTCACGTCACGGCTTGCCTGGGCTCTCCCTGGTGAAGACTGCTACGCGGACTTGTTGATCATGGAGCGAGACCACGCCCGGCGGCAACGCTGAAAAATCCTTGACCGCGCCCTCGTAGCCGCAGGCGCCGCAACCCGCGGCGTTCTTCGCGGACCAGCAGGAACCGTCGAGGTCCTGATTTGATTACTCCAGATCTCGGGTCACGCGCCAAGCTATCACCGGCTGCCGGCATGCTGATTTGAGGAACATGGGGGGCGGTGTTGGTGACGCCGATTTTGTCGGGGTTTTACCTTTGCCCAAAATCGGCGTATGTATGGAGGCAATCCCCCCGGCTGCTTCGGTGGTCGGGCGCGAAGCCGCCTCCGGGCGGTTTTTGCATATCGGGAGGCCCCTATAAAAAAGAGAGAGACGATGCCCACAATCGCCCGCATCGGCGCTATTCAGATACGCATTTATTATGACGATCATGGTGTGCCGCATTTTCACGCTGTCAGTCCGGATTTCGACTTCAAGCTGATGATCGCCGATTGCTCGATCATTTCCGGCACCGGTCATCTGCGTGGCCGCGATCTGGCGGTTCTTCGTGCGTGGGGACAAAAGCATCAGGATATGCTATATTTGAATTGGCAGCTTGCCCGCGATGGCGAGCCGTTGCAGGACATCGAGGACTGAGCATGCTCTATCGCATCGAGAACGCAACCGCGCATCCGGATCACACCGTGACCGTCACCTGGTCGGACGGCGTGTCGGCCGTGGTCGATCTCGCGCCTGTGATCGCCAGGGGCAAGGTGTTCGCGGCGATGCAGGAGCCGGGTTATTTCGTCGAGCATATGCGCGTGGCCGAAGATCGGCTCGGCCTTGAATGGCCGAACCGGGTGGACTTCTCCGCCGACGGCTTGCGCTTTCGCGCTTTCCCGGAGGAAGCTGAGGGGGAGTTCAGCGAACCGAAAGTCCCAACTTCGGCGGCGTCCGCGCCGCGCCACGCACCATAAATCCGACGTTATCGGCCGCGATTATTGCAGAGGTACGCCCCGGCCCCGCCTCTGCGAAAGCATGCGCCCGGGGTTTCTTATGCCCCGGAGGGATTAGTCTCCTGGCGGGGTTTCTGAAAGCGCCATGTTGTGCCGAGCGGTGTCACTCTCCAGGTCCCGCTCCAAAAGCGCGAGAATATCCGCGATGACCTGCAATTCATGTTGCATGATGTCGATCGCATAAATCTGGGTTCGCGCGAATTCCGATATCCTGGCATCGAGCCGCAGGTAATTCCTGACAATGTCAGGGCTGCACATGCCGAGATCGTCCCAAACAATGTTCAGCGGCGGTTTGTAGATGAGCTGGCGATAATTCGTCGGGACGATTCTGTTCGTGCCGGCATAGCGAGGTTGGTCGAGCAGTTGTTTTAGATTGTCGACATCATTTCTGATGATTGCGAGGACGCTGGCGAGAAGCTTGGTGGCAACGACCCCGTCCCGCGCCTGCCGCTGCGGGCCTTCGTCGCGGAGATCGCGGTTCTGTTGCCGCAAGGCTTCGGTCTGGGCATGGGCCGCCGCCACCTGCCGATCGGCGGCGCGCGTCGTGCCTCGGAAGACGAGGTAGCCCGCCGCCAACGCCAGCAATCCGCCGATAATGCTCCCCTGATCCCGGCAAAAATCGTACAGCGCAGCGAACATTCCCAAACCCATGCGGCAGGTGTTTCACCCATCCGGCCGATGATGCGCGGATACGGGTGCGGATTCCAATTACCGCTTCTGATGCGGCACCGGACGGCGGACCTCTGCCGCCGGCTTGTCCTCGCGCAGCCCTTCATAGACGACCTGGCGCAACAGATTGTCCCCCGTCCAGGTCAGAAACTTCACCTCGGCGACGAGTTCGGGCCGCATCCAATGCACGCGGCTGAGGACCAGCGGCGAACCAAAGCGGGTCGAGCGCGGCGGCGGCACGTCGAGCGGCATCTTGTCGAGCGCCAGCGGTTGCAGCCGCCGCCACAGCTGTTCGAGCTCGGCGCGGTTGATTCCGGTGCCGACGCGGCCGGCATAAGTGAGCCTTCCGTCGGGATCGTAATAGCCGAGCAGCAACGCACCGAGATACGGCCGCCTGCCTTCCGGATCGGTCCAGCCGATCACGACGAATTCCTCGCGGTTGAGGCATTTGACCTTGAGCCACAGACCGCGATTGCCGGGCACATAGGGCGCATCGGCACGTTTCGAGACGATGCCTTCGACCCCGAGGGGACAGGCCATTTCGTAAAATGCCGGACCGCGCCCGATCTGGTGATCGCTGTAGTGCAGCGGCGATCCGACCGACGACAGCAAACCGGCGAGACGCTCCTTGCGCTCGATCAAGGGCCGCGCGCTGAGATCCCCGCCGTCGAGGTGGAGAAGATCGAACAGGAAGAACACCAGCCCGGCGGCGTTGCCGGCGTCGGACGCCAGCTGGATCATGCTGAACGAGGTGATGCCGTCGGCGCGCACGCCGCACAATTCGCCGTCGAGATAGGCCTGGCGCGCGGGCAGCGCCGCGACCGCTGCCGCGATCAGCGGATATTTGGCGGTCCAGTTGAGCCCGTTGCGAGTCAGCAGCCGGACCTCGCCATGGTCGAGGCGGGCATGCATGCGGAAGCCGTCATATTTGATTTCATGCAGCCACTGGTCGCCGTCCGGCGCCGCATCGACGAGCGCGGTCAGCTGCGGCCGTATCCATTGCGGCAAGGCGGGCGGATCAGCGTCTGCGCGGCGTGTTACCGTCCGCGCCATGCCCGGATCGTTCGGCGGTTAATGAGCTGCTGCATGGGCCGCTCCGAGATGATCGATCTGGCCGTATGTTTCTCCGTGTGCCGGCACAATCTCGCATTCCTGAGCCGTGGTCTCGTCCACATGGAAAATATCGACGATTTGCGAAACAGGATACGAGCAGGCGGCGTTCCGGGCGGAGTGTCACGCCGCAGGCGCAATACAGCGTAAAACATCGGCACGGCAGGCGGAGAGAATTTCGATGGCAACGCTAGCTGGGCAACGGGCGCAGTTCACATGGGCGCTGAACCAATACAATCTGTCGGAAGACGCCGAGACACGAGCGAAGTTCGCGAAGCGGATGGCAAAGTATATTGCCGCGGCGCCCGCGAATGGCTTTACGGTCGATGAAGTGACACAAGGGCAGATCTACCCGGCTTCGGAGGTAGATCAATACATCAACGACCCAAGCATAAATGACGACCCGGGAATTACCGAAGAGCAGGCCCTCAGGACCGTGGAGGAGGCTGTCGACACGACGGATGTGGTCCGGAAGGGCGACGGCGCGGGCATCGTTTATGCCTACGGGTATCGCTGTTGCGAGGATCGTCTGAAGGTCGGATTCACGGAGGCGAACATGGTACAGCGGATTGCCGCGCAAATCGGCACCAGCACACCGGATAAGCCGGTCCTTCTCATCGAGATCAGGACCGACCAATGCCGTGCTCTTGAGAGGGCGATTCAGGCGATCCTGGAGACGCGGGGTCGCAAGATCGCGGGTGGCGGTACAGAATGGTTCAAGGCGAGCCGCGATGAAGTTTTGGCGATCTATCAATTCATCACGCAGGACAGCAGCAGTTAGGGACGGATTGCGGAGGCACGACATGGCAATGGGAAAACCCCGGCGGGGGGAGCCGGGGTTTTCGGGGTAGGCGATCGCGTTGGGGAAAGGTGATCGCCGCGGTGATTAAACACCAGCGTGGGGTGATCGTCTACGTTGATTAACGACGCCGGCAGTGAACGCGATCACGCCGTGGAAATTGGCTCGATCAGCGAGGGATCGTTGTTCCGGACATTGCCGACGCGCGCGCTCACCGGCCAGCACACCATGCCGTCCGAAGGGTAGGGGGCCAGCAGCGCCTCGAGATGCGCCTCGTCGGCGGGTTCCTCGCCGAGCCATTCCGGCCACGCCTCGGGCCGCAGCACGACGGGCATGCGGTTATGCAGCCGGGCGCACAATTCGTTCGGCTCCGTGGTGATGATGGCGAAGCTGCGGATCCGTTCGCCGGCCGGCGAGCGCCAGTTCTCCCAAATGCCAGCAAGCGCCATCAGCCCGCCGCCTTTGAGCCCGATCGCGTAGGGCTGCTTGCCCGAAGGCGTTTTCTGCCATTCATAAAAATTGTCGACCGGCACCAGGCAGCGCTGCTGCCGGAACGCCTCGCGGAAGGCGGGCTTCTTCTCGATCCCTTCGGCCTTGGCGTTGATGTTGGCGAAGCCGACCTTGATGTCCTTGGCCCAGAACGGCACCAGCCCCCAGCGCATCACATCGAGGCTGCGCTGATGGTCCTTGGCGTCATAGCGCACGACCGGCAGCGGATCGGTCGGCGCCACGTTCCAGCTCGGCGCGATGTTCGGCGTCGGCCGCTCCGGCGGAATCCGGAACGCGACCTTGATTTCGCTGACGTCGGAGGAAAGGCGTGCACGGCCACACATACGCGTCACTCACTTGCCGACACGATGGACAACGGCAGTCGGGCGGTTGTAGTCACGATCTTTGCGCTCAGATTGAGATTGGTTTCCCCGCACGGGCAGCGCAATGCCTCAGGAATTCCGCGCGGCGGTGTTACGTGAAACCAGGATTCACAATTCGGGCAGACGAAACATGCAAGAAGGTCTTTGAACGCCGCAACGACGGGCTCGAAATCTTTTCTGCCGAAGTTGGCCCATTCATTGTAGTGGACGGCTCGAGTGACCGCCCACTGCTCGACGTTTTGCGTTGCGGTCGCGTTCGACAGTGCCGTTCGGCGCGCAACAATGGAATCGCGCAGAGCGTTATTGCCCCATGACTGTGCTGTATCGGCAGCTTTGCCCAAGAGGCCTTTCATGCGGGTCAAAACGGCCGGGAGCAGGTCGCCCAGCTCGTAGTTGCCGTCTGCGCGGAACGGGACGGGGGCACCCAGTTCATCGGCAAGGTGGCGGGAAACATATTCGAGATGATGACGAAGCGCCGCCGCGGCTGCTTCGACCTTGCCCTTGGCGAGTGAGGCAGCAATGTCATCCCAAATGTCGAGATTTGACTCGACGAGCGGGCCGGTATCGATCGTCCAGCTATGGAAAGCAAGTGATGTTCTGCGAGTGACGAGGCCGGCCGATTTCATCTGCTCGGCCCATAACCGATCATGGGTCGTGATGATGAACTGGGTATCGGGGAACTCGGTCTTGAGCAGCTTGCAAAAGTTATAGCGGTGGCCGGCATCGACGGACATGACGACATCGTCCAACAGGGCAAACGTAAACCGGTCTCCGAACAGGCGTTTCATTAGTGCGAGATAGAGGCAGGCCCCCATCCCGTCCTGATGGCCTTCGCTGTGGAAGGCGCCCGGCGGGAATAAGCCGCGCTCGTAGAAATTGACGTCAAAATCCAGCTTGCCTTCGCTCGGCGTGAGCTTGGCGGTGAAGCCGGATTCGTCGCCTTCGTTAACGATGCGGTAGTACTTACTGAAATCTTCCTGCACGTCCTCGTAGAGCGAATTGAGCTCATCGTCCATGACGGCGCAATAAACCGAATAGGCAGCCTGGGCGGCCTTCAGCGCGATCTCGGCCGCCTCTCTCTTGCGCCTCGCTTCCCGGTAATCGCCAAGGCGCAAGTGCGCGGTCGAAAGAAAGGTCTGTGCGTCGGTGGTGGCGGTCTGATCGGGTTTAGCTTCAATGGCTTCAGTAAGGGCTTTCAAGGATGCAGGAAAGTCATTAGGGACCTCGAGCCAGCCGGTCGTCAGGCGATCTTTCAAGCCGATCAGACCGTCGACGGTTGCCAGTTTGTTTTTGAACTCCTCTAGGTTGGCCTTCCATCGCGCCAGGGATCGAGAGAAACCATCGTCGTCCTGGCCTTCGGAAAGTTTTTGCACCGGCGCCAGAAGGGCTGTGACGCGAATGATTTCACGTGAGATCGCCGCGCCGTTATCGAGAAGCCTTTGCTGAAGTTTTCGGGCTTCGTCGGATTTCGCCAGCTTGGCTGTCAGGTGGTCGCGTAAGCGCTGCTCGTCTTGCCATTCGGTATCGCAGAGGGGGCACTCGGCACCATCGACGAGGTCCAGGCCCTTCTCGATAAACGCATGGCGTTGCAAGGCGGCGAGCAGGCCGGGATCGTTCTCCAATCGACCGAGGTCGCAAAGAATTGCGGCTGCATCACCCGCCGCGAGCGTCGGAAAACCTCGGGCAGCCTCGGATAACGCGCCAAGATCCCTTAAGGCCGAGCGCTTATTGAACTCGGGCGTCCTCGCCGCCGATGAAAGGCCCTCGTCTAGCTTGGTGTCGGCGGTCATCTCGGCGATTTCCGTCAGGCCGAGCAATGCCCGTCGCTGGCTGACTGCCGCCAATACGTCTTCCGGCCGCAAAGTGGCAATCTGAAGGTGGGTCTGCAGGGTGGTGCGGGTCGAGGCGACCGTTGTCTCTGCAGTCTTGTGATCTCGCTGAAGGCGGTTCTGAGCGGTATTCAGGGTGCTGCGGATCTGCCCGATCTCGTCGAGCTTAAGAATGGTCTGGATTTCCTCGGAACGCTTGGTGGGCTCGACGAGGATGAAGCGGAGAATTTCGCGGCGGGACAGGGCGATTTCGGGGTGATCGGCGATTTCCGCGAGAGTCGCCTTCACGTCATCGTCGACCGGTTCGATCTTCGGCTGCTTCGGGGCAGAGATCTTTCTGGTGATCGTCATCGACCTGTCGAGTTCGGTTAAATAGACCTGTAGGCGCACAAACGCTGCGTCTGGGAACCGAGACTTATCGACGTGTGGGCCGTGGTCGGCAACTGACAAGCCGCCGGTGCCGCGACCGGTCAGACGGCCGATCTGACCCGTCAGAGCGAACTCGATAGCGTCGATCACGCCGCTTTTACCGGACCCGTTGGGGCCGGAGATGGCAAACTTTTGCTTTTGGAAATCGATGTCGAGTTTCCGAATACCTCTCACTTCCTCGATATGAGCCGTCTCGAGCTTGATCATTGGAGGTCCTCGCCGGGGGGCAAGGTAAAGACCTTTATAAAGTCTTCAGCTTTGACTCTCTTGTTTTCAGAAAATAACATTCTTAGTTTCTCGATTTTGGCGGCGTCGACG
>JBAUYV010000100.1:0-6371 GCA_049584975.1 Xanthobacteraceae bacterium | reverse complement strand
ACGGATCTCCTCGTCGATTTGAGCAGCCTGATCAAAGCTATCGGCATCCACCCGCGCGGCAGTCAGACGCTCGACCGCGACAGTCGCCTCGGCGCCCTCAGCTCGCAGGCGATCAATCTCGGCCTCGAGCTCGGCGACAACGTTTGAAGATTTTTTCACCAAGGCCAGCCGCATCGCAATCCCTTCTCAACCAGAGCTTTATCGCGCCCGCCGTGGCTCATTACTGCGGGAGTTATTGCGCCACCCCAACCCCGGCGAGGATCCGCCGCACCTGCGGTTCGCTCGGGGCGTGGCCGCCGTTCATGGCAAGAATCCGGTGCAGTAGGCGCCGCCGAGGATGCGCCGGCGGCTGTCGGCCGCGCTCAAATCGCCACGCTGAGCTTGCATAGCGCCCTAACTCGATAGAGACAGCCAAGGCGGCGGCACGCCCGCTCGCGTGATCGTCGAGACCGGCCAGCCTGCGGATCGCGTCGTCGCGCTCGGACAGCCGGCGACGGCGCAGCGCCGAACGCGAGCAATGTCGGCGCGCCAAAATCGCAACTTGCTCGACCGGCAGGGTCGCGAGCAACGCGGTCGCCTGTTCAAACTCCGGCGAATTGGTATCGAGCGCGGTCAAAGACTTAATAGCCTCCGCAGATCCGGGAAAATTCCGACAAAAAGCCGCGGGGATACTGAGAATTCGGCCGGTGACAATTGCAAATTTCCCAAATAATAAAACGCGCCGCTATGGGTATCGGGGCACACCGGTTCCACGCTTGATCCGGGCCGCATCGGAAACCCCCTACCCGTCAAGGTTGTGTCGATCGTCTCTCGATCGGGTTTCACCGGCTTACCAGGTAAGGGTTTCGGTCGGGACCGGGTCCCTCACTCTCCCCTTCCTTACTGGTCGCACCGACGTGGTAAGAACTTCTTCTAGAAGGGTGCTGCCGTTTGGCAGCACTTGATTTCGGCCTTTGTGACTGCCGTTTGGCAGTCACTACGGCCTTTGTGACTGCCGTTTGGCAGCACCCGAGTGCTGCTATTTGGCAGTCATTAGTAGCGACTGCCGTTTGGCAGTCACTACCAGAAGCGGTCCAGCGGTTGCACGGAGCGCTACCATCGCTCCGTGGCAGCCAGGTCAACGCATAGACGCTTGGGCGCCGGCCCACGCCACGTTGGCAGTCGACGAGGCCAACGCGTTCGCATTCCTCGATCGCGCCGGTTACGTGATGGGCGCCGATTCCGAACTTTTCGAGCTGTCGTCGGGGCGCCAATAGCTTGCCGTTTTCTCGGCCGCCGTGCCGCATGTGCTCGATCAGCAGGAAATCGACAAACCGGCGCGCGTTGATGCCGAGCGAGCGCCACGCGGCGCTTTCCAGAAGGCCGCGCGGCAGCTTGACCCAGGCATCGTCCTTCACGCGGGCTGCCTTTGCTGCTGATTGAGGACGTCGAGCCAATCGGCGTCCGCGGCGGCCGGAATGTGTATCTCGACCATCAGCTCGAGCGCGGTGCGCGCGAGGCGCTTGGCGAGCGCGTAGGCCGCGGCCTGGCCGGTGAAATTCGAGTCATTGTCGGCGAAGACGTGCAAGCGGCGCAGTCCCGCGGGCGGAACGAAGGTCTCGAGGCCGTTGGCGGTCAGCGCGGCCCAGGTCGGAATGTCGAACATTTGGAACGCGGCGAGCGCGTTCTCGACGCCCTCCGCGACACCGATCTCCTCGGCATCTTCGTGAAGCCGGACGGCGGCGCCGGCAATGGTCGAGACGGGCGGCAGGGTCTTCTTTCGCACGTCGATATTGGCGTCATAGATCCGATGCGCGGATTGCAGGCTGCCATCGGGCCCGATTATCGGCGCTATGACCGCCGGATATCGGCCGACCAACCGGCGATCGTCATCGAAGTAGGGGCAGCGCGCATGGCCGCGCAGCACCGGCGACGACACCGCGAGGCCGCGTCGGGCGAGATAGGTGCCGATGACCCGTTCCTGATCCGCATCGGCCAACAGTCGCTCGACCGCGGCCCGGCGCGCGTCAGGGTCGGCCGTGCGCCGCGGCGGTGCCGCTGGGGCGGTGTCGTCGCCGATGATCCTGTCGATTTCGTCGCAGGCAGTCTTGAAATCCCAGCCGTGCTTTTTGCGGGCCAGGATCAGGCCGACACCGGCGCCGCATTGGCCGCAGTAATAGCTACCGGAACCGTCGCGATCGTCGAAACGGAATCGGTCCTTGCCGCCGCAGAGCGGGCAGGGGCCGTGCTTGTTGATCAGGAAGCAGGTATCGATCCCCAACAGCGGCAGGATCTCACGCCACCGGCCGCGAGCGCGCTCAACGGTGCTCGTCGTCATGAGGCGCCAGCCGCGGCCATCGCTTTTGCGTACGCGATCTGTCGGGAACGCACCCAAGCTCGCGTGGCGAGGGTCGGCTCGATCGCGATCACTTGCCGGTCTGCCGGCCAGTCACCGAACTTCTCCTTAAACTTGTGCGCGGCCCAGCCGTCCCGGTAGCCGCGCTCGCGGGCGATATACAGGAGTTGTCGGTGAAAACTCGCGCGCTCTTTCGCGGTGTAGGACAATGGCCCGACGCTGCGGTTGCGATCGACCGCGCTGAGTTCCCCGTCCGCGATGTCGACGTGCTGCGGCTTCGTGACGGCGCGCCAGCCGCATACGGTGCACGGCTGCCCCTCAAATCGGACGGCACCGCACTCCGGGCAGCACGTCAGTGCGGGAGCCCTGTATTGGCAGCGCGCGGAATGTGCTTTGTTTTCAGCTCGGCGGTCTTCGTGCAATGCCCATTCGATCGGATCATCGACGAAGCCGTGCTGGAATACTGCGCCAGCATGGTCCAATACCAATGCGTCAGCCTTGCCCGGCGCCGGCCGCAGTGTTCGGCCCGTCATCTGGCGGTATATGCCCAATGACCTGGTCGGCCTCGCCAATACGACGCAACTGACTTCCGGGCAATCCCACCCCTCTGTAAGGACTTGGCAATTCGTGACGATTTCGATTGTTCCGGCGGCGAGCTTTGCCAGTATGGCAGCGCGCTCGTCTATTGGTGTCGAGCCGTCAATATGTTCGGCCAATACGCCTGATCGGCGGAATTCATCGCGAAGGTGTACTGAGTGCGCCACATTGACTGCGAAAATCACAGTGCGGCGACCCTCGGCCAGCTTGTGCCAATGCTCTACTATGTCGCCGACCAACTGCGCCGTGTTCATCCGCTCGGCGAGCTCGCTTTCGACATAATCGCCGTGTTTGACATGCACTCCGGTCAGGTCTGGCCGCACCGGCGCATAGACTTTAGTCTTGACCAGGAACCCGCCGGCGATCAGCTCGGCGACGCTCGCTACCTCGATCAGCGCCTCGAAAATGCTGCCGAGGCCGCGGCCATCAGCCCGGCATGGCGTCGCCGTCAACCCGATGACGGTCGCCTCAGGGTAGGCTTCGATCAGCCGGCGCCAGGTGCGGGCGCGGCAATGGTGCGCCTCGTCGACGACGACGACATCCGCGTCCGGCAATTCGATCGATGCGGTGCGCATGGCGCGCGCATGCAATGTGGCGATCGACCCCACCTGCACCCGCTCGCCATGCCTGGGCTGGAATCCGGCGGCGATGATCCCGGCGTCTACTCCCGCTTCGTACAGCTTTCGGGAGGTTTGCTGCACCAGCTCTCGACGATGAACGAGGACGAGGACCCGCTTGCCATTCGCAGCCGCAGAATCGATGAGGTCGGCCGCGATGACCGTCTTGCCGCTTCCGGTCGGGGCCACGACGAGGATGCGGCGCCGGGCTTCGGCCGCGATGCGCTCGACCGCCGCGCGCTGGTACGGCCGCAACTCGACTTGCGCAGCACGCGGCCGTGCGTTATTTGAATGGGATCGCTGGTCGGCGAAATCCCAATGTGCCCCGGCTGCAGCACCACCCGCAGCCGGGGCCGCTTCTGCCGCCATCGATCATCCCGCCCGCGCGGGCTCGGCGATTCGTTTACCGCGCTTGACGGCCGGCCGCTGGGCATCTGAGGTGCTGCTGCGTCGCTGGCAGACGAGATACTCGTCGAGATCTTTTGTATCGTAAAAAACCAGATGGCCGACCTTGAGAAAAACCGGCCCGGTGCCGGTTACGCGGGTTTTTTCTAAAGTTGATTTGGTCGAGCCAATGTATTCGGCCGCAGGCCCGGTACGCAGTCGCATTTGGGCTCGTTCCCTCTGTTTCCCTCACACGGCCATGAGGTAAGAGGGCGCAAGTGCCCGAAATAGATCCCCGAAAATGCCCCCGAAATTTTAATTTCGGGCGGCAGCGCCCTCGGTGCAGATCTGTCCCGCTCTTGAGGTCATCATCTGTCGGTGAAGTTTGCCGAGCCTGTTTTTGATGGTCTTAGGTGACGGCGGTTGAAGCTCCGGGTAGTGAGCGCGAAACCAAACGAGCAACGCGTCCGCTTCCTCGCCTAAAACTAGCCGACAGGTGCCTGTGGCGGATCTTCGATCGAACTCAGCCTCGATCAGGTGCATGCCCTTCGATGGACGTCCTGGGGCGCCAGTCCCTCCCTCGTGCTCGGCTCCGCTTGGGAGCGTTACAGCAAGGGCGAGCTGAAGTCCGGCCAACCGGATTTTTTCATAGAGCTGGTCCACGTTTACTCTTGCTGCTTTGAGGCTATCGAGAGCGTCTTCAGTTTCCTTTTTGAGATCCTTGTAACACTTATGTTCACTTGCGGCCAGTGTGCATTTGTCGGCGAGCTCTCTGAATTCCTTGTAAATCGAGGTATAATACTTACTCTCCTGGGAGAGCCTCAGCTTTGCTCGCGAGAGTTTCAGGTCCAATGCGTAGAACTCGCCCGCGTGCGACTGTGCGGTCACGTCAGCTGCCATCTTTTTCGCGCCCCCCAGCGCGCCCCCCAAAAAGCACGAAAAAACCGGAGCGGCGACCGGGGTGGGAGCCCCGGCTTTCGGTGATCAGCCTAGCCGCGCCGGAGCGGGATTTTACGCTCGGCGCGCCAATGGCACTACCTCGGCAGCGGGTTTGCCGGCGAGCATGTCGGCGATCCGTGCCGACACCTTGTCCGCGGCCGCGATCATGACCGGGTCGCTCCTGCGCACATAGTGCCGTGCGGTGACGCCGCGCCGGGCATGGCCGAGCAATTCCGCGATCGTCGCATCGCCAAAGCCCGAATCGGCCGCCACGCTCGCGAAACTGCGCCGCAGATCGTGCGCTCTGGCGTCGAGCCCGGCCGCATCAAAGATCGCCGTCATGGGCTTCTTCATCTCCGCCGGCGCTTCGCCGTCGGCGCGAGGGAAGACCCAGCCGACGCCCGCCGTGCGGGTCTGCGACCGCAACAGCGCGAGCGTGGCCTCGCCGACCGGCCGAATCGACCGCCCCGTCTTGGTCTTTTCCAGGCGCAGGCAATGGCCTAGTTCGTCGATTTCGTGCCATCGCAATGCACAAGCCTCGCTGCGGCGCAGCCCGGTCAGTGCGATCAGCCGTACCGCCGCTGCGGCCATCGGCGCCTTCACCTGGTGGATCTCGAGCACCTTTCCGAGCGCCCCCATCTCGTCGGTACTCAGCACTCGGTCCTTGGGCTCGCCGCGCACCCGCTCCACGCCGCGGGTCGGGTTTACCGCGGGTGCGAGGTCGCGCTTTTCGCCCCACGCGAAGATGCCGCCAAGCAGCTCGACAACACGCGCCGCGGTCCCTGTGCCGCCGGTCACCACCGCGCGGCCGCGAGGCTTTCCCTTGAAGGTTCCAGCCGTCTTGCCGGCCGCGATGGCGTCGACCATCCGCTGCACGTCCGCGCGTTTTAGATCCTTCGCTGGAACGGAACCGATCAGCGGCACGATATGCCGGGCGATCCTCCCCTCGTCGATCGCGATGGTCGATGGCTGTTTCGGGCGCCGGAAGCGGGTTGTGACGAGCCCGGCGCGCGCGGCGTCGAGATATTGCGCGCAGAGCTGCGCCACCGTGATTGCCTCGCGCAACTCCCGCTTCTCGCGTTGCGGGTCGCGGCCATCAGCAGCCGTGCGCATAATCTCCTCGGCACGGCCCCTTGCGGCGTCGACAGTGAAGGGGCCATAGGCTCCGATCTTGACGCGGCGAGTTGCCTTGCCGACGCGAACCTGCGCAATGAAAACCTTGCGGCCGGTCGGGTAGATCCTGGCGCCGAACCCGGCGAGCTTGTCGCACCACACGAAATATTCCGCCGCTTTCGGCGTCGCAGAATCGATCAAACGCTTGGTCAAGGCGGGCATTCTCGCGACCCCTACGATGAATTTCCGGAAGCATATCGGAAGCACGCGAACGGAAACAAGCGGAAAGTTGCGGCAATGTTCGGCAACGCAAATTCGGAGCAACCCGCTGATTTGTCGCAGATACGGCAACAGGCGGCAACGGGCGGCAACGGGCGGAAAGCCTC
>JBAUYV010000099.1:0-13707 GCA_049584975.1 Xanthobacteraceae bacterium | reverse complement strand
GGCACGGGGTCGGCCGGCTGCGCCGGACGCCGTCGCATAGTCGCCGCGCTGGGGCGCGGCTCCTTGCTTTGGGCTCCGACAAAGCGGGGGCGAGAACACCAGTCGCAAACCACATGCCCTAGCGCAGCGACAGGTTACGGTTCTCGCCGCATCTCACCAAGCAAAGCTCGCGAGCCTCGACCTCTCAACCGATTCAAGCGTCTGCAGCACGTACGCAATACGCCCCAAAGCGGAAATGTTCCCGCTGCGCAATATGGGTCGATACAGGCCACCTTCAACCTTTTTGCCCCGCAGAAAAGCAGCGAGCCTTTTGGCCGATCACTGGTGCGCAAGTTAGAGCGTCGATCAATGGCCGTCCATTCGCGAACTGACCCGCGGGGCCTAATTTCATGCCCGCGCCGCGGCTCTCGCGTCGCTGCCTTCAGTCAAGCCGCACGCCCCTATGCTCTCGCTCAATGATCATCGTCGGTCTCGCGGGATACGGACCGCATTTTCTTGTGCGAATGCTGGGGAAAACCCGAGTCGAGAGCCGTTTTTGATCGACCGTGACTAACGCGCACTAGGGACGACGCGAGCTCCTATCTACGCTCCATCACCAGGATACCGCCGCGTTAGATCGGCGAGGCAGTTTCCAATCCCTGTGGCTTTGGTTGCGTCCGCGTGCGCCTCGGTTTCGAGGGCGTCGGGGAGAATCAATGTCTGTCAGTGGTTTCGCGGCTGCAATGTGCCGTCGCTTAAGCACGCGGCGCGCTGCTAAGTTTGGCGCTGCGTCGCCCGGTCGGCTTCGGTCGATCCGTGCGCATGCACCTCCATCGTCCGCTGCGCAACGGCCGGCGCGGTTCAATCCGTTTCTGGCGCTGCTGCCGTCTATTGTGGCCCTCATGGTCGTGCCGGTGGTCGCGCAGGCGCAGAACGTGATCGTCAACGGCGGCTTCACAACCAACGGAGGGGACGATACCCAGGCCTCGGCCCCGCCATGGACTGGGACGTACTACGTGTGCGCACCTAACTGCGGTGGGGTGGGTATTTCGCCTGTGAACGGTGTGGCGTACGCATTTTTGCCGGGCCTCCCCGGCACCACCACCGCCACACAATCCGTGACATTGACAAAGTCTGGTAACTATCTGTTTTCGTTTTACTATGCCATCATCGAAGCTGGGACGCCAATTGGGACTCATCCTGGCCTCACCGCAAAAATTGGCAACACAGTCGTATTTAGTAATCCCAACGTCTCATCCAATGTTTGGACGCTGGCATCAACAACTATCGCGCTGAACGCAGGGGCGGCAAGTGTGCTGTTCAACGGCACGTGGAACGGCACGGACGTTGTGGGCATCGACAATGTTAGCCTGATGCTAATGTCGGCGATGCTGACCCCCAGTTTGCCAACCGGCGCACCAACGAACGTGGTCAACTTGGCGGGGGCAATTGACAACTTCACCAACAACGGCGGCACGCTGCCAACCGGGTTTCAGAACCTGTCCAACCTCTCGTCGTCGCAACTTGTGACCGCGCTCACTCAACTGGACGGTGAAACTACGACCGACGCCGAGAAGGGTGCGTTCGCGCTGATGAACCAGTTTCTCGGCCTGATGCTCGACCCATTTGTGGACGGGCGTTTCGGCGGCAACGGCCAACCGTTGGGCTTCGCACCTGATCGGCAGGCAGACTTCCCGCCCGACATTGCGCTCGCCTATGCGTCGGTGCTCAAAGCATCGCCGTCGGCGCAGGCGGCGCAGTTCAATCAACGCTGGACTGCATGGGGATCGGGCTTTGGCGGCACCAGCACGACCAACGGTAATGCGGCGGTCGGCTCGAACAATGTCACAACACGAGACTACGGCTTTGCTGGCGGTATGGATTATCACGCCACGCCGGACACGGCTTACGGCTTTGCGCTTGCGGGCGGCGGCACCAACTGGGGGCTGGCACAGGGGCTCGGCAGTGGCCGTAGCGATGCGTTCCAGGCCGGTGTCTACGGGACGACGCATTTTGGCCCGACCTACCTCGCCGCCGCGCTCGCTTTCACCAACAACTGGTTTACCACAGACCGCACCGCGCTCGGCGACCTGCTCACGGCAAACTTCACGGGGCAGAGCTACGGCGGCAGACTGGAAACCGGCTATCGCTATGGCGTGCCGGCGGGCGGAGCCGTGATCGGCGTCGCGCCCTACGCGGCCTTGCAGACGCAGTGGTTCCACACGCCGACTTATAGCGAAACCGATCTGAGCGGCGGCGGCCTCGGGCTTAGCTACAATGCCATGACGGCGAACGATACGAGGAGCGAATTGGGCGCACGGTTTGATGATCCCACTTTGCTCGACGGCAAGCCGCTCATCCTACGCGCGCGCTTGGCCTGGGCGCACGACTGGGTGAGCAATCCGACGCTTGGCGCAGTGTTTGAATCGCTGCCTGGAGCAAGCTTCGTCGTCAACGGCGCAGCGCCGCCGAAGAATTCAGCGCTCACGTCCGCAGGTGCTCAGCTTTACCTCACGTCGGCGCTGTCGTTCCTTGCCAAGTTCGACGGCGAGTTTGCGCCCGGCTCGCAGACCTACGCTGGCGCCGGCACCCTGCGCTATACGTGGTGAGACTATAAGTTGGGATAGCTTTACGCTGCCGGCGCGCACGTGCAAACGCGTCGGCTCCGGCGGGAATGTCGCTCTTATCTCTCCTGCAGGAACGAAAGGGTACTGAGCAGACGCCACTTCCATATCCCCACCGCAAAAATCTTCATCACTTCGCCGCCGCAGTAAACTGAAGTCTCCACGTCTCACGGCGTGGCGCCGGTCTCTTGTAGGTCGCCGACTACACCTCACCATGGGTCGCTCGGTGTGCCGCGTTCTCCCGACCTCCACAAGTAGGGAAGTGCGCACGACGGCAAACGCGAGCTGCACTGGCGGAACGCGTTATCACCGGGGGCTGGCGCGACGATATGGACGCAGAGCCTTTTTCAATTGCGACAACCTCGCACGGTGGTGCTGTTGTATTTACGCGCGAAGAGCGCGAGCGTCACGTTTGGATCGTCGGCAAGTCCGGCTCGGGCAAGAGCACGTTCCTGTTCAATCTCGCCATGGACGACATCTGTGCAGGGGAGGGAGTGGCGGTCATCGATCCGCACGGCGATCTCGCCGCGGACATTCTCGATGCTATCCCGCGCCACCGGATTAATGACGTGTGCTACCTCGACGCCGGCGAGACGGAGTATCCGGTCGGCTTCAATCCCGCGACCAGGATTGCGCCCGAGCGCCGCGCTCTGGCCGCTTCCGGCATCGTGGCGGCGTTCAAGCACCTGTGGTCGGATAGCTGGGGACCGCGCCTTGAGCACTTCCTCTTTCACGGCGTTGCCGCGCTTGTTTCCCGCGAGCACGCGACCCTCATCAATCTCGCGCGCCTCTATACCGACGATGGCTTCCGCGAGCATGTCGTCAGCCGCGTGAGCGATCCCGAGACGCTGCGCTTCTGGCAGGAGGAGTTTCCGAGCTACTCCAAATCACTGCGCTCCGATGCGATCGCACCGGTCCTCAACAAGGTCGGGCAGATCGCCGCCTCGCCGCACCTGCGGCTGATCCTCGGGCAGGTCGCCCCGCGCCTCGATCTGTCATTCACGATGAACAATCGCCGCGTCCTGATCGCGAACCTCGCCAAGGGGACGATAGGGGAGCAGGCGGCTAATCTCCTCGGGTCTCTCCTCGTATCGCATCTCCAGCTGATCGCGATGGAGCGCGGCGCTCTCGCTCCCGAAGAACGGGTGCCGTTCTTCGCGCATATCGATGAATTCCAGACCTTCAGCTCGGATGCATTCGCATCCTTGCTATCGGAGGCCAGAAAATTCGCGCTGCACTTTGCGCTTGCGAACCAGTTCACCGCGCAGCTGTCGAGCGCAGTGCGCGCCGCTGTTATCGGCAACGCGGGAACCCTCATCGTGTTTCGCGTCGGCAGTGAGGATGCGGCGCTGCTGGCGCCGGAGTTTGCCGTCGGCACGCTCGACGCCGGCCTCATGCTCGCGCCCGAGAACCGGCCGGTCGTCGCCGGCGACCTTGCCTCCCAGGAGCCATTCACCGCGTGGCTTCGCCGCGGCATTGATCGCAACCGTATTTTCGTTGAGCCGAAGCTTTATCCCTCGCGCGGTACAGCGGAGGCGATCCGCGAGCAAAGCCGGCAGCGCTTCGGCCGCTTTCGTGGCGCGATCGAGCGGCAACGTCGACTTCCGCTCTGGTAGCTTTCCATTAGGGAGCGTTCACGGCGTGCGGCAACGCGGCGGGCGCCCATCCCGCCACATGGAACCGCGCGGCCACCTGCCACGATTGCGGTCACTCGACCCTGGTCCGTCGTAACAACACCAGCTAGCAGCCATGATTTCGCAGTTGTTTTGTAGGATCAATCAGTTCCGGAGCCCGCTCCCGCCGAACCTCGGCTCGACGAGGTTTCGCTGGAACCACCTTCTTGGGACGGCCGTTGGTAGGCAGGATATGCGCAGCGGTTATTAACATATTGAAATAACAGTTGATTCGCAGAGGGCTGTGGACAGCTGTAGGTTGCTGCAGCACTGCGCTGCATGGTACTGTACCTTACAGCATTCCGAGTCGTTCGAGACTCACGGTTCTTTGACACAATGCCCCGCAATAAACGCATATCCGTCACCGTCAACCAAGGGGACGGTGACGAGCTGGATTACAAGAGACTGATCGATGAACTCCGCAAGAGCCGTCGTAAAGGCAACATCTATTCCGGCCGTTCGGAGAGCGAAACCGTCAAGCTTTTGCTGGACAGGATACTACCTCGCGAGCACCGCCGTTTTGTCGGAAGTGCACGACGTAAGTGAGTAAACGGAGCTGGTTATGACTACGTGGCTTCCTATCAAGATCTCACATGCCCAGGCAAAAAACACTATAGCGGATCTGTGTGACTCAAGAGAGGTATTGAAATTCGGCGACGCGGACAACTTTGCACGCAAGTGGATCCTTCGCACGCTTTTCGTCGAGCTGGAAAAGATAAACTTCGAAGATGATCAAACTGACAGAACCAGCAAAGCGTACAACGAAGCGAGGGCGCTCCTTGAGAAGCTGACAACCAATCGAGACTGGCTCCACGCTGATCTTGTCAAGTTTCTAGAAAGCTACCACAACACCGCGCGCGCACCTGAAATCGAAACGATCCGGGTACCAAAACCCATTCCTGCGAATGGTCACGCCGCCGCGACTATCGTATTCCGCGTGCCTGTAGAGGAAAACAAGTTTCTCCAAGTTAGCGACCTCCTCGCAGATCTTGTTCCCGTAATGGAAGATACACTTGCGGATCCGCTTCTATGTAAGGACCTTGAGAAAGCTTTTATTGAACGGCTTCAATCGTTGATCAAGGAGTGCGGTATTACTCACCTTTGTTTTATTGAGAAAGAAGTGGGGCCAATCGGAGCCCTTCTGATGTTCTCAGCTGTGGTGAGCGCAACCGGTCTTCCCGCGTGCGTCTTTCGGGAAGCAAACTGGCCACCCCGTGCGGCAATTGCGGGAAGGCCTCCCAAACCAACAGACCGAGTCGCGTTCGTTTACGACCTGATCGTGTCCGGCGTAGGGATCGCCTCGGCCGCTAAGTCACTGTTCGACTTAACGGGCGCGGACACTTGCGCCGCTATGGTCCTCTTCCGCTACGGAGTAGGACAGGAGATTCAAGGAAAAGATGGGAAATCCATACGCGTGGAGAGTTTGGCGAGTGGCAAATATGAAGGCGAAGCTTTCTCCGACGCTGGACACATTCAAAATGTGGGCAGCGAGGGGGCGGCATCCCTTCAGAAAACCTCAACGGATACCGTCGGTAGTGTAGCCAACTCAGCAACGACACGAGGCCATGCAATGGAAGATCTTAGAGAGAACAAGCAGCTTAAAAAGCCCGATGTTGTGCGCGAGAGGTCGCGCAGTGACCAGATAGACGCGATAAAAAAAGGATTGAGAGAAGAAAGAAGGCGAGTACATGCGGTCGCCGAAACCGCGCAGGAAAAGAAGAAGCTTGGTCCTCCGGTCAATCTTGCACTTGTTGAACGTTTTGCTCTGGAGCCCGAAACCTTATCGTCTTCGGAACTGAAGACTGTAAAGAAGATCCTTGAAAGCCACCCCAACTTGCAAGCCCAAGTAAAAAGAGTCTCCAAGAGTAGAGGGCGATTTCGAGAGAGTCCTCCAAATAAATCATGAGTCATGGGGAAACGATGAAACGGCCCCCAATATAAAAATGGGGGCCTTTTTCTTGGGGGGAGGACTTGAACCACGTCCATTTCGGAGCTGGCAATTTTGGTTTAGGTTTTGTTGGCTGGATCTCAAAACTTCTCAATTTGAACTTTCACCTTTGCAATCGCGCCGTCGGTCGCTCGGGGGCGCTTTCAGAGCAAAACCGTATCATCGCCGCCAAGCTGACGTATCGTATCGAACACTCTCCAGGTAATTCGGAATCCATTCCCGTCTCCGGTTTTTCAAACCTCAACTCCAAAGGCGATCGAGACAGCATCGTTAAGCTTATTGCCGCCCCGGAGACGAAGCTTATTACAACGTCGCTTGGCGCGTTGCCGCCCCTCGTCGTTTCTACTCTCCGCCGAGGTCTCGTTGCTCGCGCGAAAGCGAAAGCGCCCCAAGTGTACATTCTTGCTTGCGAAAACGAGATTAAGATTGCACATTTACGCGACGAGATCGTGAAAAAAGCTTCGCAAGCCACTATCTCCGATGCTGCGCTTTTTGTTCCGTGCGTTGTTGATAGAATTTGTCGAGAGGTGACCAATTATGGAAATACTGTGGTTGTTAATGCCGAGGAGTACGGTCGCCTCTCGCTGTGGCACAATTCGGACCTCTCGCTGTTTCGTGATGGCTTACCGTTCCAAGCTCGGGTGCGCGAGGCCATACAAATAGAGCAGAGCGAAAGCCACCTAGAGTTCACGGATAGACTGAAAAAGTGGCTCATCAACGGGCCGCATTTGCTCCTTGCCCTAAATGCGTATTATGAGAAGGAATTCGAATTCGAACAATTTATCCAGCGAAACGAGGCCCTTGCCCGTGACGTGTTGAACGAATTTGCGACCGGCTGCTTTCACGTCTGTTCGCAGGATGCCAGTCTGCAAATCGACCCAAATGATATTTCGGCCGGAATATCCGCAAAGATTGAGGAGGTGCTTCCTCGATTAGCTAATTTTCCCGATTACACTACTAGAATCATGCATCGCTTTGTTCGACCCACAAGGCGGAATCTAATGTCAGTGCAGGACTTTTTCAGAAACATGCGCTACAAGGTAGCTGACCCCGCTAGGGCGTTCTACGACTCGGAAGCAGAAATGCCGTTCCGCATTTGCGATACGTTACTTAAGTTGGCTGTGCTTATAGCCAAGGACGACTTTTTGGAACGACGGTAAACTCTGTCAGAGTGTTGTGAGCGCCTGCCGACAGGCTGTCCAGATCACGGTGCCAACGCGATCTCTGCGGCCAGAGTTGGGTCATCTTTTTCGGCTCTTGAGCTGTTGACCCGCTTCGAGACCGCCCAGCGCTGCAAGTAATCGTTGGGTGCGGGCTTCAATTCCTCGACGCCCATCTCACCGCTGAGCCAATGCTCGAATTGCTCCGGCATGAGCACAACGGGCATGCGGTCGTGCACTTCGGCGACGAAGTCGTTCGGCTCGGAGATAATCATCGTGCAGGATTTGATGCGTTCGCCTGTTTCCTTGTTGTTCCATGAATCCCACAATCCGGCGATCGTTAGAAGGGGAGAGCCATCGCGCGCCGTGAAGTACCATGGCTGCTTACCGCTCGGGGTATCCTGCCATCGAAGCGCGGTGGGGGATTAGCCTTGCTGCAAAAGCGCCGCGTGCCGACCGCGCTATCACCGGCCACATCGACTTTCTCCAGGTCAGGAACGGCGCCGTCCACCTTCTGGACTACAAGCCGGATGCGACAACAAATAAGCCATTCGCGCAGCTGACGATCTACGCGCTCGCTCTCTCGCACCTGACTGGCATTCCATTATTCGATTTCAAGTGCGCGTGGTTCAACGAGCACCAATATTGCGAGTTTTTTCCGCGCACGATTCTGGCACGGCACGCATCAAACCAGATCGACGAACGCGCCGCTTGACACTCGGCATTCCGAATTTCACAAGATGTTGGTAGCAGGGAATGGCTCAACAGAGCCCTATCTTGTACTGCGCACAATATCTATTTTGCGTAGTATCACATCTTGAGGACCCGGGTGCAGGCCACTCCCCTCATATGATATACTTCCAAACATGACGAAAATTCTTGAAGACGCTATCGCGAAGGTTCGAAAGTTGCCGGAAGCGGATCAGGAAGAGGCCGCGGCGATGTTGCTGTCGGTTGCTTCGAAGAACGCCGACACGGTCGAGCTCGATGATGCGACACGCGCTGCGGTTCGACAAGGACGTGAACAAGCCCGCAATGGAAAATTTGTGAGCGACAAGGATATGACCGCGTTCTTTCGACGCCACAGAGTGAAGCGCTATAGCGCATGAAGGTTCGCTACACGCTCCGAGCGCGTGATGATCTTGAAACGATTTTCGCCTATCTCGATGAGCGCAATCCAGCAGCGGCTCAAGACGCGAAAGACTTAATTGAGCGTCGCATTCGACGGCTCGGCATGTTTCCACTCATGGCGCCAGATACCGACGAATCCGGCATTCTTGAGCTATCGATCATTCAATATCCCTACAAAGTCTACTATGAACTCAAGGGTGATGAAGAAGTCTGGATCGTTCACGTCCGCAACACCTCCCAAGTGGAGTGGAGAAAGAAGCGAAGCGAAAATTGAACCTTTTGTGGCCAATAACAATCATCAGGCTATTTCCGTTGCTACGCATCGACTGGTGGCTGAGGAGGCACTCAAAAAGCTTCTGCTTAAATACGGAAGCTCCGTTCCCTTCGAAAGCATCAGGGACTTGATATTCGAGGCAGCGCCCGCTGATAATTCTTCATATCTCCGAGCAATGCTTGCAGCTCTCGATTGCGACGTTGATGACATTGACGAGCGGGAACTTCGGATTATGCAAGACGCATGGAACTATTTTCCCCACCGTTTTCTTAATGGCCGATGTCCCGCCGAGGTGTTCGACGCGCTAACGTCATGAAAAGCGCACAGACAGCATTCGCGAAATCTACGTTGTGCGAAGTATCAAGAATGGCTCTGTTGAGCCACCTCCCCGCTCCTGACACACCCCGCAGTGTCCTGATGCAGATTAGGCGCAATACGCGGTTCAATTCGGCGATGCCTTGTTGCGCTTCAAGAGACAAGGTGCAGACCTAAAGCGGGACGCGACATCCAACTCGCTGTTCAGTTCGCGTCGTTTGCGATACTGTCAATTTGCGATTTACGGGCGATGATTCATGTCCGATCCTTTTACCACTATTCTTGATTCGATCGAACGCGAGTGGATCGACCCTCATCCTCGCACGCGCTCAGAACTAGACGCCGGAGCACGCCTGCTCTTCAGTGGTCGAATTTTTGTGAGTCACACGGCGGCTGACTCCAACTGGTGCAAGGACCATATCATTCGGCACGTTACGGCAGCGTTTGGATATGACAGCTATTTTTTTCTAAGTTCTGCAGATAGCCGGTATAAAGTTGAGACACACAGAGTGGCAGTTACGTTCGCCTTCAAGTATTCAAAGACGATCGTAATTGCCTTGTCTCAGCGTTCGATCCGGTCAAATTGGGCGCGCCTTGAGGCTACTTGGGCAGTCGAACAAATGCACCCCATTATCATATGCTCCATCGACGATACCACGGCCGATCTGCTTCACCCCGATCTTGGAAAACGAAGACGGTTCACGCTGAGGGCCCGACCAGCACGCGCGAGCATAGATTTCTCACGTGACATCAGTGCAGGTGAAGATCGGCTTGCCTCTCTGCTACAGAAGAGCGATTTCAGAGCTGCAATAAATCGCGAGGCGCAATGGGCCGCGATGATGAGGGGAACGTGATCGCGGCATCACGTTCGCAAGCTAGCGGCCCGCCTCGCAGCATCGCGATCCGCTGGCTCGCGGGCGGCTCACTCCCCTACCGCGCAACGGTTTAGTGCAATATCTGTTTTACGAAGCTCCACATCGGCGGAAATTCATCATCTATGCTATAATGCCAGTCTATGGAGGACGAGCCAAAGACAATTGATCTGTCCGGTCTACTTGATCGCTCACACGAAAATAAGTGGGTGGCGTTCACTCCAGATTATTCCAAGATAGTCGCCGCATCTGAAAGTTTGGCGCTACTCGATAAATTGGTCGCCGGCAAGAACGTTGTCTTTTACCGTGTGCTTCCTTTCGACGCGATCTTCGCTCCCGCGTCACAGGCGTGTGAAATATAAGTACACAGTAGTTTCAGGCGCTCAGACCATTGGAGGTCGGTTCGTCAAACGGCCGGCCGTCCAAATCGAAATTTCGCGGGGCAAACAAGCGCGCACGTTTCTGGCGATGATTGATTCCGGTGCCGACAACATCATCTTGCCCGCCTACATGGCCGAGCTGTTCGGCATCGATAGGGCCAGCTGCCGGCCCTACAGCGTCATCGGCATTTCTATGGAAAACACTCCTGGTTTTGTCGCTGAACTGGACTTTCGCCTGCAAAATCATTCGCAGGCATTTACGGCGCCTGTTGTATTCATCGACAACGATGTACCTCCACTACTTGGACAGGAGGGCTTTTTCGATAGCTACAGGATCAAGTTTGAAAAGGACCACGACTCGTTCGAGATTACTTCCCCACCCCGTCGCTAATCCTTCAATCCCCATACGGATATGACTCGCTCGCTTCAACAAGCCATCGAACAGTTACAAGGCCTTCCCGTGGACGAGCAGAACGACGCAGCCGACGTGATCTTTGTTTATCTTTGCAGCGAGGAGCGCCAATATCGCTTGTACCCACTCTCATCTATCGAACGATAGTTTGCAACGCCATGAACGCCCCTACCGTCGTCCGCCTTAAGATCGCGCTGGAGGAGGTGGAACCGACAGTACTACGTCGAATCGAAGTCCCGCTTTCGATTAGGCTAGACCGGCTGCACCTCGTAATCCAGGCGGCGATGGGTTGGACCAACTCCCACTTATACGAGATTAAAGCCGGCAATCTCGAATGGGGTTTTGTCGATCCCGAGGACTACGCCAGCCGGCTCGATGCGACGGAGGCGCAGCTCGACGAGCTCCTCAGTTATTCGCCAAAACTAACTTATCTTTACGATTTTGGGGATGGCTGGGAACATGCCATTACGATCGACGCACTCGTCGACGAGGCGGCCGGTAGTTCTTATCCGCGCCTTATTGAGGCAGAAGGGCGGTGCCCCCCTGAAGATGTGGGCGGTCCTTGGGGCTACACACAGTTCCTCAAGGCGATCGGGAACCGCTCTGACGGGAGACACGTGCAATATAAGAAGTGGTTCGGAGGCGATTTCGATCCAAATGCTGTAGATTTTCCAGCCCTTGTCCGGGAAGTGGAAAAACTCGCCAAACGTTGGTCCCGGTGACCTTTCAATATTCCGTTAGTCGTTCAGTCGCACGTTTTTGCCCTTTCCCGTCGACCACGTCACTGAAAGTGGATCACTCTCCAAGAGGGTTTTGTCGTCAATAAACAAAAATAAATTTGATCCGCGATTGTCCGTCATCTCCTTTTGCGCTTCGATCATCTGTTCGACGCGTCCACGGGACGTTGTCACCGTCAGCACCCGAAAGCTTGGGAGGCCGAGTTCCTGCACGTGCTCCCCTACCCTGTTGGCCTCATGGTAGGCCAGCATCTTCTTGGCGTAGTAGGTTTGATCCTTGCTCTTGCGACGATGCACCGGCATCTCGCCGCGGTCGCGTTCCAGCATGAAGTAACTTGCCTTGCCGGTTCCCGGAAAGCGCAATCCGAATAGTTCGTCCGGATCCACCGAAAGCAACTGATGCGCGCCATCTATCCGGACCTTCACCACCAGACGCACGCGCCGATCACGCTGCGTCTTCGGCGCGCTTTCGAATATCTCCTTTCTGTCGATCAGTGCGATATCGGATCGTCCGCGACACGCCAGCTCCAGCCGGATCATGAATTCGGTAATGTCGACGCGATGCTCGATGAATCGCCAGCCGGCTCGGCGCTGCTTGTCAGTCTGGTACAGCAGACGACCAGGCACATCGTAGCCGTGCTTGCGAAGGAGCCACGCGCCAGGTCGCGTGAGGCCGTAGATCAGCGGAAATGATCCCTTGTAGAGTACGCGCTTCTCGACCTGCCCGAGCAGACGCTCGACGTATTCGTTCTCCCATAGCACCAACAAAGACCGCGAGACGTTTTGCGCGCTTCCGCCATCGAGTGCCGCAAGCTGCTCGGCGGACGCCAGCCGTAATCGGGCCAGGTTCGCGAGCAGGCTCAAGTCCCTCTGCGTCATTCGGAACGGCCGTGGCTCCTCCGGTCTTTCAAACAGTCGCCCGCGCGCTCTCGTTTCAACATCCATAGTCTCATTGTAACCCGGCCCTGTTCCCTATCGCTTGTGGACAGCGGACACGGGTGTATATTTTTGGAAGGCCTCCGGCCTACACGCCGCCCCCTGAATTCCTCGGGGCTCGGCGGAGTAAGACGGAGACTTCAATGTCCCTTGACATACCAGCCGGCGGAACCGCGCCGGTCACCTATCCCCTCCAGTTCATCAATATCGAAATCACGCCACTGATCGACGGCAAGTATTCCGTGGCGATGCAAGCCACGCTGCTCGACGAAGAGCAGCTGCAATTCGTTGGCCAAGACCTCGCTCACGAGCACGTCAAGACGCTCGATGAGGCCATGACCGTTATCCGGCGGAACGTTGCGCCGCTCACAGCGCTCACCGCCTGAGGCCCGCCGTGGCCCAGGCTCTGGCGCACGACGCGGCGGCCCGCATCCGCGTCCTCAACGACAACTTCCGCAGCACTTTCATCGGCGGCCAAGTGGTCATGACGCAAGGCGTCAACGCCTTGCCGATCGGCACCAAGGCTCGCGTGCTGTTGGCCGTGCAGGGCTTCAACGAATTTTCGCCGGACAACGATCCGCATCGCGAGCACGACTTCGGCAGCTTCGAGGTCGAAGGCGAAACGTACTTCTGGAAACTTGATTACTACGCCCTCGACATGGACGGCGGCTCGGAAGACCCCGCCGATCCCGAGAAGACGACGCGCGTGCTCACCATCATGCGCGCCGACGAGTACTAACCCCCAACCTAAACCGAAAGGAGGCCAGCGATGGCCCAGCAACCCGCATATCGCGCTTACACCGTCATCAAACGTGGCGACGGCCAAGACGACTTTTGGCTCGCCATAGGTGCGGCCTTCCCGCACCAGTCAGGCGATGGGTTCAATGTGGTCCTGCAAGCGTTGCCGATCCCCGGTGGAGACGGCCAATGCAAAATCGTGCTGCGCCCGCCAAGGGACGACGACCAGCGACCGCAGGCGTACTGATCGCAGTGACGACAAATCCGGCTCTCGACGCCGGTAGCCGCCCCGCCACAGAGGCGCGGGCAGACTTCAAGCCGCCGGCCATGCCGGCGGCTCTCCTTTGGTCGTAGCCTTGCGGCGCTTCCATTTCCGACTCAGAAATTCGCGATAAGCAGAAGGCTCGTTCCTCGCCGATCAACGCCAACTTTGCATAATTTCGCAAAACCCCGGATTCGGCCGTAACAAAATTTGATCTGTTCACCAAGGCGCAACACCCGTACACCTCGCTGCGTATTTCACAACAT
>JBAUYV010000098.1:0-10927 GCA_049584975.1 Xanthobacteraceae bacterium | reverse complement strand
TCGTAGCGCTGTGCAATCGCCAGCGCCCGCGCGGCACCGCGCTCGTCGAGCCGGTCGCGCCAGGCGCGGCCGGTCGCCGAGCTTTCCACGCCGAGGAAAAGGCGGTGCGCCGCGGCAAATTCACGTGATTCGAAACCCATGGCACGAGCATAGCCCATTCGCCGGATATGGGCGCGCTGGCCGCAGTCGGCATCCCCAAGGATAAGGCAAGGATGACGCGACCGGCAATGAAGCACCGGGCGTGCGTGTTCTAGCCGGCGACGGAGAGCCAAGTGATGCCAGCTAAAACTTGTCCAGCTGCCGATGCTCGGCCCTGATCCAGCGCACGGTGCCGGTGACGGAGCGCATTACCACGGTTTCGGTTTCGAGCACGCCGTTGCCGAACCTCACGCCCGACAGCATGGGGCCATCGGTAACACCGGTCGCCGCAAACAAACAATCGCCGCGCACCATGTCCTCGATCTGGTATCTCTTGCGCGGATCCTTGATGCCCATCCGGGCGACGCGCTCGCGCTTCTCGTCGGTATCGACCAGCAGTCGGGTCTGCATCTGCCCGCCAATGCAGCGAAGCGCCGCCGCCGCCAGCACACCTTCCGGCGCACCGCCGATGCCGAGATAGATGTCGATGCCGGTCTTGTCCGGCTGCGCCGTGTGAATGACGCCGGCGACATCGCCGTCGCTGATGAGACTCACCGCCGCGCCGGCCTTGCGCACCGCCGCAATCAGATCGGCGTGGCGCGGGCGATCGAGGATCATCGCGGTGATCGCTTCAGGTTTTACCCCCTTGGCCTTGGCGAGATTGCGGATGTTCTCATCGCCCGGCGCATCCAGATCAACCACGTTCTTGGGGTACCCGGGTCCGACCGCGATCTTGTCCATGTAAATGTCGGGCGCGTGCAGGAGCGCACCCTCGTCCGCCATAGCCAGCGTCGCTATGGCGCCCGGCATATTCTTGGCGCAGAGCGTGGTGCCTTCCAGCGGATCGACGGCGATGTCCACCTTGGGCCCGGATTTGGTGCCGACCTTCTCGCCGATGAACAGCATCGGCGCCTCGTCCATCTCGCCCTCGCCGATCACGACCGTGCCGTCGATTGGCAGCCTTCCGAGCTCTCGCCGCATGGCATCGACGGCAGCCTGGTCGGACTTCTTTTCCGCGCCGCGCCCGCGCAATCGCGCCGCCGCCACCGCGGCGCGCTCGGTCACGCGTGCGATCTCGATGGAGAAAACACGCTCGATCATCGAAGTTTCCGGGACAACGATCGATGCCATCGTGCCTTGCCTTTGCTTGCGCCCGGCTCAAGCCGCAGCGGATTAGTTCTTTTCGATTCGGATAACTTGCGGCCGTCCTGAGATTACACGGTCGCGGCGCACGGCCGCCAGCGCTCTACGTACCGCGTCCTCACTGGTCGCATAGGTGATCATGATCACCGGCACCGGCTCGCCTGACTTGCCGGACGGCGAAGCGCCCTGTGCCGCAATCCCGTGACGCTGCACGATGGATTCCAGCGATATTTTCTGTTGCGCCAGCCGCCGCGCGATCGTGGCCGCGGTGCCGGGGCGGTCACGCGCCAAGAGGCGGATGTAGTAGCCGCCTTCGTGATGCTGCATGGGTGCCTTGCGGATAGCCGTCATGCGCGCGGCCGGCCGCCCGAACGGCGCCGCACGAATGCCGCAGGCGATGTCGGCAATATCGGAAACGACCGCCGACGCGGTCGCCATGCCGCCCGCTCCGGGACCCACCAGCGTGATCGGCGCAAGACCGACGGCATCGACCGTCACCGCGTTGGTCACGCCCATGACCTGGGCGATAGCGGACTCCTTCGGCACCATGGTGGGATGCACGCGCTGCTCGATGCCGCCCTCGGTCTTTACCGCCACGCCCAAAAGCTTGACACGGTAGCCGAGTTCGCCCGCCGCATCGAGATCAGCGAGCGTAATGGATGAGATGCCTTCGACGTAGATGGCGTTGGGATCGAGCTTGGTGCCGAACGCGAGGCTCGCCAAAATGGAAAGCTTCTGCGCCGTGTCGTGACCTTCGACATCGAACGACGGATCGGCTTCCGCATAGCCCAATCGCTGCGCGTCGCGCAGGCATTCGTCGAACGCGAGGCGGTCCTGCTCCATGCGCGAAAGTATGTAATTACAGGTGCCATTGAGGATGCCGTAGATCCGCGTGAACGCATCCCCGTTCAGTCCCTCGCGCAGCGTCTTGATGATGGGAATGCCGCCGCCGACCGAGGCCTCGAAGTTGAGCGCGACTTTCTTTCGCTCAGCAAGCGCCGCGAGCTTTTGACCGTGACGGGCGAGCAGCGCCTTGTTGGCGGTGACCACCGCTTTTCCGGAAGCAAGCGCGGTCTCCACGGCACGCTTGGCCGGATCGCCGGCGCCACCCATCAGCTCGACGAACACGTCGATCGACGGATCACGGGCAAGCGCCACCGGATCGGCGAACCAGCGAAATTTCTTCAGATCGATATCGCGCTTCTTACCGCGCGAACGGGCGCTGACCGCAACCACCTCGATATCGCGGCCGGAGCGCGCCAGAATCTTGTCCCGTCCGCGTTCGAGGAGACGCACCACGGACGTGCCGACCGTTCCCAGTCCGGCAAGACCGACTTTCAGCGGCTCGGCCATAAAACGTCGCCAAACGGTGTGGAGCGAAACCCGCGACTATCGCCGCGTCGCAAGGGGAACGACGTTGTGCAGCATTTCCGGCGCCGTTTCAAGAAAGCGCCGGATATTGCGGGCCGCTTGCCGGATGCGCTGCTCATTTTCAACGAGCGCGATACGCACATGCCCTTCCCCGTACTCACCGAAGCCCGCGCCAGGCGACACGGCGACGCCTGCTCTTTCGACCAGGAGCGTGGAGAATTCGACACTGCCGAGCGGCCCGAACGGTTCGGGGATCGGCGCCCAGGCGAACATCGAAGCTGAGGGCGGCGGCACCTGCCAGCCCGCCCGGCCGAACGAGTCCACGAGGGCGTCGCGCCGGCGCCGATAGATGGCGCGCATCTCATGGATGCAGTCGTCGGGACCGTTGAGCGCCGCGGTCGCGGCCACCTGCATGGGCGTGAAGGCGCCGTAATCGAGATAGGATTTCACGCGCGCCAAGGCCGCAATGATGCGCTCGTTGCCAACCGCAAAACCAAGCCGCCAGCCCGGCATCGAGTAGGTCTTCGACATGGACGTGAATTCAACCGCGACATCCATCGCGCCCGGCACCTGCAGCACCGAGGGCGGCGGCGAGCCGTCGAAATAAACCTCCGCATAAGCGAGATCCGACAGCACCAGCAGCGAATGCTTTTTCGCAAAGGCGATGAGGTCGCGATAGAACTTCAGGTCGGCAACACACGCGGTCGGGTTCGACGGATAGCAAACGACCACCGCGATCGGCTTCGGGATCGAATGCTGCACCGCGCGCTCGAGCGCCAAAAAGAAGGCATCGCTTGCCTCGACCGGGACGGCGCGGATGGTGCCGCCAGCCATCAAAAAGCCGAAGGCGTGGATCGGATAGGTCGGGTTGGGAACGACGATGACGTCGCCGGGCGCGGTGATCGCTTGCGCCACGTTGGCGAAGCCCTCCTTCGAGCCGAGCGTGGTGACGATCTGGGTCTCGGGATTGAGCTTCACACCGAAGCGGCGCGCATAGTAAGCAGCCTGGGCGCGGCGCAGCCCCGGAATTCCTTTGGACGACGAATAGCGGTCGGTACGCGCTTTGCCGATCGTCTCTTTCAGCTTCTCGACGACGTGCGCCGGCGCCGGCAGGTCGGGATTACCCATGCCGAGATCGATGATATCGGCGCCGGCGTTGCGGGCCGCAGCTTTCGCACGATTGACCTGCTCGAAAACGTAAGGCGGCAGCCGGCGGATGCGGTAAAAATCTTCCATGGAGGTCCCGACGTGTCGTTTTTACGATACCGATGTCTCAGGCTTTTATCACGGCTTGGTCCCGGCGCCACCGGTGGTGGTGCTGTCGGCGACGCAATTTCCCGGCCCGGAGCCGTTCGACGCCTTAGTGCCGCTGGTGGCTATGGCTTCCGCGCACAAGTGGTTGCGCTCGGAGATCAAGTTGTCCGTCGCCTGCTTGACCTCTTCGGGACTGAGCGGGGCGCTGTCGCGCGCATCAGGGCTCATGAGCACCGACGGATAGGGACCGGCGACGGACGGCGAGGACGATGAGGAGCATCCAGACGCAAGCACGCCCGCCGCGAGGCAAATAGCCAACGCTGCGAGCCCTCTCGCCGTTACGCAACTTCGGCCCTGCATCTGGGCTTATCCCCGCTATGCTTCCGCGAAGCGTCGGTTGGCCGACTCACGAACCGTAACCCGCCTCGCGTTCCCCTTATGGCGCTATAATGTTTACCAATCGAAAAACCGCCAAGCTATTCAAGACCTTCGCAAACAACAGGCAGACATTCGCATAACCCTTTAATATGTCGAAACAAGGACGCGTCTGGAACTCTCCACTAAGGGCGCGCCGCCGCGGCTTTGAACATAATCTAGTGCCGCGTCTCGTGGCGCGAATTTCGCCTTGCGTGGCAAGTTCGCGGAGGCCATGTCTGCGGAAAGTGCCGGGCTGGGGCGATTGTGCCCTCGGCCGTTGAGGAACGCTCGTGCAGGCTCCATCGCAACAACCGATGAAGATCGGCCCTGTTGATGTCGAGGTATTTTCGCGCAATCTGGCGCGCATTATCGAGCACGGCGGGCGAGCGCTTGCGGCGTATTTGAAGCCCCGCGAAGAAGGCCGCGACGACAGCCAACTCGCCGAGGAAGTCGCCGAAGTCGTCAAGACGCTCGGCCATGTTGCCGAATATTGGCTCGCCGATCCACAGCGCACCCTCGAACTGCAGACCCGGCTAGGCAAAGCCTATCTCGATCTCTGGGCAGCGGCAGTGAAGCGGCTGGCGGGCGAAGAAAGCGCGCCGGTCGCGGCACCCGCACCCAGCGACAAGCGCTTCGCCGACCCTGAGTGGTCCTCGAACCAGTTCTACGATTTCCTCAAGCAGGCTTATCTCCTCACCAGCCGCTGGGCCAATCAGCTGGTGACCGACGCCGCTGACCTCGACCCGCACACCAAACAGAAGGCCGAGTTTTACATGCGGCAGATCGCCAACGCGCTGTCGCCGACGAACTTCGTTCTGACCAATCCGGAATTGATGCGCGAGACCTTCACCAGCAATGCCGAGAACCTGGTTCGTGGCATGCGCATGTTGGCCGAGGACCTTGAGGCAGGCGGCGGCAATTTGCGAATTCGCCAGTCGGATTCCTCGATGTTCGAGGTCGGGCGCAACCTGGCGACGACCCGCGGCAAGGTCATTTTCCAAAACGATCTCATGCAGCTCATTCAATATGAGCCGACGACCCTGACGGTGCTCAAACGCCCGCTGCTGATCGTGCCGCCGTGGATCAACAAGTTCTACGTGCTCGATCTCACGCCGGAGAAATCGTTCATCAAATGGTGCGTCGATCAGGGCATCACGGTTTTTTGCATTTCGTGGGTCAACCCCGATGCGCACCTGGCGCAGAAGACCTTCGAGGATTACGTGCGCGAGGGCCCGATCGCGGCCCTCGGCGCCATCAAAGAGGCGACCGGCGAGGACAGAGTGCACGCCGTCGGCTACTGCGTCGGCGGCACCATGCTTTCGGTGGCGCTCGCCTTCATGGCGGCCAATCACGACGAGCGCATCATGTCGGCGACCTTGTTCGCCGCTCAGGTCGATTTCACCTATGCGGGCGATCTTAAGGTCTTCGTCGACGAGGAGCAGGTCGAGGCGATCGAGCACCGCATGGCCGAGCGCGGCTACCTCGAAGCCAAATCGATGGCGACGGTGTTCAACTTCCTGCGTTCCAACGACCTGATCTGGCCGTATGTCATCAACAATTACCTAAAGGGCAAGGCGCCCTTCCCGTTCGACCTTTTGTATTGGAATTCCGACGCGACGCGGCTGCCAGCCGCCAACCATTCGTTCTATCTGCGCAATTGCTACCTCGACAACAAGCTCTCCCAGGGAAAAGTGACGCTTGCCGGCACGCCAATCGATCTGAAGTCAGTCAAGATCCCGGTCTATAATCTGGCGACCCGCGAGGATCATATCGCTCCGGCCAAATCGGTGCTTTTGGGCAGCAAATTCTTCGGCGGTCCGGTGCGGTTTGTCCTCTCCGGCTCCGGGCACATTGCCGGCGTGGTCAACCCGCCCGGCAAGCACAAATATCAGTTCTGGACCGGCCGCCGGCCGCGCAGTGCCGATCTCGACAGATGGCTCGCCAAGGCCAAAGAGCGTCCCGGCTCGTGGTGGCCGAATTGGTTCGCGTGGCTCAAGCGCCAGGACAAGACCGAGGTGCCCGCGCGCGCGCCAGGCGGCGGGGTGCTCGCGCCGATCGAGGATGCGCCGGGGAGCTACGTGAGGGTGCGCGACTGAAGCGCGAAGCGCAGAAGCCGGACCGATGACAGCATCGTCAGGATCGCTGTGGCGGCGCCATCCGAGGTAGCGCGACAGCTTTCGGACATCGTTAATTCCCCGGATGATAAGTGCCGGGGCACTGGGCGCCGGCCCTGGAACAGAGCCGGAAATTGAGTAAATACTACCGTGAGGTGGCCACAGACCGGGCGCGATCATTGCCGCCGCGGCGCCGGATTTGAAAGGAGCCCGAATGGGCAAGAAGCAACACGATCCGGACAAGGAGCGAGTGTTCGTTCGGCCCATCACCGGCGCCTACAGCCTCACCGAGGAGCTGAAACGGCTGCGGTCAATGCCGCGGGTCATCAAGGGCAAAGAGACCAAGCTTGACGGCGGCCCGCAGCACTTTTCCCGCCATTATGTCGAGCCGGAAGACGGGCTCTGCCAAACGCTGCACATCCATCTGGAAGAATATGCGCCGGGCGGCACCACTCAGAAGCACGGTCACGTCAACGAAGCCGCCTTTTATATCCTCGACGGGGCCGGCTACGAGATCCACGACGGCGTGCGTTACGACTGGAAGGCCGGCGACGTCGCCATTGTGCATAACAACTGCGTGCACCAGCACACCAATGCCAGCGCGACTGAGCCGGCGCGCGCCCTCGTGATCAAAACCAAGCCGATGTATCTGTTCATGAACATGCTGTTCCAGCATACCGTGATCAAACGGCCAAAAACGCCGTCGCCCACCCAGGGCAATTTCGTGCCCCGCGACGACGAGGAGGACTTCAACCATCCGTCCGGCAAGGTCGAGGAAGAGGTCTGACAAGAATGGCTTGGGACGAGGCAAAGGCCTGGCTGACCGGAGCGGCAAACAAAAAACTCTATCAGGACCTACTCGACGACGCGACGACTCGCCCAGCGCGCATGGCCTTGCGCAAAAAGATCGTCCATCCCGACGAGATGCCCTGGGAAATGTCGCGGCAAGGCCTGCTCAAGCATCTGCTTAACGAGCAAATGAACACGCGCATGGAAACGGTCGACGCCTACATGCAGGTGATCCCGCCCGGCAGCCGCTCGGGAAAGCACCGGCATCTGGCGGAGGAATGCCTCTACGTGGTGGAGGGCTACGGCTACGACCTGCACCAGGATTGCGACGTGGAAATCACCGACACCTACGCATGGAAGCCGCAGGACGAGATCAAGCGCTACGAATGGGAAGCGGGCGATGTCATCTATGTCCCGCCCTGCACGATCCACCAGCACTTCAACGGCGATCCCAAACGACCGGCGCGGCTCATCTCCTGCACCAATCGCATCTACAAGAATTCCGGGTTGAACGACCTGGTGCAGATCGAAAATGCCCCCGAATACGACCCTAACGTCGTGCTCACCGCCGAACTCATGCGGACATACATCGAAGGGCGCAGCCGGAAGGTCGCCTGAGACGCCACAAGCCCGTCGGGGCTGGCTTTACGGAAACAGAGCGACCTGATCAAGCCCCATCGTCTCGGGAAAGCCCAGCATCACATTCATGTTCTGCACCGCTTGGCCCGAGGCACCTTTGGTGAGGTTGTCGAGGGCGGAGCCGATGATGGCGCGGCCGGGAATCCGGTCGGCGGCGACCCCGATGAAGGTCATGTTGGAGCCGCGCACGTGCCGGGTCTGCGGCAGCGCGCCGAACGGCAGCACGTGGACGAATGGCTCGTTCGCGTAAGCCTTTAAAAGCAACGCATGAAGATCTTCCGGCATAGCTTTGAGCCCTCGCACATAAATCGTGGATAGGATGCCACGGTTCATGGGCACGAGATGGGGTGTGAAAGTAACGATCACCTCGCGCCCGGCGGCTTTGGAAAATTCCTGGTCCAGCTCGGACATGTGGCGATGGTGACCGACGCCGTAGGCGTGAAAGCCTTCGGAGACTTCCGCGAACAGCATGTCCTCACGCGCCGCCCTGCCCGCTCCCGTCATGCCCGATTTGGCGTCGATGACGATTTCGTCGGGATCGATGGCCTTGGCCTTGAGCAGCGGGATGAGCGCGAGCTCGGCGCAGGTCGTGTAGCAACCCGGATTGGCAACGAGCCGCGCTGCCTTGATCTGCGACCGATACACTTCGGTCAGCCCGTACACGGCTTCCTTCTGCAGCTCCAGCGCGGCGTGCTCGTGGCCATACCAATGCGCGAAGGCGGCGGGATCGGCCAGGCGGAAGTCGGCCGAAAGATCGATGACCTTGGTGGCCGGCGCACGCTCGAGCACATCGGCAATGACTTTCTGCGTCGTGGCGTGTGGAAGCGCGCAGAAGACCAGATCGAGCCCGAGCGCCTTCCAGTCGGCCTCCTCGATGGCCGTCAGCATGGGCAACCGGTACGGCGCAAATTGCGGAAAGACATCCGCCACCGGCTTGCCGGCACGGCGATCGGCGGTGAGCAGCACGATCTCGACACGCGGATGATGGATCAACAGCCGCAACAGTTCGGCGCCGGTATAGCCGGAGGCGCCGAGGATTCCGATCTTGGCTTTTTGCTCTAGGGGCATGATCGACCTTTGGGCTTTGCGCTACAAAGCCGGCGGCCGCGGGCGAAATTTGGGAAAGCGTGCCGCGGCGCCGGCGGCACGAGCGTTACGCGTTGCTACGCGCGCGCGCGTGCCGTTTCGGCACGGCGACGGCGCTTTTCAGCGGCGATGATCGCGGAGAACCTGATCATGGGGCCGCATATAAAGGCCGCGCCGTGCAGCGTCAATGCGGCGGCCTCGAAGGACAGACGAATTCGATCGTTTCCTGAGAAAACTGCTCGAACGTCATGATTGGATTTGGCGATTGGCTCACTATCTCATAGGTCTAAGGGGCTGACCGGGAGGCTTAATCCTTTTGCCGCCCTCATGGCATAGTTTCGGGGTCGATTCTTCACTCGAAAGCGAAGGCCAAGATTTCCCGCACAAGATTTCCCGCATGGGACAAACCGTGGCAAAGACTGCGAAATCGTCGAAAGCATCGAACTCCTCGGACCTGTTTGCCGGCCTGGAGCAGCGCGGCGGTCCGCGCCGATCCCGTGCGGCCGGCGCCCCCCCGCGCGCCGGGGCGGGCGAGGCCGGCTATACGGCCAAGCACATCGAAGTCTTGGAAGGCCTCGAACCGGTCCGCCGCCGGCCCGGCATGTATATCGGCGGCACCGACGAGAAGGCGCTGCATCACCTGTTTGCCGAGGTGATCGACAACGCCATGGACGAGGCGCTGGCCGGCCACGCCGACTGGATCGAGGTCGAGATGGAGGCCGATGGCTTCATCTCCGTCACCGACAACGGCCGCGGCATTCCGGTCGATCCGCATCCAAAGTTCCCGAAAAAATCAGCCCTCGAAGTGATCATGTGCACGCTGCACGCGGGCGGCAAATTCGACTCCAAGGTCTACGAGACGTCAGGCGGCCTGCACGGGGTCGGCGTATCGGTCGCCAATGCTCTGTCGGAGCGAATGGAGGTTGAGGTCGCGCGCGGCCAGAAACTCTACCGAATGGTTTTCGAGCGCGGCAAGCCGAAGGGCAAATTGCAGGACGCCGGCAAAGCGCCGAACCGGCGTGGCACTAAGGTGCGCTTCCGGCCCGACCCGGAAATCTTCGGGGCTAAGGCGCACTTCAAGCCGGAGCGCGTCTTCAAGATGACGCGCTCGAAGGCTTATTTGTTCGGCGGCGTAGAAATTCGCTGGTTCTGCGCCAAGGAGCTGTTGCACGGCATCGAGGATGTGCCGGAAAAGGCGACGTTCCATTTCGAAGAAGGCCTGAAGGACTATCTGAAAGAGACGCTGAGCGAGGCGACCCTCGTCCATCCTGACATTTTCACCGGCAGCGCCGGAAAGACCGGTTCCCACGGCGCGGTGCAATGGGCCGTGGCCTGGACCGCCGATGCCGACGGCTTTGTCAATTCCTACTGCAATACGATTCCGACGCCCGACGGCGGCACCCATGAATCCGGCTTGCGCACCGCGCTGCTGCGCGGCCTGAAAGACCACGCCGAGCGTGTCAATCAGGGCAAGCGCGCCGCCGCCATCACCTCCGACGACGTGATGACCGGGGCCGGCGCCATGCTCTCGGTGTTCATTCGCGAGCCGGAATTTCAGGGCCAGACCAAAGACCGCCTCGCCACCGCCGAAGCGCAGCGCATCGTCGAGCAAGCGATCAAAGACCCGTTCGACCATTGGCTCGCCGGCAATCCCGCGGCCGCCAACAAACTGTTTGATTTCGTGGTCGAGCGCGCCGAAGATCGCATCCGCCGCCGCCAGGAAAAAGACATCGCGCGCAAAAGCGCCGTGCGCAAACTCCGCCTGCCGGGCAAACTCGCCGACTGCACCCACAGCGCGGCCGATGGCGCCGAGATTTTCGTCGTCGAAGGCGATTCCGCCGGCGGCTCGGCCAAGCAGGCGCGCAACCGTGAAAATCAGGCGGTGCTGCCGCTACGGGGCAAGATCCTCAACGTCGAGCGCGCTCGCTTCGACAAGATGCTGGGCTCCGACCAGATCGGCACCCTGATCACCGCCC
>JBAUYV010000097.1:0-62499 GCA_049584975.1 Xanthobacteraceae bacterium | reverse complement strand
AGTTCGGGTATTGATCGAGTGACAATTGTTTTACCTGAATACCGGCGTGGTCAAGCGCCGCCTCAGGGTCCTTCGCCACAGCTTGAACAAATTCAGGCATCACCTCACGGCGAATCATGGCATCGTGTGTATACCCGTATCGTTCGGACGGCGGCTTCGCGAGCATGCTCTGAAGATTTCGCTGCATTTCGTCGCACGTAACCGGAAATACGATAAATGCGCAGCCGATTGCCTTAAGTGAATTGAAGATGCTTCGCACATCCTCTTGAAGTGCGCGTCCGGAACATCCCAAAAAATCAAGCGCGAGCGGCGCATCTACAGCGACCGTGAGATTGACATTCGTTTCCGGCTGGATCGGCTTGGCAAAATCCTCAACAACTTCTGTGAGTAGCCCGATTGAAGTAAGCCGGGCTAGGTGGGGAACGTATTCAGGGTGCTCGCTGCAGATATGATTTAGAAAGCGGGCGCACATGTACCGATCATCGTGCGGCAACGGTGTCCCACCTTCCTCAAGTTCCGCGAGCGCTGACGTTTCAGCGATGCCAAACTGTAATCTCTGGACTTCGACAGCAAATGAGGCCTCGCCATAGGCGTCCATTGAAACTAGGAATCGAATAAGAATGTCCGCTAGCTCGTCGCGAGTCCGCGAATAGTTCAATAGATCAGTTATTCGAGGTGGAAAATCGACAAACTCATCGACGATTTGATTCAGGACTTCCGAGATTGGCAAGTTTTCCGTCGACGGAGGCTGAGGCACAAATTGGACAGTGTAAGCAGCCTGTCGGCCGTCACCACCGTGACGGATCAAAAATCCCTTGCGAACAAGTCTCGGAATAAAATGCTCCGCGATATCCGCGGTAAAGCGCCAACGATATAGCTTCTGTACACCGACCGCGAATAGACGTGGGTCAAATACTTTGCCATTCATGACCTCCAGGATGGGCTCAAAGAAGGGGATGAGAGCATCAAGAACGTCGTCTCCTGTCCCTTTCAGTCCGGATAATGCAGAATAAACACGGAGCGCATGGCGCGTGACGGCGCTCATCTGATTTACCTCCAGATTCTGGCAATCATACCGTGCGAAATGTCTTACGGAATAGGCCGAAACACGGCTCGATTGACTGGCGGCCCGAGCAATAATTAAGCGTCATCTGCCCTTATCTTTCAAGGCGCTTCAGACCTTTAACTATCTTCAGAGCATTGGGAACGCCTTTACACTCATCATGCAATCCCACGTCCTTGCGCTCACGCTCCTTGACGTGCCAAGCAACTATAGGCGTGAAATAGAAACGAGAACTGCGAGAACTGCGAGAACTGCGAGAACTGCGAGAACTGCGAGCACTGCTACCGCCATCGCTACGAGCCAATGAATCCACGCGAATAAACTGTGAACGTGAATAAGTCCCTCCCGCCCGACTACAGACGCTTCGTTAGCGGAGCGGGCGAACTCCTTATCTATTTTCCTGTACCAGTCGCCCTGCGCTATCAGTATCGCGCCGTGGATGGAATTCACTAGTGCGAGAAGCAGCAAAATTTCCACTTCGGTCGGTTTTTGAAAGTCCCATAAAGCACCGTTCTGAGCAACAAAATACAATGCGGCGATAAGCGCGCCGCTTACAAAATAAATCAAGCGCGTGGCTTGTTGGGTATAATTAATTGTGTGTTCCAGCCGTGTTTTATAATATTCCGCTTGCTCCATGTTGAATTACTCCGAGTTCGGCCGCCTAACGGCTTTGGCTTGAATTGGGCCACATGAGTCACGTACGAATTGCACCGGAATCGAAAACAAAAGACGCTGAGCAATCCGACGCCACGGTGCCCCGACCTAGCGCTCGCGCAACGCCGCAATGACTTGCCGTTCAGTGAACTTACGCCCCTTTATCGTCCGTGACTGCTGTTGGGCCGGACTTCAACTCGGCGCGGAGGAAAACTCACTGGCAGGTCATTTCTAATAATACCACGCTTTTGGGGGATAGGATTGTTAGAGCGGAATATCGAGCGTACTCGGCGGCGGCGCCGGTGCTGCTGGCGCCACGGGCGCGGTCGGTGGAGGCTGAACGATCGCTGCGGCGGCGGGCGGCGCAGGCGGCGGCACCGGCGTTGGTGACGTTACCGCCGGCGCTGCGGCTGCGGGGACTACGGGAGACGCGGGCGCTGCGGCCGCCACGGGAGGCGCCGCCGATGCGGGCGCAGGCGTCGAAGCTGATTTCCAGAACTGCCACCAATGAGTCGTCTGTGCGGGCGTCGCGGCGGCCACCCCCGATGTGCTGGGCGATGCGCCCGCCGGAGCGGATTTCCAAAACTGCCACCAATGATGGGTCGGCTCGGGGCTTTGCGCGGGCGTTGCCGCGCTCACTTGCGTCGCTGGCGCCGGCGCCTCCGGTGCGCCGGTCGCGCCACCGGCCTTCGCGGGTGGATTGGTCTCGGCCTTGGCTTCGGCCGGCTGCTGCGCAGGTTGCGGCGGGCGCGGCGGCTGCGGCTCCGGCTCGCTGGCGTATTTGTCAAACAGCGAGCGCGCGCTCGCCAGCAGCTTTTCGCCGTCGATCTTGCGCGCCTTCATTTGCTTGAGCCAAGCACCGATCACCGGCTCGGTGGCTTTGCGCCACGGAGCAACCCCGTCGGGCGTGAGCGTGACGATCGGGTCGCCGCGCCGGTTCACCATATCGGCAACGCTGCTCGCTTGCAGGTCCCACATGATCCCGGCCATGCCGGCGGCAACCTGACCGGAATTGTCATCGATGATCTTCTTAAGGTCAGCCGGCAGGCTATCGTAGGCCGCCTTGTTCATCGCCAGCACGTACGTCGTCGTGCTCAGCGAATAGTCGGCGAAATCCGTGTGCGCCTTCAGCAAATCGTGAAGCTTCAGCGCCGGCACCATGTTCCAGGGAACGACGCAGCCGTCCACGATATGGCGGGTGATCGCCAGCGGCAGCTGCCCGCTCGGCATAAACACGGAATTCGCGCCCAGCGCTTGCATCGCTTCGCCTGCAAAGCGGGTGCGCACGTCAAGCCGCAGTCCCTTCAAGTCGTCCGCGGTCTGTACAGGGCGATTGGTGTGAACGATGCCGCGATCCGAGCACGAGAAGCAGATCGGGTGCACTTCGCGGAATTCCTCCTTTAGATTCTCAGCGGAGAAATCCTCGACCGCCTTGGAGCCGACCAGGGCGCGGCGCGGCGGCACGAACGGCAGCTCGAACAATTCGATCCTGGGAAAACGGCCGGGCGTCTCGCTGGGCCGCGTCCACACGATATCGGCGACCCTGTCGCGCGCCTGATCGAACAGTTCCACGGGCTGACCACCAAGCTGCATCGAAGGAAAAATGTCGATGCGAATGCGGCCGCCGGCTTGCGCCTCCACCGCACGCGCCCACGGCACCAGGAAATTCATGTGCACGCACGACACCGAGGAAAGCGCGTGGTGCAGCTTGAACGCGAAGTGCGGCGCATCGCCCGGCGCCGCGCGAACGAAAGCAGGCGCCGCGAGCGACGACGCGCTCGCGGCCAGAAAGGCGCGGCGGCCAATCGGAATGCCAAGCGCTTTGCCACCTGCCATAATAACTCCGGCGGTCTTCGCGTGCGAAGCGGTTCAGTTAGTTGAGGCGCGAAGGACGATCTTCGCCGTCGGGCGGCTGCACGAGGCCCGCCGCGGGCGGCTGAGGTTGCGCGGCGGCCGGCGCCGCTTCCGCCCTGTTCTGACGCGACCTTCGTTCATATTCGCGATACGACAGCCATCCGAACGGCAGGCTCGCCAAATAGGCCAGCGTGCCCACCGTGAGAAGCTCCCATGGATAGGCGAAGAGAATGGCAAAGAAGAGGACAACAACAAGAATAAGCGGGCCGACCATGTCGGGCGGCACCCGCGTGCCCACGCGCTTGCCGGAAAAGACCGGCAGCCGGGAAACCATAAGCGAGGCGATGCCCAGCGTGTAGATCAGCGTCAGCCAAGTCAGCCACAGCGCCTGGGGCAGGCCGAGCAAGAATGCATAGATCGGAAGCAACACGGTGATCGCGCCGGCCGGCGCCGGCATGCCGACGAAGAAATTGTTGGCCCATGCCGGCCGATCCGGATCGTCGAGCATCACGTTGAAGCGGGCGAGACGCAGGCCGGCGCAAATGGCAAAGACCATGGCGGCGATCCAGCCTGCCGACTTCAAGTCATGCAGACCCCAGAAGTAGATGATGAGTGCTGGCGCTACGCCGAAATTGACAAAGTCGGCGAGGCTGTCGAGTTCGGCCCCAAACCGCGACGTGCCCTTGAGGAAGCGCGCCAAGCGGCCATCGATGGCGTCTAGGATCGCGGCAAATACGATCGCCGCCAGCGCGACGTTGTAGTTGCCCTCGGATGCCATGCGGATGCCGGTCAGGCCGGCGCACAGCGCAAGCAATGTGATGACGTTCGGCACCAGGATGCGCACCGGGATGCTGCGAAAGCGCCGGCGCCGCAGGCCTGGGCGCCGCGGGCGGTCGAATCCTGGCTGGTTCATCGCCATGCCGGCAATATAGCGCTTTCCGGCCGGACCTTCCATGCACGGGGCGCGCGGCCGGGATCGGTTAATGATCTCTTACGTTACCCGGAATGTCGGTCCCGCGTCGGCCGATTTGAAATCGGCGAGCACCGTCTCCCCGGCGATTGCGGTCTGCCCCTCGGCGACCAAAGGCAGCGCACCCTCCGGCAAATAGACGTCAACCCGCGACCCGAACCGAATCATGCCGATGCGCTGCCCGGCGGCGATCGCCTCGCCTTCGCGCACGAACGGCACGATGCGCCGCGCCACAAGCCCGGCGATCTGGATCACCCCGAAGCGCTGGCCCGCACCGGTGGCGATGACGAACGCGTTGCGCTCGTTATCCTCGCTCGCCTTGTCGAGATCGGCGCTGAGGAATTTTCCGGCGCGATAGACGATGCGCTCGACGCGCCCGGCTACCGGGCTGCGGTTCACGTGGCAATCGAACACGCTCATGAAGATGGAAATGCGCGGCAGCGCCCGCTCGCCGAGAGCCAGCTCTGCCGGCGGCACGGCGTTGACGAGCTGGCTGACGCGGCCGTCGGCCGGCGCCACCACGATACCGTCACGCACCGGCGTCACACGCTTGGGGTCGCGAAAGAAATAGGCGCACCACACCGTGGCGAACACCGCGAGCCAGCCGAGGGACGGCCACAGCCAGAGCAGGATGAGACTGGCGAGCGCGGCCACGCCCACGAACGGATAGCCCTCCGGGTGGATCGGCGCGAGTTGCGAGCGGATGGAGTTGAGGACGGACATGGAATGATCTTTTTAAGGTGTCATCATCGGCGGAGTGTTCAGCCCGGGGAGACGGCTGACACTTGTTCGAGGGCATGACAGAAAACTACTCCGCCTCGGCGGCAGCAAATGCCTGCTCTGCCTCCGGCGTTCTGTTGGGATTCTGCACGGCAGCATCGCCCTCCAGTGGCGGGGGATTGCGATTAGGTGCCGCCGTGTCCTCGCCGGTCTCTTCGAGAATCTCGCGCGCGATCTGCGCCTCGCGCTGGCGGTTCCACATGCTGGCATAGAGACCGCCGTGGGCCAGCAATTGATTGTGGGTGCCGCGCTCGACGATCACGCCCTTGTCGAGCACGAGAATCTCGTCGGCGCCCACGATGGTCGAGAGCCGGTGCGCGATTACGAGCGTAGTGCGGTTGCGCGCTACGCGATCGAGCGCGTCCTGAATGTCCCGCTCGGTGTGGCTGTCGAGCGCCGACGTCGCCTCGTCGAGCAAGAGGATCGGCGGCGCCTTGAGGATGGTGCGGGCGATGGCGACGCGCTGTTTCTCGCCGCCGGAAAGCTTTAGCCCGCGCTCGCCGACCTCGGTCTCATAGCCCTTGGGCGCGAGACGGATGAAGCCGTCGATCTGCGCGAGCTGCGCCGCCTCCTCGACCTCGGCATCGCTTGCATCCCAGCGGCCGTAACGGATGTTGTAGCGGATGGTGTCGTTAAACAGCACGGTGTCCTGCGGCACCATGCCGATGCAGGCGCGCAGCGAGGACTGAGTGACATCACGGATGTCCTGGCCGTCGATGAGAATGCGGCCGCCGGTGACGTCGTAGAACCGGAACAGGAGCCGCGAGATGGTCGACTTGCCGGCGCCCGACGGGCCGACAATGGCGACGGTGTGGCCCGCCGCCACCTCGAAACTCAAGCCGCGCAGGATCGGCCGCGCCGGCTCGTAGGCGAACGAGACATTTTCGAAGCGGATCGTGCCGGAGCGCACCACCAGCGGCTTCGCGTCCGGCCGATCCTCGATTTCCGGCTTGCGCGCCAGCATCGAGAACATGTTCTCGATGTCGATCACCGCCTGTTTGATCTCGCGATACACCATGCCCATGAAATTGAGCGGCTGGTAAAGCTGAATCATCAGCGCGTTGATCATGACGAAATCGCCGACCGTGTTGGTGCCGTGCTGGATGCCATGCACGCACAGCACCATGGCGGCCGTGAGCCCAATGGTGAACACGACCGCTTGTCCTGCATTGAGCACGGTGAGCGAGACGTAGGCCTTCACACTCGACTCTTCGTAGCGTGCCACGGCGCGGTCGTAGCGCGCCGCCTCGCGCGTCTCAGCCGAGAAATATTTCACTGTCTCATAGTTGAGCAGCGAGTCGATCGCCTTGGCGTTGGCGTCCGTGTCGCTCGTGTTCATTTCGCGGCGAATGCCCATGCGCCACTCGGTCGCCCAGAAGGTAAAGCCGATGTAGAGCGCTACCGTCGCCAGAATCACGGCCAGGTAACGCCAGTCGAAATGGAACAGCAGCACCCACGCCACCAGCACCACCTCGACGATGGTCGGCGCGAGCTGCAGCAGCAGCATGCGCACGATGGTCTCGATGGCGTCGCGGCCGCGCTGCAGGACGCGCGTCAGCCCGCCGGTCCGGCGCTCGAGATGAAAGCGCAGCGAGAGCAAATGCATGTGCTCGAACGTGCGCATGGCGAGCCGCCGCACCGCGTTCATCGCCACCTTGGCAAAGATACCGTCGCGCCACTGGGTGAGCGCCCCCATGACGATGCGCATGCCGCCGTAGGCCAGCGTCATCATCACCGGCGTCGCCAGCGCCCAGGCGATGACGTTGTCCGGCCCGACAGGCGCGGTGCCATGGCCCGCCAACGCGTCGGTCGCCCATTTGAAGGTGAACGGCACCGCGATGGTCGCCAGCTTGGCGGCGAATATCAGCAGTGTGGCGAACACCACGCGCCATTTGAGGTCGCGCCGGTCGGACGGCCAGATGTAGGGCCACATGTGCACGAGCGTCGAGAACAAAGCTGCGCCGTCGGCGTTGACATGGCGCTTGATAACGGGGGCAGGTCGCTGAAAATCGCTCATCGCAGGGCACAGACCGGCATGGCGGCGATATCACGCCGCCACCGTCATATAGAGGCTTTTGCCGCACTGTGCACCCGCGGGGCCAAAGAACTTGCAGCGGGCGCGAATCCGCGCCATCTAACGTGCGAGAGCAACACTCCATGAGCAAAATCAATGCGCTGTGCGTTTATTGCGGATCGAGTCCGGGGACCGATCCGGCATTCGCCGCCGCAGCGCGCGCCTTCGGTAAAATCCTGGCGGAGAACCGTATTCGCCTGATCTACGGCGGCGGTTCGGTCGGCATGATGGGTACTCTCGCCGACGCTGTGCTCCAGCATGGCGGTGAGGTCACCGGCATCATTCCGGACTTTCTCGTACGCCGCGAACGTCCTGCGCAAAATGGGGCTCAGCAAGTCGTTGTTCCCGACATGCACGTGCGCAAGCGCAAAATGTTTGAATTGGCAGACGGCTTCGTGGCCCTGCCGGGTGGGATCGGGACGCTGGAGGAGCTGGTCGAACAGCTCACCTGGGCGCAACTCGGCCGTCACAAGAAGCCGATCCTGATCGCCAACATCAACGGCTATTGGGACCCGCTGCTCACGTTGATCGAGCACATGCGCGCCGTGCAGTTCGTGCCCTCGGTGCAGAATATCGACCTCCTGGTTTCAGAGGACGTCGAGGAAATTCTGCCGAAGCTGCGCAACGCGGCGGGCCAGGTGGCCGAAGCGGAAAAGTCCATGACGGTACCGGCCGAGCGGATGTAACCGCGGACGAAGGGTGCTCTACTCGGCACCGCCCCTCAAAAACGTCACCGCCTCGATGCGGTTGCCGTCGCGGTCGCAGATGAAGGCGGCGTAGTAGCCTTGCGAATATTGCGGGCGTTTGCCCGGCGGGCCGTCGGACTTCGCGCCGGCGGCGAGGCCAGCGGCGTGGAAGGCATCGACCGCCTCGGTGGTCGGCGCGCGCAGGCAGACATGCGCACCACTATCATCGGGTGACGGCTTCAGCTGCGGGCGCGCGTTGAGCCAGAACTCCCCATAGGTCTTGCCATAACCGACGGTGTTGGGTGCTTCGCGCACACGCTTCATGCCAAGCGGCGCCAGCAGCGTATCGTAGAATCGCGCCGACGCTTCGAGCTCGCGAACCGGAATGGAAATGTGGTCGATCATGGCGACTCCTGTTCCCTCCCCTTGTCGGGGACGGAATTGCAGTCCTCAGGCCGGCGCGCCGGACTTCACCAGCTTATAGATGATGGAATCCATCAGCGCCTGGAACGACGCGTCGATGATATTCGGCGACACGCCGACCGTGGTCCAGCGTTCGCCGCATTCGTCGGCGCTTTCGATCAACACCCGCGTGACGGCTTCCGTGCCGCTGTTGAGGATACGCACCCGGTAGTCGGTGAGCTTCAGCCCGTCGATGTATTTTTGATATTTGCCGAGGTCCTTGCGCAGCGCCACGTCGAGCGCGTTGACCGGGCCGTTGCCCTCGGCGGCGTTGATCAGCATGTCGTTGCCGACCTTGACCTTCACGACCGCGGTGGTCAGCACTTCGGCGCCGCCATTCTGGCCGCGCTGCTCGACCTTCACATCGAAATAGCTCACGTCGAAGAACTTCGGCACGGTGCCGAGCATGCGCCGCGCCAGCAGTTCGAACGAAGCGTCCGCCGCCTCGTAGGCGTAGCCGATGGCCTCGCGCTCCTTCACCTCGTCGAGCAGGCGGGTGACGCGCGGGTCGTGCTTGTCGACGATGAGCCCGATGCGTTCCAGCTCGGCGAGCACGTTGGAGCGGCCCGATTGATCGGAGACCAGAAGCTTGCGCCGGTTGCCGATGAGTTCGGGCGCGACGTGCTCGTAGGTCGCCGGCTCCTTCACGATCGCCGAGGCGTGAATGCCGGCCTTGGTGGCGAACGCGCTCTCGCCCACATAGGGCGCGTGCCGGTTCGGCGCGCGATTGAGCATTTCGTCGAGCGTGTGCGAGAGGCGGGTCAGACCGTGGAGCTTTTGATCCGACACGCCGATGTCGAACTGCTTGGCAAATTCCGACTTGAGTTTCAGCGTCGGAATGATGGAGGTGAGATTGGCGTTGCCGCAGCGCTCGCCCAAGCCGTTGAGGGTGCCTTGGATCTGGCGGGCGCCAGCGCGCACCGCCGCAAACGTATTGGCCACCGCCTGCTCGGTGTCATTGTGCGCATGAATGCCGACATGATCGCCGGGTATCTGGGCGCAGACTTCGCCGACGATTTTTTCCACTTCGTGCGGCAGTGTGCCACCATTGGTGTCGCAGAGCACGACCCAGCGCGCGCCTTCGTCGTAAGCCGCCTTGGCGCAGGCGAGCGCATAGGCGGGCTTGGCCTTGTAACCGTCGAAGAAATGCTCGCAGTCGAGCAGCACCTCGCGGCCTTTGGCTTTTGCCGCCCGCACGCTGTCGCGAATGGAGGCGAGGTTTTCCTCCTCGGTGGTCTCCAGCGCCACGCGCACGTGATAATCCCAGGACTTGGCGACGAAGCAGATGGCGTCCGCCTCGGCCTCAAGCAGCGCCGCTAGCCCCGGATCGTTCGACGTCGAGCGCCCCGGCCGCCGCGTCATGCCGAACGCAGTGACTTTCGCACGCAGCTTTCGCCGCTGAGCAAAGAAATTCGTGTCGGTCGGGTTGGCGCCGGGATACCCAGCTTCGACGTAATCGACGCCGAGATCGTCGAGGAGCGCCGCAATCGCGAGCTTGTCGGCGAGCGTGAAGTCGACGCCGTTCGTCTGCGCGCCGTCGCGCAGCGTCGTGTCGAACAGATAAAGGCGCTCGCGCGGCATACGACGCTCTCACCAGAGGTAATAATTCGACGCCAAGGCGACGGCGATAAGGATGGCGATCACCGCAATTACGATGTGATGGGTGCGCAAACCAAAAACTGTCGAACGCGGCTCGGTCATGGCGGGTCTCAACCTGAGCGCAGCCGATAGATCGTGTAGAAGGTAACCAGGACTGCCGCAGCGATCACCGCGTATTTCAAGACCACGTAGTAGAGCCAGTGGCGCTGGAACGGCGAATCTGCACGCTTCATGATACGGCCTCCTGTTTGGATGCGAGAGACTTGCTCATCGTGGTGTTGGCGAGCCATTCGCCGGCGAGCGAGACGGTATTGCGCTGCTGCGCCTTGAAACCGCGCTTCTCGAAAAAGCCGCGCGCCGTGTCGCTTGCATCAACCGTCAGTTCCTTGCTGCCGCGCGCGGCGGCGAGTTTTTCCAGCGCATCGCAGAGCATGGTGCCGGCACCCTGCCCCGCCGCTGCCGGATGGACATACAACATGTCGATGAGTTTGTTGTCGGCGAGCGCCGCAAATGCGATTGCGGCACCGTCGTAAGTGGCGACCAGCGTGAGTTCGCCGGCAAGCCGTGCGCCGAACTCTTCCTCATCGTCGGCAGCCGACGCCCACGCCTCCTGCTGCGCCTCGCTGTAATCCTCTGCCGTCAATTCCTCGATGCTGGCGCGGAAGATCTCCGCCAGATCCGGCACGTCCGCCGGCAGCATCGGCCGCATGGCGAGCTTCGGCTGGGTGCGGGGGGTCATGACCACTCTGCGCCCAATGTCTGCCCAAGCACCGTCATGACGCCCTCCAGATTCGACAGCACCTCATTGTTCCAAAAACGCAGCACGCGAAATCTGTTTGCAGCGAACCAGCGATCGCGCCGCCGGTCTTGGACGGAGTCCGCATGCTGGCCGCCATCGACCTCGATCACCAATCGCACTTCAAAGCAAACGAAGTCCGCGATGAAGGGTCCGAGTGGTACCTGCCGCCGAAACTTGAAGCCGGCAAATCTCCGATCGCGCAGCGCGTACCAAAGCTTGCGCTCGGCGCTGGTCATGTTGATGCGCAGCGCGCGAGCGCGGCGACGCATTTCCGGTTTCGCAAACGAGCTGCCGCCACCCCTCCCCTCCCCCCTTGCGGGGGAGGTCGGCCGGGAGCGCAGCGACCGGCCGGGTGAGGGCCCGTGGGAACCGACGCCGCCGAGGATAACCGCACCGCCCAGCCCCTCACCCGCCGCGCTTCGCGCGGCGTCCTCTCCCGCAAGGGGAGAGGGGTTTTTCCGAGCGCGCTCGACGCTCATCGCGCGATCTCCCAGGTGGTGCCGTCTTTGGTGTCTTTTAGGACGACGCCCATTTTGGCGAGTTCGTCGCGGATGCGGTCGGATTCTTTGTAATCTCTTGCTTTACGCGCGGCGTCCCGAGCGTGGATCAATTGGTCCACGCGGCCGGTATCTACGCTTTTTGTTTGAAAAAACTGCCAATCAGAGAATGCCTTAAAATCCAACCCGAGAATGCTGACGGCCTCGCGAAACTCAATCGGGTCGTCAATTTGGTGAAGTATCGCTAACGCCAAAGGCGTGTTTAGATCATCTAACAACGCCTCCACGAAGGTCTTGAGGCTCGCGTCGCCCCCGCCGTATCCACTTCCATCACCAATTCCAAATGGGTCGCCATAACCACTGCCTTCTGAGGCTGAGAAACCATACAGCGGACCGTCGGTCCCAAAAAATCGCAGCTTCCATCTGTTAAGACCGCGCTCCGCCTCAGCTAAAGCTCTACTCGTCCAATCCATTGGTTGATGATAATGCGTGTGCAACATCGCAAGCCGGAACACTTGGCCCGACCACTCTCTGCCACCGAATTTCTTCTCCGCGAGCAACTCATGAATCGTCACGAAGTTGCCCTCGGACTTTGACATCTTCGCGCCTTCGACCTGAAGGAAACCGTTGTGCATCCAGTAATTCGCCATCGTCGGCGTATCGAAGGCGCAGCGCGATTGCGCGATTTCGTCCTCATGATGAGGGAAGACGAGATCGATGCCGCCGACATGGATGTCGAACATCTCGCCGAGATATTTCCATGACATGGCCGAACATTCGATGTGCCAGCCGGGCCGCCCCGGCGCTTTGATGCCGGCGGGCGACGACCATGCCGGCTCGATCGGCTCGGCCGGGCGGACCACCGGATCCATTTCTACGGCCCAAAACCAGAGAGGAGTGAGTTCTGGGTCCGACAGCTTCGACGGCTTCCACAGCACAAAGTCGCGCGGGTCTCTTTTGTAAGGCGCGACCTCCACGCGGGCACCGGCGATCATCTCATCCAGCGGCCGTCTCGACAGCTGGCCGTAATCCTTCATCGACGGCACACTGAACAGCACGTTGTCCTCGGCGACGTAAGCGTTGCCAGAGGCGACCAGTTTCTCGATCAGCGTGCGCATCTCGGCGATGTGATCGGTGGCGCGCGGCTCGACTGTCGGCGGCAGACAGCCGAGCGCCGCCACGTCCTCGTGGAATTGCGTTTCGGTTTTTTCCGTAACTTTGCGGATCGCCTCGTTGAGCGGCAGGCCGGGATATTCTTCCGCCGCCCGCGCGTTGATCTTGTCATCCACGTCGGTGACGTTGCGCACGTAGGTGACGTGATCGGCGCCGTAGAGACGGCGCAACACCCGGAACAGCACGTCGAAGACGATCATCGGGCGCGCGTTGCCGATATGGGCGAAATCGTAGACCGTCGGCCCGCACACGTACATGCGCACGTTGTTCGGATCGAGCGGCTTGAAGAGCCGCTTCTCGCGCGTCAGCGTATCGTAGAGCTTGAGTTCCATCGCATCGAGCTTAAAAAGAAAAACGCCTGCAGCCTGCTGGCCGGGCGTCCCTGTAATCTCGATCGGAGAAAAGACGGCCGCAGCCAGCGTGGTCGCTAGCGAATAATCTCCCGGCAAATGCCGTAGATGTGGTTAAGGCCGTTCATGCCGTGAATGTGGTCGAGGACCGCGCGCGCGTCAAGGTGCCTGCGTGGCTGCAAAGTCACGGCGGCCCGCAAACCATGCTGTGGCCCTGTGGAAATGAAGGGTTTCGGCGGCCACCGCATTGCTCGAATCCGGCAGACATGAGACACGCACGACTCACGCGAGGGAGTGTGCCGGGTTAACGAAACCTTCACTGCGCTGTCGCATTGTTAAGTGCCCTTGCAACCAAGGTTCGCGGGCAACTTCTCCACAGGGGGGATCCGATGCGGTCGCTGATCGCGGCGCTCACCGTCGCTGCCACAATGTCAGTCAGCGTAGCGCATGCTGAGAAGCGCATGTTCATCATCGCCAACCTCGCCGACGGATACGGGGTCGACGATTGCCTTGCCAGCGGCGCGGAGTGCGGCAAGGTCGTAGCCAATTCCTATTGCCGCTCGCACGATTACGCGCTGGCGGTTTCGTTCCGCAACGTCGATCGCGGCGACATCACCGGCGCGATCCCGGCGAGCGCGTCCAGCTCCTGCAACGGCGGAAGCTGCGACCACCTCGTCGCCATCGAGTGCTCGCGCTGACGTAAAGCCGACGGAGGAAGGCGCGCGGCGAATAATTCCCCGATCGCGCCTTCGCTGTTTTCACGCGCTTCGCAGCCGCCATCGGCAAGGCCGGCGCGCGCTCGATCGCGACGCTGCCCAGCCGCTTACCTGCACCCCCGCCCAGCCACCTCCCGTTGCGTGGGGCCACGAGTTCGGCCATGTTCGCGGCAATTGGCAGGACCGCTGGGAGAGCCAAGATCCGTCGGGAGAACCATGGCCGGTCAACGGGCAATCGATCACGATGTCGCGGACAATTTGGCCGCGGGCTCGACTTCGCCCAGCGAACGCGCGCCGTTGAAGCTCGAACAATTCCTGCCTTATCAGCTCAATGTGGTGGCAAGCCTCGTCTCGCTGGCGCTGTCGCGCGTCTACGCCCGGCGCTACCGGATCGGTGTGCCGGAATGGCGTGTCCTGGTGACGCTCGGCCAGTACGGAGTGATGACCGGAAAGGCGATCGGCGCCCACACCCACATGCACAAGACCAAGGTGTCGCGGGCGGTGGCGCTCCTGGAAAAGCGCAGACTCCTGATCCGGCGCAGCAACCGCGCCGACATGCGCGAGTCCTTTCTCTCGCTCACCGCCGGCGGCCGCGCCATGTACGAGGAGCTGGCGCCGCACGCGCTCGAGTTCACCCAACGGCTTACCGAGATTCTGACGCCGGCCGACCGCGAGGCGTTCAATCGCGCGGTGAGACAGCTCACTGACCGCTCGGCCGAACTCGTCGCCGAGGTGGCGCAAGAGGGCGAAGAGGACGACGGCGAGTGATGAAGCTCTACTCGTACTTCCGATCGTCGGCGGCGTATCGCGTGCGCATAGCGCTCAATCTCAAAGGTCTCCCCTATGAGACAGTTCCCGTTCATCTCATCAAGGACGGCGGCCACAACAAGCGGCCGGAATACCGCGCGGTCAATCCGCAGATGAAAGTGCCGGCTCTGATTACGCCGCAGGGCGAGACATTGATTCAGTCGCTCGCCATCATCGAATATCTCGACGAAACCCATCCGCAGCCGCCGCTCCTCCCGAAGGATCCAATCGCGCGCGCAAAAGTCCGCGCGCTGGCGCAAATCATCGCCTGCGAGATTCATCCGCTGAACAATGTCGGCCCGCTGCGCTATCTGAAAAACCAGATGGGGCAGGAGCAGAGCGGCATCGACGCCTGGTACCATCATTGGGTGCTGGAGGGCTTCGAGGCGCTGGAGGCGCTGATCAAGCCCGGCCCCTATGCGTACGGCAAGGAGGTCACGCTCGCCGACATCTGCCTGGTTCCGCAGGTCTTCAACGCGCGCCGTCTGAAGGTCCCGCTGGACAAGTTTCCCAAGATCGTCGGCGTCGACGCCGCCTGCACGGCGCTGCCAGCGTTCGATCGCGCCAGCCCGGGAAACCAGCCGGACGCGGAATAGCCGGCGATCAGACCCGGGCAGATGACGAACGATGCGTGAAAAAGCGGTGGGCCCTTTTCATTGGGCCTTTGTCATCGGGCACCTGCTATCATATTTTAGTCACCATTGGGCGGCTTCATCGCGAAATCCGGGACGAAGCCGGGTGTCGGGACCAGAAATGATCAAATTGCTGCGCGGACTCGGCGCCGCCACGCTGGGATTGCTGGCCCTCAGTGCTTCTGCGGCCGCACAGGGCTATTCGCCCCAAGGTTATCCGCCTCCCTCCCGCCCAGCGCAGGCTTATCCCACGCCTGCCCCCGCGCCACCGGGCTACCCACCACAGGGCGCTCCGAACCAACCGCAAGCGTCGAATCCGGTTTGCGTGCGACTGGAAAGCCAGCTTGCCACCATGGACAGCGGCGCTTCGGACCCGGCGCACGTCGCCCAGATCAAACAACACGAAGATGCCATCGCCAAGCAGCAAGCGGACCTCGACCGCACGCTCGCGCAAGCCCACAAGGTCGGCTGCGCCGGCGAAGGATTTTTCGCGCTGTTCTCGGGCCTGTCACCCCAATGCGGTCCCCTCACCTCCCAGATCCAACAGATGCGCGGTAATCTCGACCGCATGATGAGCGAGCTCGAACAGCTTAAAAGCGGCGGCGTCGATCAGCAGGCGCAGCGTCAGGTTCTCATCGGGCAACTGGCGCAAAACAATTGCGGTGCGCAATACACCGCCGCCGCCAAAGCATCGGGGCCGCAGGGCTTCATCGAAGCGCTGTTAGGCGGCGGCACAGTCCACGACGTGAATGGCGATGGTGCGCCGGCAGGCACTTATCATACGGTCTGCGTGCGGACCTGCGACGGATATTACTTCCCGATCTCCTATTCGACCGTGCCGAGCCGGTTCCCCGACGACGAGCACACGTGCCAGCGGCTCTGCCCCGCGGCGGAAGTCTCGCTCTACAGCTACCGCAATCCGGGCGAGGAGATGGAGCAAGCAGTCTCGGCGAGCGGGCAGCAATACACGGCGTTGCCGAACGCCTTCCGCTATCGCAAGGAGGTGGTTTCAAGCTGTTCGTGCCGGAAGCCGGGCGAGAGCTGGGCGGACGCGCTGCGTAACACCGACGACAGCAGCACGCTGGAGAGTAGCGACATCGTTGTCACCGAGAAAAATGCCAAGGCGCTCTCACAAGCGCCGCAAGGCCCAGGCGCAAAGCCGGCGCCGAACGCCAACGCCTCGGCCGTCAAGTCGGCGTCAGGCACGACGAATACGCCCACGACCGATCCCACAAAACGCAAGGTCCGCGTCGTGGGACCACCGTTTGTGTCAGGGCAGTAATCAAAAATCCGCAGCGCCGGCCTTCGCCACGGCGGCGCCGGTTACCAAGGTACGGTCGGGCTCGGGCAGCGGCGCGCCCGGATCGCGGAAGCGATTGACAATCGGGTAGCGGCGGTCACGGCCGAAATTCTTCAGGGTCACCTTCACGCCGGGCGCGGCCTGCCGGCGCTTGTATTCGGCCAGATAGAGCATGCGCTCGATCTTCATCACCGTATCGCGGTCGAATCCGGCGGCGATAATGCTGGCGGTGGGTTCCTCGCGTTCGACTAGCCGCTCGAGGATCGCGTCCAGCACGTCATAGGGCGGCAGCGTATCCTGATCGGTCTGGTTCTCGCGCAGTTCCGCGCTCGGCGCCCGGGTGATCGCGTTCTCGATGATGACCGGACCATCCGGGCCAAGCGCACCCTCCGGCTTCCAGCAGTTGCGCAGCCGCGCCAGCCGGTAGACTTCAGTCTTGTAGAGGTCTTTGATCGGATTGAAGCCGCCGTTCATGTCGCCGTAGAGCGTGGCGTAGCCGGCCGACATCTCCGACTTGTTGCCAGTCGTCACCACCATCAGGCCGAACTTGTTGGAAATGGCCATGAGGATCGTGCCGCGGGCGCGCGACTGCAGGTTTTCCTCGGTGACGTCGCGCGGGGCATTGCCGAACACGCCGGCAAGCGCCTGTTCGAGCCCCTGCACGGCGCTCTCGATTGGCACCATGTCGTAGCGAACCCCGAGAGCGCGCGCGATCGCGACCGCGTCATCGAGGGATTCCTGCGCCGTGTAGCGGTACGGCAGCATCACGCAGCGCACGCGGTCGGCGCCCAACGCATCGGTCGCCATGGCGGCGCACAGGGCGGAGTCGATGCCGCCGGAAAGGCCGAGCACAACGCCGGAAAATCGGTTCTTGTCCACATAGTCGCGCAAGCCGAGCACGCAGGCCGCGTAATCGGATTTGTCCCCCTCGTCCAACTTTGCGATTGGTCCATCGGTGCAGCGCCACGTGCCGCCGGCGCGCGACCAGCGCGTGGTCACGACCGCCTCAGTGAACGCCGGCAGATGAAATGCGATCGAGCGATCGGCGTTGAGCGCGAACGATGCGCCGTCAAACACCAATTCGTCCTGGCCGCCGACCTGGTTGACGTAAATGAGCGGCAGGCCGACCTCGGTGACGCGCGCGACGGCGACGTTGAGCCGGACATCATTCTTGTCGCGCCAATACGGCGAGCCGTTCGGCACCACCAGCAGCTCCGCCCCGGTTTCGCCCAGGCATTCTATGACGTTCTCGTAGTCGCCCCAGTCGGTCCAGGTGTCCTCGCAGACCGGCAGCCCGAGGCGAACGTCGCGAAAGTTTACCGGGCCCGGCAACGGTCCCGCAGCAAACACCCGTTTCTCATCGAACACGCCGTAATTCGGCAGGTTGACCTTGAAGCGGATGGCCTCGATCCGCCCGCGCGCGAGCAGCGCATACGCATTGTAAAGCTTGCCATCATCGACCCACGGCGTGCCGATCAGGACCGCAGGGCCGCCGTCGGCGGTCTCGCGCGCCAGCGCCTCGATGGCCGCCCGGCAGGCGGCTTGAAACGCCGGCTTGAGCACGAGATCCTCGGGCGGATAGCCGGCGATGAAGAGTTCGGAGAACGCGATGATTTCGGCGCCGCCTTGGGCAGCCTTGGCGCGGGCCTTGCGGGCGCGCTCCAGGTTGCCGGAAATGTCGCCGACGGTCGGGTTGAGCTGCGCTACGGCAATGGCGAGGCGGTCGGTGGGACGCTCGTTCATGGCGCCGGTCTAGCGCCTGACAAGCCGGTCCGGCAATGGCTTCCCTAGAGGGTCACGGGCGCGCCGGATCGCAGGCGCTCCCCGTGAGGCTTTCATCAAAACCGGACGCCGCCGCCGAGGCGCACCGTATTGGTCTCGACGGTCACGCCGGAGACCGGCTGGAACTGAACGTATTCGTATTCCGTGCGCACGAAGAAGTTGCGCGACACCGCGATGTCCAAACCGGCACCCGCGGTCACGCCGTACAGCCACGTCGAGTCTTTGCCTGACGACGCGGTGGCAGGCGGAAGCGTGACACAGGTGGGCGTGCACTGAACCACCGAGATGGTTTCCGTGGAGCCGATCTTGGCGTTACCAAGCGCGAAGCCCACAAAGGCGTACGGCAAGTACCTGTCGACCCCCCAGCCGACACGCGCCCGCAGCGTGCTCCAATCGAGATTCGAAACCTGGCCACCTCCCGTAATGGCGACATCATACGAGTTGCCCGCAGCGTCCGTCGGCAATTCCCGCGCGATCGACGAACTCGGCGCATCGATCGTCAGCTGCGCTACGTTGAAGTTGGCCTCGAAGCCCAGCACTACGTTCAGGTCCGGGGTGAGGTATTCGAAGTTGTAACCGACGAAGCCGCCGCCGCCGAAGCCGCCGTGATTGGCTGAACCCAGCACCGGCCATGAGGAAGGCGCGAAGGTTGTCTCCAAATCGGTCTCACGCAGAGTGTAGGCAATTGGCCCGCCAGTCGAGCTTGAGAAATCGGCGTAGGCATCGGTGTAGCTAAGCTGTCCGCCAGCATAGAGGCCGCGCCAATCGGCGTATTTCGTTGGCGCCGCAGGCGGCGAACGCGGCTCGGAGAGCAAGTTATTGTACCAACCATCCGACGGCGCAGCCGCGAACAGATCGTCCGCGAGCGCCGGCGTCACCGCCATCCACGCGACCACGATCGCGCTCGGTAAATATTTTAGTACTGGCATCGCACATCCCCGCGTCTGTGTTGGTATCGCTTTTTGTTAGACGCGGAGAATCTGATTCAAATTGTTTTCGTATTCCTTTACCGCCGAAGCACAAAACTGTTCAGCATGACCGTTTCGTAAACGGCTATTTTTTGGGATGACTATTTGGTAAATCGCCGGCGGCGCTTGAACGGCGAAGGATCGACGGCGGATAAAAGTTTTTGTTTGTTTACCTCGTTCGTCCGCCGCTCACGCTTTGTTATCCGTTAGAGACCCGCCACCGCCGGCAGCGGTTTCATCTTGCCCTGGCGTTCCGACTTCAACAGATCGGCTAGCAGGAACGCCAGATCGAGCGACTGCTCGGCATTAAGCCGCGGATCGCACACTGTGTGATAGCGGTCGGTAAGAGCTTCGTCGGTGATGGCGCGCGCGCCGCCGGTGCATTCGGTGACATTTTGGCCGGTCATTTCCAGATGCACGCCGCCCGCGATCGTGCCCTCGGCGGCATGAACTTGAAAGAACGTGCGCACCTCTTTGAGGATTTGATCGAACGGCCGCGTCTTGTAGCCGGTTACCGAGGTGATGGTGTTGCCGTGCATCGGATCGCACGACCACACCACGTTGCGGCCTTCGCGCTTCACCGCACGCACGAATGCCGGCAACAGCTCCGAGACCTTGTCGGCGCCGACCCGGCAGATCAGCGTGAGCCGGCCGGGCTCGTTGTCGGGGTTGAGGATGTCGATGAGTTTCAAGAGCTCGTCGACCTTTTGCGTCGGGCCTGTCTTGAGCCCGAGCGGATTTTTGATGGCGCGGCAATATTCGACGTGAGCGTGATCGGGCTGGCGGGTACGGTCGCCGATCCACACCATGTGGCCGCTGGTGCAGTACCAGTCGCCGGTCGTTGAATCAACGCGGGTGAAAGCCTGCTCGTAACCGAGCAGCAGCGCTTCGTGGCTGGTGAAGAAACTCGTGGTCCGCATTTCCGGATGCACCTCGGGATCGATGCCGCAAGCGCGCATGAAGTTGAGCGCTTCGGTGAGATGACCGGCAAGCTCCTGGTAACGCTTCGATTGCGGACTGTCCTTGACGAACGACAGCATCCATTGATGCGCGTTCGACAGGTTGGCATAGCCGCCGGTCGCAAACGCGCGCAGCAGATTGAGCGTCGCGGCCGACTGCCGGTAGGCTTCGATCTGCCGGCGCGGATCGGGCGTGCGCGCCTCGGCGGTGAATTCGGTGCCGTTGATGATGTCGCCACGATAGACCGGCAGTTCGACGCCGCCGCGCTTTTCGGTCGGCGAAGTGCGCGGCTTGGCAAACTGGCCGGCAATGCGGCCGACCTTTACCACCGGGGACGCCGCCGCATAGGTCAGCACCACCGCCATCTGCAGGAACAGGCGGAAAAAATCGCGGATGTTGTTGGCGCCGTGCTCGGCAAAGCTCTCAGCGCAGTCGCCGCCCTGCAGCAGGAAAGCCTCACCCGCGGCGACTTGCGCCAGCGCCTGTTTGAGGTTGCGGGCCTCGCCCGCAAAAACCAGCGGCGGAAAAGTTGCAAGCTGCGCCTCGACCTCGCCCAGCGCCTTGGGGTCGGGATAATCAGGCATCTGCATTCTCGGCTTCGAGCGCCAGGAATCCGGGCTCCATTTGACCGAGTTGGACCGCATAGACATGACGCAATCTCCAATTCCATCGCCCTGCGAGGGCGGCTTCCCTCGCGCCTTGGGGTGACGGACAACGGCTGTGCCGCGTCTTATACAGCGCCGCTGTAGACAGCGACAGTCCGGCGCCGGCGCCGGTTTTCAGCCTACTCGGCCGCGGCGCGGGTGTAGGTCGCGGTTCTGGTGCGCATGGTGACCAGTTCCTCCGCCGCGGTCGGATGCAGCGCCATGGTGAAGTCGAAATCCGCTTTGGTGGCGCGCATCTTCACCGCAATCGCAGCCATCTGGACCATCTCCGCCGCAGCTTCGCCAACCAGGTGGCAGCCGACGACGCGGCCGCTCAACCCATCCACCACGAGCTTCAGCAGCACGGTGGTATCGCGGCCGGACAGGGTCGCCTTCAACGGCTTGAACATCGCCTTGTAGATGTCGGTCTGCGCGAGCTGTTCCCGCGCTTCGGCTTCGGTAAGGCCGACCGCGCCGACTTCCGGTTCGCAAAAAACTGCGGTCGGCACGTTGCTGTGATCCACGGCCGTCGGCTTGCCGCCGAACACTGTGTCGGCAAACGCATGCCCCTCGCGAATGGCGACCGGCGTGAGATTGACGCGATTGGTCACGTCGCCGACCGCATAAACGTTCAGCGCGCTCGTGCGAGAGTACTGGTCGACGGCGATGCCGCCGTTCTTGGCGATCTCGATCCCAGCCTGCTGCAGGCCGAGCTTGGCAATGTTTGGCACGCGCCCGATTGCAAACATGACGCAGTCGGCCGGAATCTGATTGCCGCCGCTTAGGTGGACAGAAAGATGCGCACCGCCACGCTCAATCGCCACGACCTTGCGGCCGGTGACAACCCTGACGCCGTGCTTCTCCATGTCCATGCGCACGTGGTGACGCACGTCGTCATCGAAGCCACGCAGGATATTTTCGCCGCGATAGACAACCGTGACCTCCGAACCGAGGCCGGCGAAAATGGTGGCGAACTCGAGCGCCACATAGCCGCCGCCCTGGACCACCACGCGGCGCGGTAGCTCCGGCAAATGAAATGCCTCGTTGGAGGAGATGGCGTGCTCGATGCCTGGGATTGGATCGCCGTAGCTCGGGGTCCCGCCCGTCGAGATCAAGATGTGGGCTGCCCGCACGCGCTCGCCGCTCGCCAATTGCACCGTGTGGGCATCGATGAACGTCGCCTTGGTCTTGGCGATCTTCACCCCGGCCCGGTCGAGGGTTGCGGTATAGGCAGCCTCCAGCCGCGCGATCTCCTTGTCCTTGTTGGCAATGAGCGTCGGCCAATCGAACGTCGCGTGCGAAAGATTCCAGCCGTAGCCTGCCGCATCCTCGAATTCCCCACGGAAACGCGCGGCATAGACCAAAAGCTTTTTCGGCACGCAGCCGCGGATCACGCAAGTACCGCCGAGGCGGTACTCCTCCGCCACCATGACGCGCGCGCCATGCTGGGCGGCGATGCGCGCCGCGCGCACACCACCCGACCCACCCCCGATAACGAAAAGATCGACGTCGTACTCCGCCATGTTAGATGTCATGCCCGCGCTTCTTCATTTCTCCGCGCATTTTGGCGATGACTTCGTCGGAGAGCTTGTCGCCCCAGTCCCCGGCATTGGCCATGCTTGCCTCGAGCGCTTTCGGCTCCTCGACAATGAGCTTACGGCCGACCGGCGACTGATAGAACGTCAAAATTTCCTTCAATTCCGCTTCGGTGAAATAGCCGGCATAAATGCGCGCGCTCGTATCCACGAGCTCGTTGACCCGAGGCGAGTACTCCCTCTCCAGATTGGCTGCAATTTCGTTGAGGTCCTTCGCATACATGAAATTGGTTTGCATGAATTGATTTTTGACCTTCTCGATGACCCCGCGCACGAGCGGCTGGTAAAGCTCCTTCGCACCTTTGATCTCGACGATCTGCTTAGCGATCAATATGGCGGCGGGCGACGGGCGCTGGGCCGGAGCCTGCGCAAAGACGGGCTTGGCGACACCCAGCAACGAAAGCGTAACAAACGCGGCCACCACGTGGCGCGTGGACAGGCGGGCGATCATAGACACACTCCCTTTTGAGGCTTGAGATCAAGGCCGCTCGACGATACGCACCCCGGCCGGACCCGCCATAATAGCAGCCCGCGCGAGGCCGATGAACAAGCCGTGTTCTACGACGCCGGGGATCGCAGACAGTCGCGCCGCGAGAGCCTGCGGGTCCGCGATGCGTTGCAATTGGGCGTCGATGAGCCAGTGCCCGCCATCCGTGACGAAAGCATGACCATCCCGGGTTTTGCGCAGCCGAGCAGGTCCTGGACAACCGGCTTCGGCCGCGGCCTCCTCGACAGCCCGGCGGGTCACGGTGGCGCCGAACGGTATGATCTCGACCGGCAACGGAAAATGCCCAAGAACATTGACCCATTTGGACTCGTCGGCGATCACGATCATTTTTGCCGATGCCGAGGCCACTACCTTCTCGCGCAACAGCGCCCCTCCCCCGCCCTTGATGAGGGTCAGGTCATGCGCAATCTCGTCAGCGCCATCGACGGTCAGGTCCAGGTCAGGCGTGTCGTCGAGCGTGGTAAGCGCGATGCCGAGCCGCTCCGCCTGCGCCCGCGTGGCCTCCGAAGTCGGGACCGCCACCACCTCGAGGCCAGCCCGCACGCGTTCCGCCAACAGTTCGACAAAATGGGCGGCGGTCGAACCGGTGCCCAGGCCGAGCCGCATGCCCGGACGCACGAACGTGAGGGCTTGAGCGGCGGCGGCGCGCTTTTGTGCTTCGGCGTCCATTGCCACCGCTGCGGCCTCCCTGGGCTTACGATCAATCGCGCGGTTATCTAGCGCCCTTCTATGGGGGAGCCTAGGGACAAGGGTAGCCGCACCCGCCGGCTTGCACCTCTGTCCACCACCGGGTAGGCGCACGTCATGCTGACCATCGTCTTCGATCTCGACGGCACCCTGATCGATACCGCCCCCGACCTCATCGACACACTCAACATCATCTTCGCGCAAGAAGATCTGCCGGCCATTCCTTACACGACGGCGAGGAACATGATCGGTGGCGGCGCGAAGGTCATGCTCGAACGCGCGCTGGCCGCGCAAGGGCGCGCCGCGAATGAAATCGACCGCTTGTACAAAGCTTTCATCGCCCATTATGCCGCGCACATCGCTGATCGCTCGCGCCCTTTTCCCAAGCTTGACGCCACGCTCGAAGGCTTGACGGCGGCCGGCCATCGGCTCGCGGTGTGCACCAACAAGCTCGAATGGCTGTCGGTCCGCCTTTTGCAGACGCTCAAGCTCTCGCAGCACTTCGCCGCCATTTGCGGTCAGGATACGTTCGGCGTGCAAAAACCCGACCCGGAAGTTCTCCGGCGCACCGTTCTGCGCGCTGGCGGAGAGGCGGCCCGGGCGATCATGGTGGGCGACTCCAAAACCGACATTCACACCGCTCGCGCCGCCAAGGTTCCGGTCGTGGCGGTGGACTTCGGCTACACCGAAGTCCCTATCGAAACATTGGAGCCGGACCGCATCATCAGTTCGTTCGCCGAACTGCCTGCGGCCATCGTCGAACTGACGGCCGCGCGAGCTTGACCCGTACGGTCGCGATTCGGGGCGCTGTGAAGCCACCTGCGGCCGCTGGAGCCGCCGATTTGGGGCGTGTACCGCTCGTCCGTCATTAATAAATCGGTACTTTCTCGCTATGCGCCAGCTCCGCCTGGCCATGCGCAGGATTTGCCCCGCGCCCGGCAGTTGAAGCTTAACCTACTCTATTTGCTTAACTTTTTTGACAGACCGAGACGGTCTGATCGGCCACGGCGTGCAGCAGCGTGTTCTGCGGTAACCGTCCGTTAGGGTTTACAGGGTTTACCAAGGCCTTACGCGGGCCTACGATTCAGTATTGTGGACGGAGAGGGTCATGTCACGCGTCGAACTCATCGTCGCCGCTACCGCGGCAGTCATGGGCATTGCGCTCGGGGGGTGTTCGGGCTCGATGCCGCAATGGATGTCATCCACATCCCAGCCAGCGGGCCCGCAAATGCACGCTTTGCGGTTCGAATCCGATCCACCCGGCGCTGAGGTCCGTACCGTCAAGGGCGAAACCTGCCAGACGCCCTGCGCGCTCACCGTGCCGACAGAAAATCAGTCGGTTTCCTTTGCCAAGGAAGGCTTCGAGCCGCAGACGGTTCAGGTCATCGCCCGCGAGCCCGCGGACCAATCCTATTTCTCCAGCATGTTTAGCAGCCCTCCGCGCACGCTGGCTCCCAACCCGGTGCAAGTGGTGATGATCTCGGTTCCACCACCTCCTCCGCCGCCGCCGAAGACAAAGCACCACAAGAGCGTTTCGAGAGCCAGGACGGCTGCCAAGATGACGCCGCCGCCAGCGCCTCCACCCATTACGTCCTCAAAGCCGGTGGCGCAGCCTGCTTCGGCGCCGTTCCCACCGCCTTCGCCGCAGCCAGCTTCGTCGCCATTCCCGGCGCCACCTCAGCAGCCTGAATCTTCACCATTCCCGCCGCCGCCGCCGACCCACTAACGGCACCGGTCTGAATTACGAGGGGGCAGCGCGGCCGTTTGGGGGCGGCCGCGCTTACTAATTGGTGGCTTGCGACGAGTCGTCCTGGACGGTCAGGGCTGCATCCGGCACAATGATTGATTATCTGAGCGTCAGGCCCAGTCGGCCGGACGAACTCATGTGGCCTGAAGCCAATGCCGGGAAGGGCGCACGCGGAAAATGCCGATTGATCAAGCAGCAGTGGCTGAACTTGACTGGGCCGAGAGACACCCCCCTCTCGTCGACCCGTTTGGCCGCGCCATCACCTATCTGCGGGTCTCGGTTACCGACCGCTGCGATTTCCGCTGCGTCTATTGCATGGCGGAAAACATGGCCTTCCTGCCCAAGGCCGACGTCCTCTCGCTCGAAGAGCTTGATCGGCTATGCTCGGCCTTTGTGGCGCGCGGGACGCGCAAGCTGCGGCTGACCGGCGGCGAGCCGCTGGTCCGGCGCGGCATCATGACGCTTTTCTCCTCGCTATCCCGTCATCTGCGTTCCGGTGATCTCGACGAACTGACGCTGACGACCAATGGTTCGCAGCTCGCCAAATACGCCGCGGAGATAAAGTCGTACGGCGTGCAGCGTATCAATGTGTCGCTTGACACGCTCAACGCCGAAAAATTCCGCGGCATCACCCGCTGGGGTTCGCTTGACCAGGTGCTCGCCGGCATCGATGCCGCGCAGGACGCCGGCCTGAGGATCAAGATCAACGCCGTCGCGCTCAAGGGCGTCAACGATGATGAATTCCCGCAGCTGATCGAGTGGGCGCACGGCCGCGGCATGGATCTGACCCTGATCGAGGTGATGCCGCTTGGCGAGATTGGAGAGGGCCGGCTCGATCAATACTTGCCGCTTTCGATCGTGCGTGCGCGGCTCGCCGAGCGCTACCGGCTTGACGATCTAGACTATCGCAGCGGCGGGCCGGCGCGTTATGTGCGCGTGGCCGAAACCGGCGGACGCCTCGGCTTCATCACGCCGCTGACCCATAATTTCTGCGAATCCTGCAACCGTGTGCGCGTGACATGCACCGGCACGCTGTACATGTGCCTGGGCCAGGAGGATGCCGCCGACTTGCGCAAGCCACTGCGCGCCTCCGAAGCCAACGATCTCCTCTTCGCCGCCATGGACGAGGCGATCTCTCGCAAGCCCAAGGGCCACGATTTCATTATCGACCGCCGTCACAAGCGGCCGGCCCTGGCGCGGCACATGAGCGTCACCGGCGGGTAAGCTGGACTGCAGACAGGTTCTGCAGCCGATTTTAGCGGCTACCCGAAGGGCCGTCGGGCCGCACGGCCGATACAAAAGCATCCACGAGCAATTTGTTGCGTTTGAGATCAAAGCCTTCCTTGTAAAAGATTCCCGCGCGCAAATTGGGAAGCTTGGGCAGAATTTGCTCGTGGGCAATAATCAGCGAATCCGACATGTGAGCCTTCGCGCGCTCCAGCGTTACCAGCACGCCAACGCCGGCCTCGGCAGCAGCGGCAAGATTCCACAAATCAACGGCGCTGAAGACGATTCTGTAGGGCACATTGCTGTCCTCGAATATGTCCAGCACCTTCCGGTCGATGAAGCCTTCCTCGCGGCTTATGTACGGGATCGGCTCGTCGTCCGGCACAGGGGAGTGCGCTGCACGGACCCAAATGAGCTTTTCCTCCCACTCGGCAATCAGGTTTCGGCGGGACTCCGACTGAGCTAGCATGAAAACCAAGTCTACGTAGCCGGACTTCAGTTTTTCCGCCAGATATGGGGCGTTCCCGCAGATGAATCGGTAGCCCGCAAGACTCGCTGTCGGCAGTTTCCCCACCACACTTGACAGCACCGATCGCACGAAAATGCTTTGGATGCCGATATACACCGTTTCGCCCTTGGGGACTCGGCCAGCGATCGCAAAGACTTGATCGTTCAATGCCAATACGCGGCGCGCGTAACTCTCCACCATCGACCCCAGTGTCGTAGGCCCCACGCCTTGCCCTCTTTTGACAAAGAGGTCGCCGCCCAGAACTTTTTGCAGGCGCTTCATCTGCGCGCTGATGGCCGGCTGGGTCAGGTTCATTTCGCGGGCTGCTCTCGTGAAGCTCCCGTGATCGCAAATTGCAATGAAGGAACGAAAGAGGTCAGTCGGGATGTTGGGATTCATAATCAATATCGCGAAGTACTTTTCGCTGTGTCCGCCGCCCCTTGGGCATGGTGCCACAATAGCCAGGCTCGATACACCCCCACGTTGAACTCGCTTAACGATATATGACGCGCGTTGTCTGAGAGTGCAGATTGTCCTCGGAAAGGCCTGCCGTCGAGCATGTTATCCTCAGGAAGGCGCTGTCCTTGGGACGCGCGTTGTCCTTTGATTTGATGTCAGTTATCTCTCCAACCCCACCGGACGACAGACCCCCAATACGTGCCTGGCTGAAGCGAGGTTTTGATGAGGGAGGGGTTTGATGTCGTGGTCATCGGTTTTGGCCTCGCGGGAGCCATTGCGGCCATCGAGGCCCACGATTCCGGGGCCGAGGTTCTTCTGCTCGAAAAGGAGGCCGTTCCGGGCGGAATTTCGATTTGCGCCGGCGGCGGACTGCGGATCGCGGACAACGCCGAAAAGGCTCTGGCCTATCTGAAGGCCACGTGCGCGGAGACCACCCCGGAGCCAGTCCTAGCCGCCCTTGCGCGCGGCGCAGTTGAACTTCCGAAATACGTGGGCGAGCTCGCGGACGTGTTTGGCGCCGAGATAAAGATCGATCCAACGGCGGGGAATTATCCGCTGCCCGGCTACGAAACATGGGGTTACATTGAGATTGATGCCGTTCCAGGATTTGATCCAGCCGTCGCGTATCCACACGCGCGGTCGGAAGGCGCAGTCAACGGACGCAACATGTTTCGGCTCGTGCACGAGCACGTGCTCAAGCGTGGCATCGAAATCCGCCTTGGCTCGGCAGTGCATCGGCTGTGGCGGCAGAACGACGAAGTCAGAGGCGTCATCTGCGGCGACAACATTATCGCGGCACGGCGCGCGGTGGTGCTTGCCTGTGGCGGCTTCGAAGCTTCGAACGAATTGCAGCGGCAGTTCTGGCCGACAACCATGCGACCGGCATCCACACTCGCCAACACGGGCGATGGAATTCGCATGGCCCAGGAGGTGGGTGCGGGCCTTTGGCACATGTGGCACTCACACGGCGTCTATGGATTTCATCATCCCGACAGCGACTACAAGCTCGGCATTCGCGTGCGTAGGATGCGCAATTGGACGCCCGGAACTGCGTCGAACCGGGTCAGCCGGATGAGCTGGATCATCGTCAATCAGCGCGGCAAGCGCTTCATGAACGAATACGATCCCTACATGCAGGATACCAACCACCGGCCGCTCGCACTCTACGATCCGATTACACAATGCTGTCCGGCCGTTCCCTCGGTGCTTGTCGTCGACGCCAATGGCCGCGGCCTCTATACGCTGTGCGAACCGGCTTACAACGATGCCGCCATTGCCGCGCGATTCAACAAACACACCGTGCACGAATTCGACGATCAGGTGCTGGTGACGCGGCCGAGTCTGAGGGACATCGCAAAAGAGTTTGATCTGGACAGCGACACCTTCACGGCGACGATCGCCGAATGGAACGCCGCATGCGAGGCTCGAGTCGATCATGCGTTCGGCCGGCCTCCGGGAAGCATGATGGCGATCGGGCAGCCTCCGTTCTCCGCCGCGGCAGTGTGGCCGATCGTTTCCAATACCCAAGGCGGCTTGCCGCACGACGAAGACCAGCGCGTTCTCGATGCCTTCGGCCGACCGATCAGCCGCCTTTATGTCGCAGGCGAGCTTGGCAGCGTGTTCGGCCATCTCTATCTATCGGGCGGCAATTACTCTGAATGTTTGATCGGCGGCCGGATAGCGGGCGTCAAAGCCTCGCACCTCGAGCCATGGAGCCCGGGCTGCTCCGCTTGATTCATCGTGGAGCCATTCGATGGTCGGATGCCTAACGGGACCAGGGTTACGGGCGTTTCGTCTCGCGCTTATTGTGTTCGCATTGTCCGTTATCGCGGCACAAGCGCAAGAATATCCCAACAGACCGATTCGGATGATCATCCCCTACGCGCCTGGCGGCGTCGTCGACGTGTCGGCGCGCATTGTGGCGGAGAAACTCGGCAACATTCTCGGCCAGCAAATCGTCGTGGAAAGCAGGACCGGAGCGAGCGGCATGCTCGGCGCCAGCGTCGTGGCAAAGGCGCCTGCGGACGGCTACACGCTGCTGTTCTGCCCTGGCGACGTGATCACCATTACGTCGCTGAAACCGCATGCGGATGTCGATGTTGGCACGCAGCTTCTGCCGATCGCGATGATCAACAGTAATCCCATGCTGGTCGTCGCGAGCGCCAAAGCGCCATTCGGCACCGTGAAAGAAATGGTGGAAGCCGCCAAAGCGAGCCCGCAACCACTCGACTATGGCACGCCCGGACGGGGCACTCTCAACGACGTTGTCGGACAGTGGATTGCCATCGAAGCTCGCATAAGGCTGCAGCAGATCCCTTATCAGGGAGGTTCAGTGGCCGCGATCGGTGTGGCGGCGGGCGACATTCCGCTCGGAATCTTCTCGCCGCCCGCGGTTTATCCCGGCCTCGTCGACGCCGGCAAAATCAAGGTCCTCGCACTTACGACCAAGAACCGTTCGTCGTACTTGCCATCCACATGGCCAACACTGATTGAAAGCGGATTGCCGATCGAAGCGCTGAACTGGCAAGGCCTGTTTGCGCCCACGGGTACACCCGATGCGGTCATCTCGCGGCTCGACCGCGCACTGCAACAGGTGCTGCACGACGAGAGCATTGCCAAGCGTATGAACGTCTTCGGTATGGAGCCCCAATACATGCCGCAGGCGGCATTCATCGAGCGGATCCACGCTGAGACGGCGCACTATGCTCAAATTATCAAGGAGGCCGGCATCGGTGTTGAGCGCTGACACTCGACTGGGAGCTGCGACTGATCGGGAGGTTTATCCGGCCATGCAGCGGAGCACCGTTGCGGCCGCCTTTAGTTCGGCGAAACGGAATGAACGGCGTTCCAGCGCCAGTTCGTCGCGGCCCCACTGCTCCATATTCCAATCCTCATCCACATTGGCGGCGTCCCACGCCTCTTCGGCGGACAGCCGGCCGTGGGCGAGCGCCAGCGCCAGCAATGCCGAGCCGGTCAATGTCGTGGCCGAATACACCGCCCCGAGGCGCCATGGATCGTCCGGAATGGCCGCCCCGGCGGCCTTTAGGGCTTCCTCGGGCTGCGCCAGGTGGGTAATGCCCTCCGTGGGCTGAAAGCGGGCGCCAAGCGCCTTGGCGGCCCAGGCCAGCACCGGATCCCAATGGAGCCGCTGCCGCTCCACGAGCCCCGGAGGGGTCGCGGCACGATAGAACAGCAGATCGGATCCCAGATATTTGGCGATCTCCGCAGCGACCGGAAGCGGCCGCTCGGCGACGCCGTCGATGACCACGTTGGCGAGGCGGGTGAGCGGCATTTTTCCCGGATCGACCACCTCGCGCCGTGAATCCCATTCGGCCGCAATCGCCGCAGCGAGCTCTGACACCGGAGCCGCAAGCAGGCGCCGCGCCGGCGTCAACACCGGCTTGTCGTCGAGGCGCACGGCGTGCCCCTCGGCAACGGCCGCTGTTCCGGCGTTGGCGTAGAACCGCTGCCGCAATGCTGGCCGCGCGGCGCGACGCGCCCCCACCACCGGGTTCTCGTGAGCCATGTTCTCTGGGAAATCTCGCATGAGACATTGCACCGTTACCAAAATGTAACCTTCATCGCGGCACTCGTCTTGCCCTCTGGGCATTCTCCGTATTGAGATAAATTGTCAACATATTCAATAGTTTATGCCCAAAAAGCTGAGGCCCACGGGAGCCGCAAACCTGTGACCAGGCCGCCACCGTCAATCGCGTTGTTGTTAACGACGCCGTGCGACAAAACCTTGTTATAACAAGCGCTCGCGGTGGAAATCGGTGACCCGCTCGACTAGTATCCCGGCCCGGATTCGGCCACGGAGCCAAACCGTGGGGGCAGCCGGTCCGCGCAGCAGCGTGTGTACCGCTCGAACGAAGGCGGACGCTGCGGCAAGAGGAATCAATGAAACCTACTGACATTTCGGCCCCGGATTACTTCCACAAGGTAGTGGATTGTCAGTGGGCCTGTCCGGCGCACACGCCGGTGCCCGAATACATCCGATTGATCGCAGCCGGCCGCTACAGCGACGCCTACATGATCAATTGGGAGTCGAACGTTTTTCCCGGCATCCTCGGACGGACCTGCGATCGGCCTTGCGAGCCGGCGTGCCGGCGCGGCCGCGTTGAAAAAGAACCGGTGGCGATCTGCCGACTAAAGCGCGTGGCCGCCGACTTCAAGGACGATATCCGCGCGCGCCTGCCAAAGCCCCCCGCCATCAAGAACGGCAAGCGGATCGCGCTCGTGGGCGGCGGCCCGGCCTCGCTCGCAGTGGCGCGGGACCTTGCCCCCATGGGCTACGAATGCGTCGTGTTCGACCAGGACCCGAAGTCCGGCGGCATGATGCGTACGCAGATTCCAAAGTTCCGGCTGCCCGAAGTCGTGATCGACGAGGAGTGCAATTACATCCTCGACCTCGGCATCGAGTTCATCGGCAGCAAGCGTATCGACAGCCTCAAGTCGCTGCTCGCCGAAAACTTTGACGCGATCTTCGTCGGCTGCGGCGCGCCGCGTGGACGCGACCTCGACATCCCCGGCCGCACGGAAGCAGCCAAGAACATCCATATCGGCATCGACTGGCTGTCCAGCGTCTCGTTCGGCCACATCGACAAGATCGGGAAGCGCGTCATCGTGCTCGGCGGCGGCAACACCGCCATGGATTGCTGCCGCTCGTCGCGCCGGCTCGGCGGCGAAGACGTTAAGGTGATCGTTCGCTCCGGCTTCGAGGAAATGAAGGCGTCTCCCTGGGAGAAGGAGGACGCCATCCACGAGGACATTCCAATCTACAATTTCCTCGTGCCGAAGGCATTCACCCACGACAACGGCAAACTCACCGGCGTGGTGTTCGAAAAAGTCAAAGCGGTACGCGACGAGAAAGGCCGCCGCAATCTGGTGGCGACAGGCGAGCCGGATCAGCATTTCGAATGCGACGACGTTCTGGTCGCCGTCGGCCAGGAAAACGCATTTCCCTGGATCGAGCGCGACATCGGCATCGAGTTCGACAAGTGGGACATGCCCAAAGTCGATCCCAAGACCATGGCGTCGACCAATCCGAAAGTGTTCTTCGGCGGCGACGCAGCCTTCGGTCCGAAGAACATCATCTGGGCAGTCGCCCACGGTCACGAAGCCGCTGTTTCGATCGACCGGTTCTGCCACGGCGAGGACGTCAACGTACGGCCGGCGTCGCAAGTCGCCATCAGCAGCCAGAAGATGGGCATCCACGAATGGTCTTACGACAACGAGATCGCGCCCGATAAGCGCTATCGGGTGCCGCACCGTGAGAAGGTGGTGGCGCTGCGCGACATCAAGGCCGAGGTCGAGCTCGGTTACGACGTCGAACTCGCGTTGAAAGAGGCGGAACGCTGCCTCAACTGCGATGTGCAGACAGTCTTTACCGGCCAGCTCTGCATTGAATGCGACGCCTGCGTCGACATCTGCCCGATGGACTGCATCACCTTTACGCAGAACGGCGAAGAAGCCGACCTGCGCTCACGCTTGCAGGCGCCGGCCAAAAATCTGACCCAGGACCTCTACGTGGCCAACGACCTGAAGACCGGTCGCGTCATGGTGAAGGACGAGGACGTGTGCCTGCATTGCGGCCTGTGCGCCGAACGGTGTCCCACAGGGGCCTGGGACATGCAGAAATACCTGATCGACATGACTCACGCGGAACAAGCATGCCAAGCACAAGCCCGCTCAGCAGCGTAAACGATTTCGTCATCCGGTTTGCCAACGTCAACGGTTCAGGCTCGGCGAGCGCCAACGAGCTGTTCGCCCGCGCCGTGCTGCGCATGGGTGTGCCGGTTTCGCCCCGCAATATTTTCCCCTCCAACATCCAGGGTCTGCCGACCTGGTACGAGGTGCGCGTCTCCGAAGAGGGGCACCTCGGCGCCCGCGGCGGCATTGACATGATGGTGGCGATGAACCCGCAGACCTGGGACAAGGATGTGGCGTCCATCGAGCCGGGCGGGTATCTGCTCTACGATTCCACCAAGCCGCTGCCGAAGTCGAAATTCCGCGAAGACATCAACGTCATCGGCGTACCGCTCACAGCCATCACCAATTCGACCTATACCGATCCGCGCCAGCGCCAACTGTTCAAGAACATCATCTATCTCGGCGCGCTGTCGGCGCTGCTCGACATAGATCCGAAGGCCATCGAGCAACTCATCGGCGAGCAATACAAGGGCAAGGAAAAGCTCTTGTCGTCGAACGTGCACGCGCTGCATCTCGGCCGCGACTATGCCCTGCAGAATCTGAAATGCCCGCTCGGACTACGGGTACAGAAATCCGACAAGGTCGGCGATCGCATCTTCGTCGAAGGCAATTCGGCGGCGGCCCTCGGCGCGGTCTATGGCGGCGCCACGGTCTGCGCCTGGTATCCGATCACGCCGTCATCGTCGCTGGCCGATGCCTTCACCAGTCACTGCCGGCGCCTGCGGCACGATCCCGAGACCAAGAAGGCCAAATACGCCATCGTTCAGGGCGAGGATGAACTGGCCTCGATCGGCATCGTCATCGGCGCCGGCTGGAACGGCGCCCGCGCGTTCACGGCAACGTCTGGCCCCGGCATCTCGCTGATGCAGGAGTTCATCGGACTTTCGTATTTCGCCGAAATCCCGGCCGTAATCATGGACGTGCAGCGCGCCGGGCCCTCCACGGGGATGCCGACGCGGACCCAGCAGTGCGACATCATCAGCGCCGCGTACGCGTCGCACGGCGACACCAAGCATGTGCTGCTGTTCCCGGAAGATCCGGCCGAGGCCTTCGAAATGGCGGCGCAGGCGTTCGACCTCGCCGACCGGCTGCAGACCACGATCTTCCTCATGCTCGACCTCGACATCGGCATGAACCATCGGCTGTGCCGCCCGCTGAAGTGGGACGACGCCAAGCAGTATGACCGCGGCAAGATCATGACTGCGGAAATGCTGGAGGCCGGGAAGGACTTCGGCCGCTATCTCGACGTCGACGGCGACGGCATTCCGTTCCGCACCTATCCGGGCACGCATCCGACCAAGGGCTCGTTCTTCACCCGCGGCACGTCGCGCGACCGCTACGCGCGCTACACGGAGGAAGGGTCGGCGTATCAGGACAACATGCAGCGGCTCCTGCGCAAGTTCGAGACCGCCAAGGACCTGGTGCCGCGCCCGCTCCAGGGCAACGCCAACAAGCCGACCAAATACGGCGTAATCTACTTCGGCTCGACCTCACCGGCCATGGACGAGGCGATCGGATTGCTCGAAGCGCGCGGGCACCAGCTCGACCGGCTGCGCGTGCGCGCCTTCCCGTTCCATTCGAGCGTGTCAAGCTTCATCGCCGAGCACGACTTCGTTTATGTGGTCGAGCAGAACCGCGACAGCCAGCTCCGCTCGCTCGTTGTCAACGAGTGCAGCATCGACCCGGTGCGGCTCGTTCCGATCGTGCACTATGACGGCACGCCGATTACCGCCCGTTTCATCACCAGCGCCATCGGCGATCACTTGGATGCGCTGAAAATCACGCCGCTGCGGAAGGTGGCGTCATGACCCAGGTGACTTCATGACCTACGTCGTCAAACCAAAATTTCATCATCCCGAGCTACCCAAGAACACGCTCGGCTACACGCACCGCGACTACGAGGGCAAGGTCTCGACGCTCTGCGCCGGCTGCGGGCATGACTCCATCACCGCTTCGATCATCGAAGCGTGCTTCGAGCTTTCGATCGAACCGCATCGCGTGGCGAAGATTTCCGGCATCGGCTGTTCGTCGAAGACACCGGACTACTTCCTTGGCAACTCGCACGGCTTCAATTCGGTACACGGCCGCATGCCGTCGGTGCTCACCGGCGCCAACCTAGCCAACCGCGATCTGATCTATCTCGGCGTTTCCGGCGACGGCGACTCCGCCTCGATCGGTTTCGGCCAGTTCGCCCATTGCATGCGCCGCGGCGTCAACATGGTCTATATCGTGGAGAATAACGGCGTGTACGGCCTCACCAAGGGCCAGTTCTCAGCCACCGCCGACCGCGGCTCGAAATCCAAGCGCGGCGTCGTCAATTCCGACAACGCCATCGACATGGTCGGCATCGCGCTGCAGCTCGGCGCCAGCTTCGTTGCGCGCTCGTTCTCCGGCGACAAGAAGCAGCTTGTCCCGCTGATCAAGGCGGCGATCGAGCACCAGGGCGCAGCCTTCATCGACGTGATCTCGCCCTGCGTCGCCTTCAACAATCACGCCGGTTCGACCAAGAGCTTCGACTACGTGCGCGAGCATAACGAGGCGGTCAACTACCTCGACTTCATCACCGGCCGCGCGCCGATCCACGTGGACTACGCGCCTGGCACCGTCGAGATGGTCGAGCAGCACGACGGCACGATCCTGGCGCTGCGTAAGATCAACGCCGAATACAACGTGCATGACCGGGAGGCCGCGCTGAGCTTCCTGCATCACCATGCGGCCAAGGGGCAGATCGTCACCGGGCTCCTCTACGTCGAGCAAGAGGCCGAAGACTTGCACGCCCACCTCAACACCGTTGCGGCGCCGCTCAACACACTCGGCGAAAAGGATCTGTGCCCGGGCTCGGCGGCGCTGGAAAAGGTCAATGCCAGTTTGCGGTGATCGTCACCCCTCCGGCGCTTCCTCGATCGGATCGTAGCGCTTGGCGTCCAGCCCGAGCAGGTTCCACGATTGCTGCATGTGCGGTGGCAGCGATGCGGTGGCGTCGATCTCACCGCCGCGCGGGTGCGGGACCACGATGCGGCGCGCCAGAAGATGCAGCTTGTTCTGCATGCCGCCTGGCAGTTCCCAATTCTCGCGCGCGAAATATTTCGGATCGCCGACGATCGGATGCCCGATGTGCTCCATGTGCGCACGCAGCTGATGGGTGCGACCGGTGACAGGCTTCAGGGAGAGCCAGGCCAAAAGCGGCCCGGAGGTCTCCACCACCGCGTAGTAGGTCACGGCATGGCTCGCGCCCTTCTCGCCGTGCCGTGCGATGCGCATGAAAGATTCTTCCTCGCGCTCTTCCTTGGCGAGAAAAGTCGAGACACGGCCCTGCTGCACCTTGGGAACGCCGGCCACCAAGGCCCAATACACTTTGCGCGCCGAGCGCGAGCGGAAGGTTTTCGCCAGGGCCGCAGCGGCAAACCGCGTCTTGGCGACGAGCAAGCAGCCGGCGGTGTCTTTGTCGAGCCGGTGCACGAGGCGCGGCCGCTGGCCGTGCGCATCGCGTAAGACTTCGAGCATGCCGTCGAGATGGCGCGTGGTGCCGGAACCGCCCTGCACCGCTAGCCCCATCGGCTTGTTGAGCACCAACACGTCGGCGTCTTCGTAAAGCGTGATCGATTTGAGAAACGCGCGGGTCTCCTCATCCGCTTCGTTCCCGGCAGCGCGCGGCCTCGGCGCATCGAGCCGCAGCGGCGGAATGCGCACCGTCTGCCCGGCCTCCAGCCGGTTCTTCGGCTGGGTGCGTTTGCCGTTGACGCGCACCTCGCCTTTACGGATGACGCGCTGGATGTGGGAAAAGCTCAGACCCGGGAATTTAGCCTCAAGGAATCGATCGACGCGCATGCCGGACTCGTCGGCGGTCACCGCAGCGTTCTGAACTGATGTCGGCATTGGCGCCAGCACAGTTTTCTGCTTGCCGTCATCCTGACGTGCGCGGCCAACGGGTCCGGCCTCCGGCCGGCCCGATGACAAGTTCCGCCGGGCCTCGAAGGATGCATTCCGAACACCACTCGAAATCGGCTTCGCCGATTTCGACAAAGCTTTGTGGCCAAATCGGCTATAGCCGACTTGGGTGCTCTCGCCCTTCGAGGGACGCTTCGCGGCCGCCTCGGGGTGACGGAATTTATGCCGATGCCGCGGCCCGGCGACCTGCTTGCCGCCGCCGGGCTGGCGTGGTCCGCGGGAGCCTCTCAACTTGCACCCCGATCGCGACGCAGCTTCGCCCAATACTCGAGGCGTTTGCGAATTTCGCGTTCAAAGCCGCGCTCGGGCGGATCGTAGAACTTCTGCCGTCCGAGCTTTTCGGGGAAATAGTCCTGGCCAGAGAATGCCTCGTCGGCGTCGTGGTCGTATTCGTAGCCGGAGCCGTAGCCCTCGGTCTTCATCAGCTTGGTCGGCGCGTTGAGGATGTGCTTGGGCGGCAATAGCGAACCGGCCTCCTTGGCCGTGCGCATGGCCTCGCCGAACGCGACGTAGGCGGCGTTCGATTTCGGCGCCGTGGCGATATAGATCACCGCTTCGGCGATGGCGAGCTCGCCTTCCGGCGAGCCAAGGAAATCATAAGCGTCCTTGGCGGCATTGGCGATGACCAGCGCCTGCGGATCGGCGAGCCCGATATCCTCCACCGCCATGCGCACGATGCGGCGCGCCAGATAAAGCGGATCCTCACCGGCGTCGAGCATGCGGCAGAGATAATAGAGAGCAGCGTCGGCGTCGGAGCCGCGCACCGACTTGTGCAGCGCGCTTATGAGATTGTAATGGCCGTCCTGCTTCTTGTCGTAGATCGGCGCGCGCCGCTGTACGACCTGCTGCAGGGCCACAGCGTCGAACGTTTCGCCCTGACGCGCCGCGCGCCAGACCTCTTCGGCCAGCGTCAGCGCAGCGCGGCCATCGCCATCGGCCATGCGGATCAACGATGCGCGCGCCTCGGCGTCGAGCGGCAGTTTCTTGTTCTCGATCGCTTCAGCGCGGGCCAGAAGTTTTTCGATTGCGGCTTCGTCAAGTGGCTTGAAGACGAGCACGCGCGCCCGCGAAAGCAGCGGCGCGATCAGTTCGAAAGAAGGATTTTCGGTCGTTGCCCCGACCAGCACGATGGTGCCGTCTTCCATGACCGGCAGGAATGAATCCTGCTGGGCGCGGTTGAAGCGATGAATCTCGTCGACGAACAGCAGCGTCCCCTGCCCCATCTCGCGCCGCTGCCGCGCGGCATCGAACACCTTCTTGAGATCGGCGACGCCGGAGAAAATCGCCGAAATCTGCTCGAAGTAAAGTTCGGTGGCGTTCGCCAACAGCCGCGCCACGGTGGTCTTACCGGTGCCGGGTGGCCCCCAGAAGATCAGCGAGCCGAGCGAGCGGGTATCCAGCATGCGGGTGAGCGCGCCGTCGGGCCCAAGCAGGTGATCCTGGCCGACGACCTCGGCAAGCTGTTGCGGCCGCAGCTTATCGGCAAGCGGCCGCGGCGCATCGCGGTCGAGGCCGGCGGCGGCGAAAAGAGTGGGAGCAGCCCGTTTGGCCATCGTAGCGAAAATGGTGGATGCACCGGGCCGGCGCAAGCCAGTTAAATTCAGCCACCGAACATGACGGAGATCTGCTGGCCGCCGCGCTTGATGGTCACACGCCATTGCCGGCCGCCATCCTTGGTAATGCGCTCCAAATCGGACGACTGGCTAATCTTCTGATTGTTGACCGAGACCACGATGTCGCCGGGCTGAAAGCCGATCGATTGGGCGGTCGAGCCGTCGGCCACCGCGGTCACGACGACACCCACAGCCTGCGGATCGAGCCGCAACTCGTCGGCCAGGGCCGGCGAGAGATTGGCGACCGTGGCGCCGCGGAACGGCGATTGCGAGCGTATCTCCACCTCGTTGCGCGGCGTCTCGGGCAGCGCTTCCAGCGCCACCGGCACGACGATTTCGCGGCCTTGGCGGAGGATCTTGACTTGCGCCGTGCCGCCCAACGTCTCGGTGGAGAAGCGGTAATTAAAGGCGTTCGGGTCTTCCACGGTGACGCCGTCAACGCTGACGATCAGGTCGCCGGTCTTGATGCCGGCGCGCGCCGCCGGACTGTCGGGGGCGACGCTCGCCACCAGCGCGCCGCTCGGCCGCGGCAGCCCGAGACTGTCGGCGATGTCGTGGGTGACTTCCTGCAGCTTGGCGCCGAGCCACGGCCGCTTCACGGTGCTGCTGCCGCTCTCCGCCGAAGCCACCACCATCCGCACCATGTTGGCCGGAATGGCAAAGCCAATGCCCAGAGATCCGCCGGTGCGCGAATAGATCGCGCTGTTGATGCCGACCATTCTACCGTTCATGTCCACCAGCGGACCGCCGGAATTGCCGGGATTGATGGCGGCGTCGGTCTGAATGAAGAACTGCAGGTCGGACGTGCCGATGTCGGTGCGCGCCAACGCCGAAACGATCCCGTGGGTCACCGTCTGTCCGACTCCGAACGGATCGCCGATCGCCAGCACCACGTCGCCGACCTGCACCGCATCGGAATTGGCGAATTGCAGCACCGGAAAGCGGTCCTTGGCATCCTTGATGCGCAACACCGCGAGATCACTGCGCTGATCCTTGAGCACGATCGTCGCGTCGAACTCGCGCTTGTCGGAGAGCGCGATCTTCACTTCGCTCGCGCCTTCGATCACGTGATTGTTGGTCACCACAAGACCGCTGGGGTCGATGATGACGCCGGAGCCGAGCGACCGCTCAACCTGTTTGCTCGGTGCGCCGCCGCCGAAGAACTGGCGGAAGAACGGATCGGACAAAAACGGATTCTGGTTTTCGACGATGTGGGTGGCGTAGACGTTCACCACCGCGGGCGCCACCCGCTGCACGATCGGTGAATATGAGAGCTGGAGCTGGCCAAGCGAGTCCGGTACCCGGCGCTCCTGGGCAGCCAAGGGCTGCCATGGCGCAGCGACGGAGAAGGCCACCATTGCCAGGATCGCCGATAAGCGCAGACGCCGCATGAGGAAACCCCGATTCAATGCGCCCAGATATATGAATTTGACCTGGGCAATAGAAGGGCGACGGCGACCCTCGCCCCCCTTCCGACGGCACGGCAAGCTTCGCCTAAATCACTCCTTCGATGGCACCGTGTGAAGCCAGGCGATGACCGCATCGAGGTCGGCGTCCTTCATGTGGGAATAATACTGAAAGCCCATCGGGCCTTTGAGCTTGTTGCCGTCCTTGTCGATGCCCTGCGTGATGGCGCGCTTGATCTCTGCGTCGGTCCACGTGCCGATGCCCTTAGTCTTGCTCGGCGTGATATTGCGCGACGTCGAGACACCCCACGGTCCGGGGAATTCCTGCCCACCCGCGCCGATATTGTTGAAGTCCAATTCGCCCTTCACGCGGGGCGTGTGGCACTCCATGCAATGACCGATGGTGGCGAGATAGAAGCCGTATTTGATCTTGTTGCTGAATGCCGCAGGGTTCATTGGCTTTTCGGCGCCAGGAAAGATCTGATGCTTGACCGGTATCCTGTAGATCGGCGCAGCCACCTTGTTGCTGACCGGCTTGATGGTCTGCACATAGGCGACGATGGCGTCGAGATCGCCGGGCGTGATGATGTCGTAGAAGCCCGTCGGCATCACCACGAGCGGCACGCGGTTCGGCCGGACATTGTCCACGAGCAGCTTCTTGATGTCGGCCGCACTCCAGTTGCCGATGCCGGTGTCCTTGTCCTGCGTGATGTTCGACGCAGTGACATCGAACGGCGGCTCGTTGAAGCGCAGCCCGCCGGAGAAATCCTTGCCGGCGACCACACCGGGCGGCCCCTTCGGCGAATGGCAATTGCCGCAGGTCATGATGGTGTTGACGAGATATGAGCCGTGCTCGACCGGTGTTTCCGCCAAAGCCGTGCCGCCAAACGCCAAAACCGCTATGAAAAACGCCGCAAGCCTGTTCATGGAAGCCCCCTCCCGATGGCCCGCCGAAGATGTGGCGCAACCGGATGCGCGCCACTCGGATTATCGCGGAAATACTACGCCGTAGCGGGAACCGCCTCTGCGGACCGGGCCTGCACCGGCCCGGAATCCTTGCCCTTGGCTTCGACATCGCGATCGACGAATTCGATGACGGCAACAGGGGCGGAATCGCCGTAGCGGAAACCGGCTTTCATCACCCGGGTATAGCCGCCGTCTCGCCCCTTGTAGCGCGGCCCGATGACCTCGAAGAGCTTTTTGACCATGGCGATATCGCGCATCTGCGCGATGGCCTGGCGGCGCGCATGCAGGTCGCCGCGCTTGCCGAGGGTCACCAGCTTTTCCACGACCGGGCGCAAATCCTTGGCCTTGGGCAAAGTGGTGAGGATCTGCTCATGCTTGATCAGCGAGGCGGCGAGATTGGCCAGCATCGCCCGGCGGTGATCCGAGCGGCGGTTGAATTTGCGATGGGTCTTGCCGTGACGCATGGCGCCGCTCCTACTGTCTATTCTCTCACTCGCCATGGCCGGCATGACCCGGCCATCTACGTCTTCTTCACGCACAAAGGCGTGGATGCCCGGCACAAGGCCGGGCAGGACGCGCCTCAGTAGTGATCCTCGAACCGCTTGGCGAGTTCTTCGATATTCTCCGGCGGCCAGCCGGGGACTTCCATGCCGAGATGCAGGCCCATCTGCACCAGCACTTCCTTGATCTCGTTGAGCGATTTCCGGCCGAAATTCGGCGTACGCAGCATCTCGGCCTCGGTCTTCTGCACCAGATCGCCGATATAGACGATGTTGTCGTTCTTCAGGCAGTTGGCCGAGCGCACCGAGAGTTCGAGTTCGTCGACCTTCTTGAGGAACGCCGGATTGAAGGCGAGATCCGGGATGGTCTCGTGCGCGGTTTCGCGCTTGGGCTCCTCGAAGTTGACGAAGACGTTGAGCTGATCCTGCAGGATGCGCGCCGCATAGGCGAGCGCATCCTCCGGGCTGAGCGCGCCGTTGGTCTCGATCGACAGGGTGAGCTTGTCGTAATCGAGGATCTGCCCTTCGCGCGTGTTCTCGACCTTGTAGGAGACCTTGCGCACCGGCGAGTAGAGGCTGTCGACCGGGATCAATCCGATCGGCGCGTCCTCCGGGCGGTTACGCTCGGCCGCCACGTAGCCCTTGCCGGTCGCGACCGTGAATTCCATGCGGATCTCGGCACCCTCGTCGAGCGTGCACAGCACGAGGTCGGGATTGAGCACTACGACATCGCCGACAGTCTGAATGTCGGCGGCGGTGACCGTTCCGGGCCCCTGCTTCTTCACCACCATGCGCTTGGGGCCATCGCCCTGCATCTTGATGGCGATATCTTTGATGTTGAGCACGATGTCGGTCACGTCCTCGCGCACCCCGGCAATCGAGGAGAACTCATGCAGCACGCCGTCGATATGCACCGCCTGCACCGAGGCGCCCTGCAGCGAGGACAAAAGAATGCGCCGCAACGCGTTGCCGAGCGTCACGCCGAAACCGCGTTCAAGCGGCTCGGCCACCACCGTGGCCACACGCCGCGCGTCGGCGCCGGCGGCCACCTGCAGCTTGTTGGGCCTGATCAGTTCCTGCCAGTTCTTCTGGATCGTCACGTTATCACCCATCGCTTTGCGCGGCGCGATTATCTCGCGCGCCCCACTCCGCTCCGTGAGGCCAAGGTCTTGCGGCGGCAGATGTTGCACTTCGTCCATCGGCCGGATGTCCTATACGCGCCGCCGCTTGCGCGGGCGGCATCCATTGTGAGGGATCGGCGTCACGTCGCGGATCGACGTGATGGTGAAACCGGAGGCCTGCAGCGAGCGCAGCGCCGATTCCCGTCCCGAGCCGGGACCCGCCACCTCAACCTCGAGGGTGCGCATCCCGTGGTCCTGGGCCTTCTTGGCGGCGTCCTCGGCGGCGACCTGCGCCGCATAAGGTGTCGACTTGCGTGAGCCCTTGAATCCCATGGTGCCCGCCGATGACCAGGCAATCGTATTGCCCTGCACGTCGGTGATCGTGATCATGGTGTTGTTGAACGTCGCATTCACGTGGGCGACGCCTGAGGCGATGTTCTTGCGTTCGCGTCGGCGGACGCGGGTGGCTTCCTTACCCATTCTGAACCCTTATCCTGGATCGGAACCGGACCTGCCGGCGCCGCTAGAGCTTCGTTCCCTCCCCTGCGCAAAGAGCTGCGAAGCGGGGAGGCGCAATGCACTATTTCTTCTTGCCGGCAATAGCCTTCGCCGGACCCTTGCGGGTGCGAGCGTTCGTATGGGTGCGCTGACCGCGCACAGGTAAACCGCGGCGATGCCGCAACCCTCGATAACAACCCAGATCCATCAGCCGCTTGATGTTCATGGCGACTTCGCGCCGCAAATCGCCTTCCACGATGTAATCGCGGTCGATCACCTCACGGAGCTGAAGCACCTCCTGGTCGGTCAATTGCGACACCCGGCGCGCCTCGGGAATCGACACTTTCTCCATGATTTCCTTGGCTTTGGCAGAGCCGATGCCATGGATGTACTGGAGCGCGATAACGACACGCTTGTTCGTCGGTATGTTCACGCCCGCGATCCGAGCCACGTCAGTTACTCCCTGCGGCGGCAGGCCATCGCGCCGGGCCCATATCCCGGCATCGCGGCAAGCCGCTCTCTATCGGTTGTTTTGTCACCTGAGAAGGCCACAAACGTAAAAAGCCAGCGCCTGCCTGCCGTTGCGGCCTGGCATCGCTGCTCAATCTCCAACTGGGTATTCGGCCGTTTATTAAAGGATTCCCTTCGCTTTCGTCAACCTCACCTAGCAATTTCGTGTACAAGCCGCGGCTCACCGGCCGCGACCCTTTCCAGCCTTGGTTCCGCGCCCCGCTTTCCGGGCGTTTTCAGCCGCCTTGCGCGCCGTTGGGCGAGCAGCGGGCGGTCTCTTCTTGGATTTTTTTCCTACGGCGGCGGCCTTTTGCGGCTTGCGGGCGGGCTTGATGGCTAGCTTCGCAGCCGGCTTTTTCGCCGCACCCTTACCTGGTTTCTTGCCGGGCGCCTTGGCCGGGGTTGTCGCTGCGGCGGCGGCGGGCTTGCTCGCGGGCTTAATCGCGGCTTTGCGCGTTTCCTTGGCCTCCTTGGGAGCTTTCTTGGGCGCGTTCTTTGCGGCCAGCGCGTCGGTGATCGCCTGCTCAATCGCGGCCGTGACCTTGTCGATCGGCGCCATGCCGTCAACGGTGCGCAATACCCCTTGCAGGCTATAATAGCTCGTTAGCGGCGTTGTCTCATTCCGGTATGCCGCCAGCCGCCGGGGCAGCACTTCGGGATCGTCGTCCTTGCGCAAGGGCAGCCCCTGCGCCTTGGCCTCGGCGATGCGGTTCTTGACGCGCTTGAGCATGGCCGCCTCGTCGACGCGCAGATCGATCACCGCGTCAAGCGAAAGCCCCCGCTCCGCCAGCACGCGATCAAGCGCGACGGCCTGAGGCACCGTGCGGGGGAACCCGTCGAGGATGAAGCCCTTGCTGGCATCCGGCTCGCCAATGCGCTGGGTGATGATACGGACGACGATGTCGTCGGGCACAAGCCCGCCGCGCGCCATGATCTCCTGCGCCCGCAGGCCCACGGCCGTGCCGGCGTTCACGGCCGCCCGCAGCATGTCCCCGGTCGATAGCTGGACCAAACCGTATTTGGCGACGAGCCGCTGGGCCTGCGTTCCTTTGCCAGCCCCCGGTGGGCCCAGCAGGATCAATCTCATCTACGGCGTCCCCCCCGGAGCTTCGATCGTTTGATCAGGCCTTCGTACTGATGCGCCAGCAGGTACCCCTGCACCTGCGCCACCGTATCCATGGTCACGCTGACTACGATCAGGAGAGACGTGCCGCCGAAATAGAACGGCACCGCCGCATAGGAGATCAACATCTCGGGAAACAGGCAGACGATGGCGAGATAGGCGGCGCCGATCACGGTAATGCGCGACAGGACGTAATCGATGTACTCGGCCGTGCGCTCGCCTGGCCGGATGCCGGGGATGAAGCCGCCGTGTTTCTTCAGGTTGTCCGCCGTCTCCGTCGGATTGAAGATGATCGCCGTGTAGAAGAAGGCGAAGAACACGATCAGCGCAACATAGAGCAGGAGAAACAACGGTCGCCCGTGGGAGAGCTGCGTTGTGATCGTGGTCAGCCAGCCCGATGCCTGTCCCTGGCCGGCCGTAAAGCTGGCCACCGTCGTCGGCAACAGCAAGAGCGAAGAGGCGAAGATCGGCGGGATCACGCCGGACGTATTCAGCTTGAGCGGCAGATGGGACGACTGCCCCTCGAACACGCGATTACCGACCTGGCGCTTCGGATATTGGATCAACAGCCGCCGCTGAGCGCGCTCCATGAAAACGATGAAGGTGATGACCGCGACCGCCATCACCACCACGACGAGGATAAGCCCGGTGGAAAGTGCTCCCTGGCGTCCGAGTTCAAGGGTACTGGCGATGGCCGCAGGCAGCTGCGCGACAATGCCCGACATGATGATGAGCGAGGTGCCGTTGCCGATGCCCCGCTGCGTGATCTGTTCGCCGAGCCACATCAGGAACATGGTGCCGCCGGTGAGCGTGAGCACCGTCGAGATGCGGAAGAAGAAACCCGGATCGGAGACCACCGAGCCGGTGCCCGCGCCTTCGAGGCCAATGGCGATACCGTAGGCCTGCAGCGCCGCAAGAAATACCGTCAGGTACCGCGTGTACTGATTGATCATCTTGCGGCCCTGCTCGCCCTCCTTCTTCAGTTGCTCGAGGGTGGGCGAAACCGTCGTCATCAGCTGGATGATGATCGAGGCCGAGATGTAGGGCATGATGGTGAGCGCAAAGATCGCCATGCGGTGGATGCCGCCGCCGGCGAACATATTGAACATGCCCAGAATGCCGGTGGACTGCTGGTTGAAGATCTTGTCCCAGGCGGCCGGATCGATGCCCGGCAGCGGAATGTAGGTGCCGAGCCGATAGACCAGCAGCGCGCCCAGCGTGAACCAGATGCGCTTCTTCAGCTCTTCGGCTTTGGCCAACGCGCCGAAGTTGAGATTGGCTGCCAGTTGTTCCGCTGCAGAGACCATATCTAGCTCCGAGCCCCTCTTCGTCCGTCATGGCCGGGCTTGTCCCGGCCATCCACGCCTTGCCGAACAGGTAGAAGTCGTGGATGCCCGGCACAAGGTGTACACTTGGGCTGGCCGAAGGCCAGGCCCGGGTGCCGGGCATGATGCCTGTTCACGCCGCCTGTTCGCCCGCTGCCGGCTTGGGGGCGAGAATTTCGACGCTGCCGCCGGCCTTTTCCACCGCCGCCACGGCCGATTTGGACGCCCCGAACACTGAGAGCGCGAGCTTCGCCTTGATCTCGCCGCCGCCGAGGACCCGCACGCCGTCCTTGACGCGGCGCAGGACGCCCGCCTTGACTAGCGCCGCCGCATCGATCTTGCCGGCTATATCGAGCCGGCCGGCATCCACTGCCTCCTGGATACGGCCCAGACTCACTTCGTTGAACTTGCGCGCGAACATCGTGTTCTTAAAGCCGCGCTTGGGCAGCCGCCGATGCAGCGGCATCTGGCCGCCCTCGAAGCCCTTGATGCGCACGCCCGAGCGTGCGGTCTGGCCCTTGCCGCCGCGGCCGCCGGTCTTGCCGGTGCCCGAGCCGATGCCGCGGCCGATGCGCTTTCGCGTCTTGCGCGCGCCAGGCCGGCCGGCGAGTTCATGCAGTTTCATTGTCTTCTCCACATCCCTTCCGTTGGCGGACGACGACACGCAGCGCTATTTCTCCACCAACTCCACGAGATGCGCGACCTTCGCGATCATCCCACGCGTCTGCGGCGTGTCGGGAACCTCGGAAACGCGGCCAATCTTGTTGAGCCGCAGCCCCACCAGCGTCTCGCGCTGCCGATGATGCCGGCGTTGCGGGCTGCCAGTCTGCCGCACCTTCACGGTTTTTCCCGAATTCTTGCCGGCATTCATTGCACGCTCCAAACCTCTAGTCGGCCGCCGCCTGCTCGGCGTCGACGTCGCGACGGCGCGCCTGCAGCGACGAGACCTTGATGTTTCGCCGCGCGGCAACCGATCGCGGGGAATCCTGGCGCTTGAGCGCATCGAATGTCGCGCGCACCACGTTGTAGGGGTTCGACGTGCCGAGCGATTTCGCCACCACGTCGGCCATGCCGAGCGTCTCGAACACCGCGCGCATCGGCCCGCCGGCGATGATGCCGGTGCCGGGCGGAGCAGCGCGCAAGAACACGCGGCCAGCGCCATGGCGGCCAGCCACGTCGTGATGCAACGTTCGCCCCTCGCGCAACGGCACGCGGGTCAGCGCGCGCTTGGCCGCGTCGGTCGCCTTGCGGATGGCTTCCGGCACCTCGCGCGCCTTGCCGTGGCCGAAGCCGACCCGGCCCTTCTGATCGCCGACGACGACCAAAGCCGCAAAGCCGAAGCGCCGGCCGCCCTTCACCACCTTGGCCACGCGGTTGATGTGGACCAGCTTGTCGACGAATTCGCTGTCGCGCTCTTCGTCTCGCCGCCGTTCGCGGGGTTCACGCGCCATATCTGTCCGCCATGTTGTTAAAACCCGTGTTGTTAAAGCCCATGTCGCTAAACCTATGCCTTCAGAAGTTCAGTCCGCCCTCGCGCGCAGCCTCGGCCAGAGCCTTGACCCGGCCGTGATACAGATAGCCGCCGCGATCGAACACCACGTCCTTGACGCCCTTTTCCTTCGCGCGCTCAGCGATGAGCTTGCCGACGGTCTTGGCGGCCTCGACGCTGGCGCCGGTCTTCAGCGACTCACGCGTCGGCTTCTCGATCGACGAGGCAGACGCGAGCGTCTTGCCCGCATCGTCATCGATTACCTGCGCGTAGATATGCTTTGAGGAGCGGAACACGGAAAGCCGCTTGCGGCCATGGGCCGCCCGCAACAGTGCGCCGCGCACGCGCCCCTTCCGCCGCCCCATTCTGTCATTGAGCTTGGTCATCGCCGACCCCGTTAGTTCTGGCCACGCTGCTTGCGCGATGCGATCAACGCGCGCAGTACTTCGTCCGAATCCTGCGGCGGCTCCACTGCTTCGGCAAACGGGCCAAGCGTCGCCGCGCTGAAGCGCAACGGCTCCCGTCCGCCACCGGGCAGGACGATGAGATCGCCGGGCTTGAGCTCCTTGAGAAATCCAACCTTGATCATTTCTTCTTACCTTCCTTGCGGAAAATGCGCTCGCCCGCGTATTTGATGCCCTTGCCCTTGTAAGGCTCGGGCGGCCGGTAATCGCGGATCTCGGCGGCCACCTGACCGACCTTCTGTCGGTCGCTGCCGCTGATCACGATCTCGATCGGCCGCGGCGTTGCGATGGTGATGCCTTCAGGGATCGGATAGACGATGTCGTGGCTGTAGCCCAGCGCGATCTGCAGGTTCTTGCCCTGCACGGCGGCGCGATAGCCGACGCCATTGATCTCCAGCCGCTCTTCGAAGCCCTTGGTCACGCCGACAATAAGATTGGAGATCAGCGTCCGCGAGGTGCCCCATTGCGAGCGCGCCCGCTTGCTGTCGGAGCGCGGATCGACCTTGATCTGCCCGCCATCGAGCTTGACCTCTACATCGTCGTGCAGGACGACCTGAAGCGCGCCCTTCGGGCCTTTCACCTTCACGGTCTGGCCCTCGATATTGGCGGTAATGCCGGAGGGAACGACGATTGGCTTTTTTCCGATGCGGGACATTAGAACACCGTGCAGAGGATCTCGCCGCCGACATTGGCGTCGCGGGCTTCGTGGTCGGCCATGACGCCCTTCGGCGTCGAGACGATGGCGACGCCCAGTCCATTGTTGATGCGCGGCAGGTTCTTGACCGAGGTGTAGACGCGGCGGCCGGGCTTGGAAATCCGCTCGATCTCGCGGATCACCGGCTCACCGTCGAAATACTTCAGCTCGACCTCGATCTCCGAGCGGCCTTCGCGCTCCACGACCGCATACCCGCGGATGTAGCCTTCGCTCTTGAGCACCTCAAGCACACGCTCGCGCAATTTGGAGTTCGGGCTCGAGACCTTGCCTTTGTTGCGCATCTGCGCGTTGCGGATGCGCGTGAGCAGGTCGCCGAGCGGATCGTTCATGGACATCGTGCGAGCCTCCTTACCAGCTCGACTTCAACAGACCCGGGATCAGGCCCTTGGAGCCCAGCTCCCGCAACGCGATGCGCGACAGCTTGTGCTTGCGGTAATAGCCGCGCGGGCGCCCGGTGATCTCGCAGCGGTTGCGGATGCGGGTGGCGGACGAGTTGCGCGGCAGCTTGGCGAGCTTTAGCGTCGCCGCGAACCTCTCTTCGTCCGGCTTCGTCTTGTCCTGCGCAATCGCCTTGAGCCGGGATCGCTGGCCCGAATACTTCTTCGTCATCCGGCGGCGCCGGTTATTCTTCTCGATCGCACTCTTCTTCGCCATCTCGTTCTCCTCGCGGTTCCGCGTCTGAGGCCCGTCGATCGACTGGGCCTCACTGCCGGAACGGAAAATTGAATGCCGTCAACAATGCGCGCGCTTCGTCGTCGTTACGCGCAGTTGTGCACACGGTGATGTCCATGCCCCAGATGTCGGCGGCCTTGTCGTAGTCGATCTCGGGAAACACGATGTGTTCCTTGATGCCGAGGGTGTAGTTGCCGCGGCCGTCGAAGCTCTTGGGCGAAAGGCCGCGGAAATCGCGCACGCGCGGCAGCGCGATGTTGATGAGCCGATCGATGAATTCGTACATGCGCGCCTTGCGCAGCGTCACCTTGCAGCCGATGGCCTGGCCGGCGCGCAGCTTGTAGGTCGCGATCGACTTGCGCGCCTTGGTGACAATGGCCTTCTGCCCGGAGATGAGCGCCAGGTCAGCCGCGGCCGACTCCACCTTCTTGCGGTCGGCGACGCCCTCGCCGATCCCCATGTTGATGACGATCTTGTCGATGCTCGGAATCTGGAAGCGGTTCTTGTAGCCGAACTGCTCCCCAAGCTTGCCGCGGATCGCCTCGTCGAACTGCACCTTCAGGCGCGCCGGAACGCGCGGCTCCGGCGAGCGCTCGGCCTTGCCGGCCTTGCCGTCGGCCTTCTCGCCAGCCTCCGGCTTCGCCGTCTTCGCAGTCGGTTCGCCCTTTTCGGCCTTCTGCGCCTTGACCGGCTTCTCGGCCTGGTCGGCCTTCGCCGGGCGCTTCGGCTTCTCGGCCTTATCCGCCTTCTTGGCTTTCTTTTCGTCCGTATCAGCCATCGATCTCGACTCCCGAACGCTTGGCGACGCGCACCTTCTTGCGCTCGTCGCCGGTGCCGACCAACTTGAAGCCCACCCGGGTCGGCTTGCCATCTTTGGGATCAGCAAGCGCGATATTGGATACGTGGATCGGCGCCTCTTTGGAGATGATGCCACCCTCCTGCGTCGTGCTCTGGCGCTGATGGCGCTTGACCATGTTGAGGCCGCGCACCAGCGCACGCCCTTCGTCGCGGCGCATCTCGATCACCTCGCCGGTGCGGCCCTTGTCGCGGCCGGCGATGATGACGACCGTATCGCCCTTTTTGATTCTCGCCGCCATCACAGCACCTCGGGCGCAAGCGAAATGATCTTCATGTGATTCTTGGCCCGCAGCTCGCGCGGGACGGGCCCGAAAATGCGCGTGCCCACCGGCTCCATCTGCGGATTGATCAGCACTGCGGCGTTGCGGTCGAAGCGGATGATCGAGCCATCGGCGCGCTTGATATCCTTGGAGATGCGCACGATGACCGCCTTCATCACGTCGCCCTTCTTCACGCGGCCGCGCGGGATCGCCTCCTTCACCGAGACGACGATCACGTCCCCGATGGTGGCGTACTTGCGCTTGCTGCCGCCGAGCACCTTGATGCACATGACGCGGCGCGCGCCGGAATTGTCCGCCACGTCGAGGTTGGATTGCATCTGGATCATGGGCTACCCCACTTACTTTCTTCTCTGCCGTGCGCCTAGGAAGCTTGCTTCTTCTCGCCGCGCACGACCGCCCAGCGCTTGAGCTTAGAAATCGGCCGGTGCTCTTCGATCCACACGATGTCGCCGACCTTGAACTCGTTCTTCTCATCGTGCGCGTAGAACTTTTTCGAACGGCGCACCGTCTTCTTGAACAAAGGATGGGTGTAGCGGCGCTCGACGCGCACCACCAGTGTCTTGCTCTGTTTGTCGCCCACCACGACACCCTGCAGCATACGCTTCGGCATCTTTTTCCCCTTAGCCTTTTGCGCCGGCGCGCTTTTGCTGCGCGATGGTCTTAAGCCGCGCAATGTCACGCCGCACTTCGCGCACGCGGGCGGTATTTTCTAATTGCCCGGTGGCGCGCTGAAAACGCAGATTGAACTGCTCTTTCTTCAGCTTGAGCACTTCGTCGTCGATCTGATCGATCGTCATGACTTTGATGTCGGTCGCTTTCATCACACGCCTATTCGCCGATGCGCTCTACGAAGCGGGTTTTGATCGGCAACTTGGCGGCCGCCAGCAACAGCGCCTCCTTGGCGATCTGCACGGTCACGCCATCGATCTCGAAGATGATGCGGCCCGGCTTGACCCGCGCGACCCAGAATTCCGGCGTACCCTTGCCCGAGCCCATGCGCACTTCGAGCGGCTTTTTGGAAACCGGCACGTCGGGAAAGACGCGGATCCACACGCGCCCCGAGCGTTTCATGTGACGGGTGAGCGCGCGGCGCGCGGCCTCGATCTGCCGCGCCGTGACCCGGTCGGGCTCCAGCGCCTTGAGGCCGAACTGACCAAACGCCAAGTCGATCGCGCTGCTCGCGATGCCCTTGATGCGGCCCTTGTGCGCCTTCCTGAATTTTGTTCGCTTCGGTTGCAGCATGACGGACGCCTCTGTTCAGCTTCTCTCGTTCACGCCGCGTCGCGCCGCGGACGGCCGCCGCCGGCCTCGGCCTCGGCCATCTTCTTGTCCTGGGCCATCGGGTCGTGCTCCATGATCTCGCCTTTGAAGATCCACACCTTCACACCGCAGGTGCCGTAGGTGGTGAAGGCCGTGGCAACGCCGTAATCGACGTCTGCGCGCAGCGTATGCAACGGCACGCGACCTTCGCGGTACCATTCCATGCGCGCGATCTCGGCCCCACCCAGCCGACCGGAGCAATTGATGCGGATGCCGCCGGCGCCGAGCCGCATAGCCGATTGCACCGCGCGCTTCATGGCGCGGCGGAAGGCCACGCGGCGTTCGAGCTGCTGGGCGATCGATTCGGCGACGAGCTGGGCGTCGAGTTCGGGCTTGCGAATTTCGATGATGTTGATGACCACGTCGCTGTCGGTCAGTTCCGCGACCTTGCGGCGCAATTTTTCGATGTCGGCGCCCTTCTTGCCGATGACCACGCCGGGGCGCGCCGAGTGGATGGTGACGCGGCACTTCTTGTGCGGGCGCTCGATCACGATCTTGGACACGGCGGCCTGCTTCAGCTCCGCCATCAGCGCCTTGCGAATTTCCATGTCCTCATGCAGCAGCGCGCCGTAGCTGGCCTTGCCCGCATACCACCGCGAATCCCAGGTGCGGTTGATACCGAGACGAAGCCCGATCGGATTGACTTTCTGACCCATGGTCTTCTCCTAACCGCTTCCCTAGTTCGCCGCCGCCTCGACCTCACGCAGCACGATGGTGAGGTTCGCGAACGGCTTGAAAATCCGCCCAACCCTGCCGCGGGCGCGCGGCTGATGTCGCTTGATCACCAGCGCCTTGCCGACATGGGCCTGAACCACCACGAGATCGTCGACATCGAGATCGTGATTGTTCTCCGCATTGGCGATCGCCGATTCCAAACACTTGCGCACGTCCCGGGCGATGCGCTTGCGCGAGAATTCGAGATCGGCCAGCGCGGTCGCAACCTTCTTGCCGCGGATGAGCTGCGCCAAAAGGTTCAGCTTCTGCGGGCTCACCCGCAGCATGCGGGAAACCGCTTTCGCCTCGTTATCGGCGAGCGAGCGCTCTCGCCCTTTCTTGCCCATGACCTCTCTCCCCGCCTTACGACGCGCCGCCCGCAGGCGCCGCGGGCGCTGCCGGCGCCGCACCCCCACCGCCTGCCGACGCTCCGGACGAGCCCGTGCGCTTGGCCTTGCGGTCCGACGAATGGCCGTAGAACGAGCGCGTCGGCGAAAACTCTCCAAATTTGTGGCCGACCATTTCCTCGGTGACCATCACCGGGATGTGCTTCTGGCCGTTGTAGACACCGAAAGTCAGCCCGACGAATTGCGGCAGTATGGTCGAGCGTCGCGACCAGATGCGGATCATGTCATGGCGGCCCGACGCGCGCGCCGCGTCCACCTTCTTCATCAGATAGCCGTCGAAAAACGGACCCTTCCAAACCGACCGCACCATCGCCCTATCTCCTACTTTTTCTTCTTCCGCGCGTGGCGGCTCAGCATGATGAATTTGGTGGTACTCTTGTTCTTCCGTGTCTTCATGCCCTTGGTCGGCTTGCCCCAGGGCGTCACGGGATGGCGGCCGCCGCGTGTGCGCCCGCCGAGCGGATGGTCGACCGGATTCATGGTCTCGCCGCGGACATGGCCGCGCCAGCCCATCCAACGGTTGCGGCCAGCCTTGCCGATCGAAATGTTCATGTTGTCCGGGTTCGAAACCGCGCCGACGGTGGCGATGCAGTGGCCATGGACCAGCCGCTGCTCACCCGAATTAAGCCGCAAGATCACGTATTCGCCATCGCGACCGACGATTTGCGCGTAAGTGCCCGCCGAGCGCGCGATCTGTCCGCCCTTGCCGATCTTAAGCTCGATATTGTGGACGATGGTGCCGACCGGAATGTTGGCGAGCGGCATGGCGTTGCCGGGTTTGACGTCGACATATTCACCGGCGACCACAGTGTCGCCGACGGACAGCCGCTGCGGCGCCAGGATGTAGTTGAGTTCACCATCTCCGTATTTGATCAGCGCGATAAACCCGGTGCGGTTCGGATCGTATTCGATCCGCTCGACCTTGGCGGGCGCATCGAACTTGCGGCGCCTGAAGTCGATGATGCGATACGCCTTCTTGTGGCCGCCGCCGCGATAGCGGCTGGTGATCGATCCGGAATTGTTGCGGCCGCCGGTGGAGTTCTTGCCTTCGGTGAGAGCCTTCACCGGTTTGCCCGCATAGAGGCCGGAGCGATCGACGAGCACCAGCTGGCGCTGGCCTGCCGTGACCGGATTGTAGGTTTTGAGTGCCATCGCCTCGCCCCCTTACAGTCCTGTGGTCACGTCGATCCTCTGACCCTCTTCGAGGGTCACGATCGCGCGCTTTGAATCGGATTGACGCCCGACTCGGCCTTTGAAAATCTTCCATTTGCCGCGACGGCGCAGCGTGTTGACGCTCTTGACCTTCACGTCAAAGAGCTTCTCTACGGCGTCTTTGATCTGCGGCTTGGTCGCGTCCATAGCGACCTTGAAGATCACCTTGTTGTGCTCGGACGCATTGGTCGCCTTCTCGGTGATCACAGGCGACAAAATAACGTCGTAATGGCGCGGATCGCTGGTGGTCATTTGAATCGCGCCTCCAGCGCATCGACGGCTGCACGGGTCAGCACCAGCTTGTGCCGCCGCATGACGTCATAGACGTTGATGCCCGCGACCGGGAGCACATCGATATTCGGAATGTTGCGCGCGGCGTTGCGCACGGCCTCGGCCACCTCGGCACCATCGATGAACAGCGCGTTGGCAAGACCGAGCTTTTCGAAGCTGGAACGCAGCTCCTTGGTCTTGCCTTCCTTCACCGCGAGCGCCTCGATGACGATGATGCCGTCATCCTTGGCCTTGGCCGAGAGCGCATGCTTGAGCGCAAGCGCGCGCACCTTTTTCGGCAGGCCGATTTCGTGGCTGCGCACCTGCGGGCCGAACGAACGGCCGCCGCCGCGGAACAAGTTCACCCGGGCCGAGCCGTGCCGGGCAGAGCCGGTGCCCTTCTGCCGGTACATTTTCTTACCGGTGCGGTGGATCTCGGCGCGATTCTTGACCGCATGCGTACCGCGCTGACGCTTGGCCAATTGCCAGACGACGCAGCGGTGAATGATGTCGGTGCGCGGCTCCAAGCCGAAGATGGCGTCGGACAGGGTGACGGACCCTGCCTCTTTGCCGTCGAGCGTCGTGACCTTTATTTCCATATCACGCACTCTCCCCGCTCTGTCCGTCGATCGAGACAGGAGCTGCGGCGGCATTGTCGGCGAGCCGGAACTTGCCGGGCTTGGGGACGCCATCGGGCAGCTTCTTCTTCACCGCATCGCGTACCGTGATCCAGCCGCCCTTGCCGCCCGGGACCGCGCCCTCGACCAGGATCAAGCCGCGCGCCACGTCGGTCTGCATCACCTTGAGATTGAGCGTGGTCACCCGATCGACGCCGAGGTGGCCAGGCATTTTCTTGTTCTTAAAGGTCCTTCCGGGATCTTGCCGGCCGCCGGTCGAGCCGATCGAGCGGTGCGAGATGGAGACGCCGTGGGTCGCCCGCAGGCCGGCGAAATTCCACCGCTTCATACCGCCGGCGAAGCCTTTGCCGGTCGAGGTGCCGGTGACGTCGACATACTGGCCGACGACAAAATGATCGGCGGTGATCTCGGCGCCGACCGGGATCAGCCCATCATCGTCGACGCGGAACTCGGCGAGTTTGCGCTTGGGCTCGACCTTGGCCACGGCAAAGTAACCGCGGTCGGCCTTGTTGGCGCGTTGCACCTTGCGGACGCCGGCGCCGAGCTGCAGCGCCACGTAGCCGTTTTTTTCCTTGGTACGGTGTGCGACCACCTGGCAATTGGCCAGGCGCAGCACCGTGACCGGCACGTGTTCGCCGGTCTCGGTGAACAGCCGCGTCATTCCGACTTTTTGCGCGAGCACCCCGGAACGCATTGTTGTCCCCTTGCCGGCCTTAGAGCTTGATCTCGACGTCGACGCCGGCGGCAAGATCGAGCTTCATCAGCGCATCGACTGTTTGCGGCGTCGGATCGACGATATCGAGCAGACGCTTGTGCGTGCGCATCTCAAACTGCTCACGGCTCTTCTTGTCGACGTGCGGCGAGCGGTTCACGGTGAATTTCTCGATCTTGGTCGGCAACGGAATCGGTCCACGGACCTGCGCACCGGTGCGCTTGGCCGTGTTGACGATCTCGCGCGTGGACGCATCGAGGATGCGATGATCGAACGCCTTCAATCGGATTCGGATGTTTTGGCCGTTCATTTCTTTGTCCCCGCGAGTGGCGAATGGCAAACAGCGAATGGAGCTCAATCCACTCGCTGTTCGTTAGTCCCGGTCCCTACTCGATGATATCTGCGACCACCCCGGCGCCGACCGTCCTGCCGCCTTCGCGGATGGCGAAGCGAAGCTGCTTCTCCATGGCGATCGGCACGATCAGCGTCACTTCCATGGCGATATTGTCTCCCGGCATCACCATCTCGGTGCCTTCCGGAAGCGTCACCACGCCGGTCACGTCGGTGGTGCGGAAATAGAATTGCGGCCGGTAATTGGTGAAGAACGGCGTATGGCGTCCGCCCTCCTCCTTGGTGAGGATGTAGGCCTCGGCCTTGAACTTGGTGTGCGGCTTGACCGAGCCCGGCTTGCACAGCACCTGGCCGCGCTCCACCTCTTCGCGTTTCGTGCCGCGCAGCAGGCAGCCGACGTTGTCGCCGGCCTCGCCCTGATCGAGCAGCTTGCGGAACATTTCGACACCGGTGACCACGGTCTTCGTCGTCGGCTTGATGCCAACGATCTCGACTTCCTCGCCAACCTTGATGACGCCGCGCTCGATGCGGCCGGTGCACACGGTGCCGCGGCCGGAGATCGAGAACACGTCTTCCACCGGCATCAGGAACGGCTGATCCTTCGGACGCTCGGGCTGCGGGATGTAATCATCGACCGCTTTCATCAGCGCATCGATCGAGTTCTTGCCCAGATCGGGGTTCTTGCCCTCAAGCGCCTGCAGCGCGGAGCCTTTGACGAACGGAATCTTGTCGCCGGGGAACTGATATTTTGACAGCAGCTCGCGCACTTCGAGCTCGACGAGCTCGAGGAGCTCCGGATCGTCCACCATGTCCACCTTGTTGAGGTAGACGACGAGCGCGGGGACGCCGACCTGACGTGCGAGCAGGATATGCTCGCGGGTCTGCGGCATCGGGCCGTCGGCGGCGCTCACCACCAGAATGGCACCATCCATCTGCGCAGCGCCGGTGATCATGTTCTTGACGTAGTCGGCATGCCCGGGGCAGTCGACGTGGGCGTAATGGCGCTTGTCGGTCTCATACTCGACGTGCGCGGTGGCAATGGTGATGCCACGCGCCTTCTCTTCCGGCGCCTTGTCGATCTGGTCGTACGCAGTGAATTGCGCCTGACCTTTTTCCGACAACACCTTGGTGATCGCCGCCGTCAGCGTCGTCTTGCCATGATCGACGTGGCCGATCGTGCCGATATTGCAATGAGGCTTGTTGCGGTTGAATTTTTCCTTAGCCATGGGGGCTCTCCGTTCCGGCTCTTCCTTGAACTTCTGTAGGTTGGCGGTCAGGCGTATTTGGCCTGAACCTCGTCGGCTACGCCTTTGGGTACCTCGGCGTAGTGATCGAATTGCATGGTGAAAGTGGCGCGCCCCTGACTCATGGAGCGCAGGTTGTTGACGTAGGAGAACATGTTGGCGAGCGGCACCATCGCCGAAATGACGTTGGCGTTGCCGCGCATGTCCTGACCTTGAATCTGGCCGCGGCGCGAATTCAGATCGCCGATGACCGACCCGGTGTAGTCCTCCGGCGTCACCACCTCGACCTTCATGATCGGCTCGAGCAGCACAGGGCCACCCTTCCGCAGCACCTCGCGCATCGCAGCGCGCGCGCAAATCTCGAACGCCATCGCGGATGAATCGACGTCATGCGAGGCGCCGTCGACGAGGCTGACCTTGATATCGACCACCGGAAAGCCGGCGAGAATGCCGGAGCTCAACGATCCTTCGAGACCTTTCTCGACCGCCGGGAAAAACTCCCTCGGCACCGATCCGCCGACTATTTCGTTCTCGAACACGAAACCCTCGCCGGGCGCGCTCGGTTCGGCGACGATCTTGATGCGGGCGAATTGACCGTGGCCGCCAGTCTGCTTCTTATGGGTGTAGTCCTCGGTCGCCCGCCGCGTGATCTTCTCGCGATAGGCGACCTGCGGCGCGCCGATATTGGCGTCGACTTTGTAGGTGCGCTTGAGAATATCGACCTTGATGTCGAGGTGCAGCTCACCCATGCCCTTGATGATGGTCTGGCCGGACTCTTGATCGGTATGGACACGGAACGAGGGGTCTTCGGCCACGAGCTTGGCCAGCGCGACGCCGAGCTTTTCCTGGTCGGCTTTCGACTTCGGCTCGATGGCAATTTCGATGACCGGATCGGGGAACTCCATCTTTTCCAGGATCACCGGCTTCTGCGGATCGCACAGCGTGTCGCCGGTACGCACCTCTTTGAGGCCGGCCAGCGCCACGATATCGCCCGCAAAGGCTTCCTTGATGTCCTCGCGGTTGTTGGCGTGCATGAGGAGCATGCGGCCGACCCGCTCCTTGCGGTCCTTGGTCGAGTTCATCACGCCGGTGCCGCTCTCAAGCTTGCCCGAGTAGATGCGGCAAAACGTGATGGTGCCGACGAACGGATCGTCCATGATCTTGAAGCCAAGCAGCGACATCGGCTCGGTGTCGGACGGTTTGCGCTCGACCTCATTGCCCTTGAGATCGACGCCCTTAACCGGCGGCACATCGAGCGGCGACGGCAAATAATCGACCACGGCGTCGAGCAGCGGCTGCACGCCCTTGTTCTTGAACGCGGAGCCGCACAGTACCGGGAAGAACGAGCTGACAATGGTGGCCTTACGGATGAGACGCTTAAGCGTCGCCTCGTCCGGCTCCTTGCCCTCGAGATACGCGGTCATCGCGTCATCATCGAGCTCTACGGCCGCCTCAACGAGCTTCTCGCGATATTCCTTAGCCTGGTCCTTGAGCTCGGCGGGTATTTCGATGTCGTGATAATTCGCGCCAAGCGTCTCTTCGTCCCAGACGACGCCGACCATGCGCACGAGATCGATGATGCCCTTGAACCCGCTCTCGGCCCCGATCGGCAGCTGGATCGCCACCGGCTTGGCGCCGAGGCGATCGACGATGTCCTTCAGGCACTGGAAAAAATCAGCGCCAATCTTATCCATCTTGTTGCAGAACACGATGCGCGGGACGCGATACTTGTCGCCCTGACGCCACACCGTCTCGGTCTGCGGCTCCACGCCCTGATTGGAGTCGAGCACGCACACCGCGCCGTCGAGCACGCGCAACGAACGCTCGACCTCGATGGTGAAGTCGACGTGGCCGGGTGTGTCGATGATGTTCAGGCGCTTGCCGTTCCAAAAGGCGGTGGTCGCGGCCGACGTGATCGTGATGCCGCGCTCCTGCTCTTGCTCCATCCAGTCCATGGTCGCTGCGCCGTCATGGACTTCGCCGATCTTATGGCTCTTGCCGGTGTAATAGAGGACGCGCTCGGTCGTCGTCGTCTTGCCGGCATCGATGTGGGCCATGATGCCGAAGTTGCGATAGTCCTCGATTGGATGGATACGGGGCATGGGGAAATCCTTCGCTGCCGCTGGCCTTACCAGCGATAGTGCGAGAACGCACGGTTGGCTTCCGCCATCCGGTGCGTGTCTTCGCGCTTCTTAACGGCGTTCCCCCTGTTATTGGATGCATCGAGCAGTTCCGCGGAGAGCCGCTCGGTCATCGTTTTCTCATTGCGTTCGCGGGCCGCGGAAATGATCCAGCGGATGCCGAGCGCCTGGCGCCGCGACGTGCGCACCTCGACCGGCACCTGATAGGTGGCACCGCCGACGCGCCGCGAACGGACTTCGATCGACGGCATGACGTTGTCGAGCGCCTGCTGGAATACGGTTACCGGACTCTGCCGGGTCTTGCCCTCGATCATGTCCAACGCGCCGTAGACAATAGTCTCCGCCACCGATTTCTTGCCCGCGTGCATCACCGAATTCATGAATTTGGTGACCACCTCATTCCCGAATTTCGGGTCCGGCAGGATCTCGCGTTTGTCGGCTCTGTGACGGCGGGACATCTTTCTCTTCCTTCGTCATGGCCGGTCTTGTCCCGGCCATCCACGTCTTTCCTTGTTTCGCCGGCGCAAGCCGGCATCAATTTCCCTCTCAAGATTCCCGGGCTTCCCCCGGATCAAGTCCGGGGTCGCCCGGGGATACTACGCAAAGAGGCCGATCACTTCGGCCTCTTTGCTCCGTATTTCGACCTGCGTTGCTTGCGGTTCTTTACGCCTTGCGTATCGAGCACGCCGCGGAGAATGTGGTAGCGCACACCCGGAAGGTCTTTCACGCGGCCGCCGCGGATCATCACCACCGAATGCTCCTGCAGGTTATGGCCCTCGCCCGGGATGTAACCGATGACCTCAAAGCCATTGGTCAGACGAACCTTCGCGACCTTGCGCAGCGCCGAGTTCGGCTTCTTCGGCGTCGTCGTATAGACGCGCGTGCAGACGCCGCGCTTTTGCGGGCTCTGCTGCAAGGCCGGCACCTTCTTTTTCGCGTGCTGCGTGACCCGCGGTTTGCGAATGAGCTGGTTGATCGTCGGCATCCGTTCGCCTCACTCCTGGCCGGAGCTTCCACCCCGCCGCCTCGCCGGGGCTCTCGCCTAAGCAGATTCCATTCGCGCAAAACCAAATCGCTCCATCCGCTCCGTTGCGGAGGGGCGCTTGGCCTACGCAGAGGACCACGGGACAACCGCGGTCATGCTTCCAGTATCTGACCCTTCGAAGTCAGAGGCAGCGTTTGAGCTTCCTTCGTCGAGGCGTCGCGCCGAATCCGGCGAGCCAAGAAAGCCTAAGACTTTCAATAGCTTAAACGGGGACCCGGCATGCCGTTCCGACTGGCGAAGCTCACCGCCTGCCGAAAAGTGTGGCGTATCTATCGACGCGAGTGCGCGAAGTCAAGCCGAGTCGGGCAAAAAAGCGCGACGGCGCAAGCACATCTGCGGAATCGCCCGCAGTTTTCCACTCACCCCGGCTCCATCCCCTTGGCCCGGATCAGCTGCACGGCTTGCGGCGTCGCCATGAACGCGATGAACTGGCGCGCCGCCTGGCCGTTTGCGTTCCGGGCCGACAGTCCGGCCGCGTAGACAATGATGTTCTGCAATTCGGCAGGTAGCGGGCCGACGAGATCGGCACCTTTGACCGGGAGGATGGCCACGATCTGCTGTAGTCCAATCTCGGCTTGGCCTTCGGCCACGAGTTCCGCCACCGGGCGGCTGGTCAACCTGACCTTCGCTTTCATCTCCTGGGCGACCCCAAGGCGCTGCAATAGTTCCGCCACATAGGCACCGCTCGGGCCGTCGCTATAACCGACCGTCTGCGCTGCCAGCAGCGTGCGCTTGAAAGCGGCGACTGTTCCGATATCGGGCTTCGGCTCGCCCGCGCGCACGGCGAGACCAACTGCGGACCGCGTGATGTCGGTCTGCGTACCGGCGCCGACGCTCCTCTGCTGCACGAGCGCGTCAAGCTCCGGGCGCGGCAGCAGAGCAACGTCGAAGATCGCGCCGTCCTCGATTTCTTTTTTCAGCACCGAGGTGAGTGCGAAACGGACGTCGGCCTTAATCCCCGTCGCGCTTTCGAATAACGGCACGGCCTCGACGAGAAGCGCGCGCATCGCGCCGCCGCTGAGGATTTTGAGATTCGTTGACATCGCCTCCTTCTATATCGTCATGGCCGGGCTCGTCCCGGCCATCCACGACGTTGGCTGGCGCCGCTAAGACGTGGATGCCCGACACAAGACCGGGCGTGACGAAAGAAAAGGGCCGCCAACGCGGCGGCCCTTCGGTTCGGTACTTTGCGAGGCGCCTACTCGGCCGCCGGCAGCGCTGCGGGTTCCGCGGACGCTTCGGCCTTGATCGCCGCCTCTTTCTCCTTCTCGCGCTCGGCGAGGATGAGCTGGTCGCGCTTGATAGCGATCTCGCGGACCTTGTTCATCATCGCGCCTGTACCGGCCGGGATCAGGCGGCCAACGATGACGTTCTCCTTGAGGCCGTTGAGCGTGTCGGCCTTGCCGTTGACCGCGGCCTCTGTGAGCACGCGCGTGGTCTCCTGGAACGAAGCCGCCGAGATGAACGACCGCGTCTGCAGCGAGGCCTTGGTGATGCCGAGCAGCACCGGATGCGCGGTCGCCGGCTTCTTGCCTTCCTCCGCCCCCCGCGCATTGACCTCGTCGAACTCGATCTTGTCGATCTGCTCGCCCTGGATCAGGTCGGTCTCTCCGGAATCGTTGATCTCGACCTTCTGCAGCATCTGCCGGACGATCACCTCGATGTGCTTGTCGTTGATCGCCACGCCCTGGAGCCGATAGACGTCCTGGATCTCGTTGACGAGGTAGCCGGCAAGCTCCTCGA